>NZ_JAAKSD010000008.1:0-174387 GCF_049173735.1 Aeromonas sp. 602396 | reverse complement strand
AGCGCTGAAGCAACGGTGTGGCAGCGGGGAGCTAATCCATCACTCAGACCGCGGCGTGCAGTATTGCTCGGGGCTGTATCAGTCATTACATGAACGGTACGGGGTGAAATGCTCGATGACGGATGGGTATGACTGTTATCAGAATGCGTTGGCGGAGCGGGTGAACGGGATTTTGAAAGGAGAGTTGTTGTTGCAAAGCCCGCAGGATTTGACGCAAGAACGGGAAATGGTGCGTGAAGCTGTGAATATTTACAACGTGGAGCGGCCGCATCATGCATTGAAATACAGAACCCCCGATGCGGTACATAGGGGTTCTGAGTAGAGAAATGCCAGTTGAAAATGTGTAAACCTATTTCAGGACTAGACAGTCCTTCTCACGTTCGAGCCGGTTGATACGGGCTTCCAGCTCCTGGATTTTCTGCTGCTCCGGAGTCATTGCTTTGCTGATTGGGGTAGTGCCACTGCGTTCGGATTGCAGTTGCTGAACCCAGCGGCGAAGTACGGTTTCACCGACATCCAGTGAACGACTGGCTTCAGGGACAGAATATCCCTGGTCGAGCACCAGGGATGCGGCTTCGAGTTTGAATGCGGCAGTAAATGAGCGACGTAATCTTGTCATTGAACACCTCAGGTCATGGTGGCGACTGTACCACCTAAAATGGTGTCCGGGATGATTAGACCACTACATTGCTTATTGACGGGTGACCCGGATCTGCAGGGTCTGGCGCTCGCTCTGGCTGCTTCGCCCGCCCTGTAGCTGGGTGCCGAGGCTACTCCCCTGATCTGCCGAGCTGGTCGAGAGCTCCCCCACCGTCAGCCACTGGCCTGGGGCCCCGCTCACCTCGGTGGCACTCTGCCCACGATTGATGGTGCCCTGATCCAGCCTCGCCTGTTCGCTGCTCAGCGCAATCTGCACCCGATCGCCAATCAAGGTGGCCGTGGCATAGAGGCCGTTCACCAACGGCATCATCCCCACCACGGCGCCCCCGTTCCATTGGTAGAAAGTCACCGGCTGATAGGAGCCCATCTGCAGCAGCACGGGACGGCCCGAAAGCCCGCGCACCTGCCAGCTGTCGTTTTGGCTGCGCTGGTACTGCTGGGAGTTGCCATCGAGCAACCACTGCCGCTTGACCTCGTCGCGACTGATTGAGCCTCCCAGTTGCTGACCGCTGGCGGCACCATCGACCCGCCACTCGATAAGCAGGCTTTGCGGTGGCTGGTTGATCTGCGCCAGCGTGGCTTCGGCCTCCTGCAGCTGGGCTGGCGTCCCGCTCAGCACCAGCTGATTACCCATGGCACTCACCCCAAGCTGGGGATAGATCTCCTTGAGGGTCTGCACCGCGGCCTGCGCCTCGAATACCGGGATCACTTTCACCTCGGCCCACAGCGATGGGCTCCAGAGTCCCATCATGCAGCCAAGCCACAGCAGCGCCCTGCAGCCAACCTTGCCCATCCGAACCATTACGCTCTCCTCGTTCTCTTTGCTCTTCTCGCTCTCTGTGCTCTTCTCTCTGCTTAAGGCGTAGACCCATGCCCGCAGCCAACAGCTCAGCCCTATTCCGCTCACTCGTCGATGATGAACCCGGCGGTTGCCAAAAAACAATCGGGAATGCAGCAACTCCGTGATTTCCCACGGTATGAGGCTCTCATTCCACGCCCGTTATCGCGTAAGATAGCGCCATCATAGTTGCCCAAGCGGAATCCATCATGTTGAAACAGCTGTTGTTACTCCCCCTCGCCCTGCTGCTGGGGGCCTGCTCCCTGACCCAGTACAATGTCAGCGAGGCCGAAATCAACCAGTACCTCAAAGATCAGGTCTCTTTTGAAAAACAGCTGGGGATCCCCGGCATCATGTCGAGCAAGATCCGTCTGGATGAGATGCAGAGCCGTATCGGCCGCAAACAAGCGGATCGCATCGAGCTGGATGCCGCTGGCGACCTGCAGGTGAGCAGCCCCCTTGGCAGCCAGCAGATGAAGATCCGCTTTGCCCTGAGTGCCCGCCCCGACTATGTGGCCGAGCAGGGCGCCATCTATCTGCGCGACCTTGAACTGATCTCGGTCAAGACCGAGCCGGCCGATATCGGGGCCGCCCTCACCCCGCTGCTGCCCACCTTCAATCAGTCGCTCTCCCTGTTCCTGTCGCAGACCCCGGTCTACCGCCTCGACAGCAGCCGCAAGAACGAAGCCAGGATCAAGGACAAGGTTGAAGCCCTCAAGGTAGAGCCGGGCCGTCTGGTCATCCCGTTCAAGGTGCTCTGATCACCGCCGCACTGGCACTTTCATCGCAATAAACAGATAACCGCCCTCTTCGACAACGCACATCCGGTTTAACGTGCAGCCGAATGGGGCGGTTTTTTACTTCTCAAGTCCCCCTCAACACAGCATAATGCAGACCATTCTCATTTAGATTCGTCATGAGAAGCGTCAATAATAAAACCAATGGTGAGAAGGGACATGAGAAAAACCGTACTGGTTCAGGCGATCGCCTGCGCACTGATCAGCGGCGCCGCACACGCTGCCGTCAAGGTCGAAGACAAGAGATTCAATACCGCCGCCAACATGCTGGCCTATACCGAATTCGAGCTCTCCGGTGAGCCGCTGGCCGAAGCGCTGGGGCTGGATCTGGATGTGCTGGATGCCAACCGTGCCGATGAGCCGACCCCGTTCGACTTCGCTGCCGGCATCGAATCCTACGAATACTCCGAAGAGGCGATGTACGCCCTCAACTACCAATCCGGCATGGGCCCGCATCTGGTGAACGGGCCGCAAAACCTGGCCCGAGGCGGCACCATGGCCTCTCTGGGGCAACGGGTGTTGGCCATGGCCGATGCCGTTGGCTTCCCGGCTGATGAAGTGCCGCAGGGCATGTATCCCCTCTCCCTGCCCTACGCCTCCGCCAATCCGGAGTTTGCCCAGGCCGTCAACGCCACCCCGGTCAATGGCGACCAGATCACCATCAAGACCGCCAAAGGGACCGAGAAAACCGTCAAGACCCAGGTGCCAGCCTACTTCCGCGACTACAGCACCCTGCGCTGGAGCGGCAGCGACAACCTGCTGGTGCCCGCAGCGGTGGGCGGTATCCTGCTCAAAGAGGTGATGTGGTCGCAAGACTTCCTCGGCGGCATGCATGTGGCCGAGACCGATGAAGAGGTTGAAGCCGCCTCCGCCACCATGGATCAGGATGGCAAGCACAAGCTGGGCGTCTCTGCCGCCGATGGCTTCAATGGCATGATGCTGACCGAGCAGTCCATCGACAAGCTGGCCATCATGCAGAACCAGCTTGGCTTCGATGGCAAGCAACTGGGCGCCAAGATCACCCCGCAGTACGATCCGGCCAAGGGCGTGATTTACTTCCCCCATCAGGTGAAAGTGACCGAAACCAGCAACAACGATGCCGGCGCCATCGGCAAGCTGGAGGTGGTGGATGGTTCCGCCCAGCTGCGCGATGCCTGGATGATGCTGTGGCCGCTCTCCGAGTTCTATGCCTTCAGCGATCAGCGCAGCGCCAACACCAACCAGAACCCGGCCTTCCACGCCGTGTTTGACGGTGCGCCGTTTGCCGCCGCACCGGCTGCCAACAAGACCAATGACCTGGGCAAAGCGGTCGCGGGCAGCGATGCCTTCTCGCTGGCGATCAATCTCTCAAACCTCACCTTCAAGAACCTGGCGGCCCTGCACTTTGATGCCAAGGCTGGCACCCTGGTCGACAGCTGGCAGGCAGGCAAACAGGGCAAACACGTCACCACCTTTGACGCCGCTTACGCACTGGTCGCCCTGCAGATCTTCCAGCGCGCTCAGGACGCGCTGCCGGTCGGTTACGCCGCCGGTGACAATGGCGAGCTGAACCTCAAGACCAAGCAGGGTCAACAGGCGCTCGACTTGATCCGCAAGCAGGCCGATTTCATCCTTGCCAACCTCAAGGGCAAAAATGGTCTGGTGCATGACGGCATAACCCTGGGTGGCAAGCTCGATGCCGGCTACTCCATCGATGCGCAGTTCGCCGCTATCCGCGGTCTGACGGCCGCCTTCCTCGCTACCTCCGATGCCAAGTACCGCACCGCCGCCCGCGAGCTGTTTGTCGCTGCCGACAAGGCCTACTTCAATGCCAAGGCGGGCACCTGGCTGGCGGGTAAACAGGGTGAATACACTCCCTGGACCCAGGCGGCCATCTCTGGCGCCCTGCGCTCTGCCATGCTGAACCTGCGCAACGAAGGTGCCGAGAAGGCGCCCGAGCTGGAGCTGGCCAAACTGACCGGTCAGTACGTCAGCTGGTTCCGTGGCACCGTCAATGGTGGCATGCAGATGGCCGAGTGGATCGGCGACTCCGGCGAGAACATCATCGAAGGTGCCGGCAGCGATACCGATGAAGATGGCGTTCCGCAAGTGACCGCGGCCGGTGGCAAGCACGGCACCGCCATGGTGATGGCCGCCAAAGCGGTGGTTAGCGAATAATCCTCGCCATTCACCAGCATGAAAAAGGGAGCCAACTTGGCTCCCTTTGCATTACAGCGTCTGACACAGTTTCAAGGGCCTTCCTCAGACCAGCTTGTCCAGCATCTCCTTGGTCACCAGCACAATCCCCTGCTCGGAGCGGTAGAAGCGGCGGCTATCCTCATCGGCATTCTCGCCCACCACCAGTCCATCGGGCAGCACACACCCTTTATCCACCACCACCCGGCGCAGACGGCAACCGGCGCCAATCTCGACCCCGGGGAAGATGATGGCTTGATCCAGGGTGCAGAAGGAGTGCACCCGCACATTGGTAAAGAGTACCGAATTGAGCACAAACGATCCGCTGACAATGGTACCGCCCGAGAACATGGAGTTGATGGTCATGCCGTGCTGGCCATTTCTGTCCTGCACAAACTTGGCCGGAGGCGTCAGGGTCTGGCTGGTCCAGATAGGCCAGTTCTGATCGTAGATATCGAGCTCGGGCAGCACGGAGGCGAGATCCATGTTTGCTTCCCAGAAGGAGTCCAGCGTACCCACGTCACGCCAGTAGGGCTTTTGCCCCTCGCGTGCCCCGACACAGGACATGTTGAAGGGGTGCGCAAAGGCCATCCCCTCCTCCACAATGCGGGGGATCACATCCATTCCGAAGTCGTGTTTGGAGTCCTGATTGTGAATGTCCTCCTCCAGCAGTTGGTAGAGGTACTCCGCCTCGAAGATATAGATCCCCATGGAGGCCAGCGAGCGATCTTCGCAACCCGGCATGGCGGGCGGATTGGCCGGTTTTTCGACGAAGGCGCGGATCTTGCGCTGCTCGTCAATATCCATGATGCCGAAAGCAGAGGCCTCGGCCCGCGGCACTTCGATGCAGGCTACCGTCACCTTGGCGCCAAGGCGCACATGGTCGAGCAGCATGGCGGCGTAATCCATCTTGTAGATGTGATCCCCTGCCAGCACCACCAGGTATTTGGGGCCATAGTCACGGATGATATCGACGTTCTGATAGATGGCATCGGCGGTACCGCGATACCAGTGCACCTCGTCCACCCGTTGCTGGGCAGGGAGCAGGTCGATGAATTCGTTCATCTGGTAACGCAGGAAGGACCAGCCCGATTGCAGGTGACGCAGCAGGCTGTGAGATTTGTATTGGGTGACTACACCAACCCGGCGGATCCCCGAGTTGATACAGTTGGAGAGCACAAAGTCGATGATCCGGAATTTGCCACCGAAATGGACGGCAGGCTTGGCTCGGTTGTCAGTCAACTGCTTCAGGCGACTGCCACGTCCACCTGCCAGCACCAGTGCCATACTCTGGTTCAACAATTGTCGTGCTTTGGCACTATTTTCTGGCTCTAACAACATGATTTACCTCTGCCTTGTTTGATCTGTTTTCAACTCATCTTCGCCTGTTTCGGTACCTGTGAAAGTGGTTTCACTCACATTTAACCGATTTCAATTGACCCTTTTCACCGAGTTGCGAGGAATAGCATGCTTTGCACCGCAAGCTTGGTTAAAATTCCCTCATAAAGCAGCCACTTCAAGGATAAAAAGATGGTTCACAAGCTTGGACGCCCCCTCTTCATGATCGCCACCATAGTGACCATACCCCTGCTGCTCCTGCAAGCAGTTTGGTTGGCCCTTCAGAGCACACCGCTCACTCTGACAGTTATTCTGGCCACCACACTGCTCGGCATGATCCTGTTGTTAATGCTGGCCATGCGCACCATGGACGGCATGGTCCAGCATCAGGAGCTCACCTGGGTCAAGGCCATCAGGAGCCGGGATCCCTCACTGCTTGATGAGCCCGCCTCCCGGGAAGTGCTGCAACAGCTGCTGGAACAGTTCGAGAGTGCCGAACAGAGTGCCCATCGTCAGCTGACCGAACTGAGCAATCTGGCCACCACCGACGAGCTGACTCAACTACTCAACCGCCACGCCTTTCGCCGCGACATGACCGAGTTGCTGCAGCGGGATCAGGACACCCAGACCGCAAGTCTGGTGCTGATCCGCGCCACCGAGCTTGGCAAGATCAACGCCCAGCGCGGCTTCCAGTCTGGTGATGCCTACATCAAGGACATGGCGGCCCTTATCAAGCGGGTGGTGAGCCGCTTCCCGGGCAATCAGGTCTATCGCATTTCGGGGGCTGATTTCGCCGTGCTGGTGCAACCGGTGGCCAATATTCCCCCCCATCTGCTGGGACAGGATTTGAAAGTGGCTTTCGATCACTATCAGGCTCAACACGAGCTGGAGAGCACAGGTTACTCGGGGTTGACCAAGCTCAGCAGCGGCCAGAAAATCGAAGCCGTGCTGGCCAGGGCGGATTTGGCGCTGGCACGCGCCCAGACCGAAACCATCAATGGCTGGGCCATCCAGCAGGATGACAACGTCTCCGATCTGCAGGGACAGCATCACTGGCGCGAGGTGCTGACTGAAGTGCTGGCACAAGAGCGACTCAGCTTCACCTATCAGCCAATCCAGCCCCTGCACCGCAGCATGCTGGCCTACAACGAAATCTACACCCGTTTCAGCGGCAGCGATGGTACCGCCCTGCCCACCGACACCCTGTTTGCCATGGCCCAGCGGCTCGATATGGTGATGCGGCTGGAGCAACTGGTGATTGTTCATATAATGCGTCAATACCGGGCTTTTGGTGCCAATCAGAGTCGCTGGGGAGTCAATCTCTCCCCCAACCTGCTGCAAAACAGCGCCTTCCTGATCTGGCTTGACCGCCAGTTGCTCAAAGATCCCAATACCAGCGCCAATCTGGTGTTCGAGCTGGATGAAGAGCATCTGGAACGCAATCTGACCGGTGCCAAGCGGGTATTTGAACTGCTGCGCCGCAACGGCAGCCGCTCGGCGATCGCCAATTTCGGCAAGGGGATCGGCTCCTTTACCCTGTTTCGCGAGCTCAAGCCCGACTACATCAAGCTGGATCCTGCCCTTATTACCGGGCTGGAGCAGGATCAGACCAACCAGCAGTTTGTGCGGATGATCGTCGATGTATCACATCGGATGGGATGTCAGGTGATTGCTGAGGGGGTAGAACAGCTTGGCCAGAAACAGCTGCTGCAGGGGATGTATGTGGATGGCTTGCAGGGCTATCTGATCGCCCGGCCGCAACCGCTGCGACCGGATATCAGCCAGCTGGGGCTCTTTACTGAGGATGCTTCAGCTTCAACAGGGTCAGAATGATGTCATTGAGCTGGCGGTAACGCTCCAACTCCTTCTGATCGTAACGGGTCGCCAGTGTAGTAGGATTGTGGCGGTTTTTGAGGTAACGGTTGATCTGCAACCGGTTGAACCCCGCCACCTGATAGACCTGGCCAAGCAGGCTATTGAGCTCATCGTGCTCCAGACCGGCTCTGGCCAGATAGTCCCCATCGGCGGGACTCTCGGTCTGGTGGCTCCACTTGCCAATGCGACCACTCTCCTGCAGATAGCTGAGCCACTGCTCGATATAGAGCGGTTTGCACCCCGCCAACAGGTTGAAAAAGCCCACCGCATCGCAACGACAACCGCTCAGGAGCACGACCGCCAGCTGATCATCATCGCACTGGAAGGTCACTGGTCCGGCTTGCGCCCAATCCAGCGCCTGCACCCGAATGCTGGCCTTCTCACCCGCAGCTCCCGTTACGTCGAATACAAACATGGCGCTCCTCCCTTGGCAAAAGGTTGATGATGGACCATCCCCCTGACAGGTGCAAAGGCAAATCGGCTTTTAACTCATCAATCGGGCCATTCGACCATAAAAAAGACCGGCACCTTCGCGGATGCCGGTCTTTGTCCCGATGGCCTGTGCGTTCATGCCATCAATGGAGGCGCTTTCAGGCGTCCAGTTCAACCAGTGCCTTGGCCAGCTCGATGGGTTCGAGCTCCTGACCTTCCAGATCGGCGTTCCAGTTCGGGCCAACCAGTACATCATCTTCATCCAGATCGTTGATCCAGATATCGAGAAACTCTTCCAGATCGATCACTTCCGGCTCGTAATCGGCCCACTCGTCAACACAGTGCAGACGAGCGTCCTCTTCGGCAGACCAGAGCGGCATCACGTCGGCATCTTCAAATTCGGCTGAGCGGCAGACAACCCAGTCTTCCCCATAGCGCAGTCCCCACACCTGACCCGACTCGCGGACTTGTTCGATAAACAGTTGGAAATTGGCGTCAAGATTGTCGTTAAGCATGCTCATGGGGTTCTCTCTTTCTTTCGGGTGCTGCGGCATTGTCGGGCGACAATACGATGGCCAAATGGTGTCGCAAAAGTGACATGGACTCAAGCATATTGGGGTTATTCCGGCAAAAAAGCCGGGATAACCCCCATTAGCCTGCAAAAACGCCTCCCGATGGAGGCGCCTTGCAGATTAGGAGATCAACGCTCCCAGTAAACCTCTTCCAGGCTGTCCTCTTTCTCCGGCAAACCGCGGGAGAGACGGGGACTGCTCTGGGCCAACACCTCGTAGCTGACGCGGTTGGCGTATTTGCACACCTGGGCCAGTGAGGAGTAAGTCAGGAACTCGGAGATGTGTTTGGCGGAGTTGGGCACATTCATCCGGTGATAGGAGTTGGCCACCATGTCGTGCAGCACGGCGGAAAGCGCGCCATCCCCTGCCCCGTTGGTGTTCTTGATCTTCTCCGGGCCACCCATGTACGGGGAGATGTGGGAGTAGATCCGGGTCGGTTTGCGGCACTTGGCGCGGGCCATCGGACGGCTGAACTCATACATGTTGAACTCGGGGATGACGCCCGGCAACAGGGTATGAGTGGTCTCGCGCTTGTAGTCCTCGTCGGTGTAGCTCGCCATGTAAAGACCGATGGGGCCTGCGGTACAGAGCACCATGTCGGCCCAATCGAGCGCCTTGTCGGCCGCACCGAGCGGATCTGCGATGCCGGTCAGGGCTTCACCTTCGTCTTCGTTCATCGCCAGCACAGTCACGTTCTCGGCAATGAAGTCGCGCCACCACTGGGGGTTTTCGTCGATGACGAAACGGGTGCCCAGGGTCAGCACCACGGGAATACCGGCCTCGCGGGCATAACGCACCGCGGTCATGGCCGCCTCTTTCATCGGATCACCATCGTCACCACGCACCAGATAGGCGGTGATCACCAGGGCAGATGCCCCTTTGATCACATCCTCCGGGATGTGCTGCACATCCAGCTGGTTCATCTTGCCGGCGTTGATGCCGAAGCTGCGCTCGCCGCACTCGGTGATGAAGGTGAAGCAACGACCGATGGGGCCATCCACCGGCTGCAGATAGTCCAGATTGACGCGGGAAGAGGTGTTGCACAGATAGCGGTAGGCGTAGCAGCCGATGCGAATATCCTGACTCATCACACCCAGCAGGATGGAGTGGGAGTCGGCCAGTACCGAGTAGTTGTGTACCGTGTTGCCAATGGTGCCACCGGCAAACTCGCTCACTACCATGTTGTTGGCCTTGAGCTCGTCATAAATCCGTTCGGCCACGTCGTCGTTGATGACGACGGAGTGCCCCTTGCTCAGACCATAACGGGTCAGAAAGTCTTCATCCACATGGGCTTCAATATCAACCAGGGTCTGATCAATCCCGACCACGTAGGCTTTGCCCAGTTCGGTTAACAGGGGATTTTGCGGCACCAGGGGATCGCGTCTGTCGACAGGGAAGTAGTGTTTGGACTTGCGCTGACCGGGAAATTTCATGGCAATGTTCTGTGCTCTGGGGGAAAGAGGGGCGGGATTTTAACACAATCCGCCGCCCCGAAAAGTCGCCCTGTTTAAATAATGGAGTCAGTATAGACAAGGCCCGCAAGGAAAAACGTTTGCTTTTTCACCATGAAAAACCATCCCGCCCGAGGTGGTTCAATAGCATACAAAGCGCCGGTTTTCAGGCGGCCGCCATCCCCTGCAACAGAGCCAGCACCGAGAAGAGGCCGAGGGCGAGCCAGAACAGCAAGGTGCCCAGAAAACGGGGCACATTGGGGGCTTTGGGGATCTGGATGCCGATGGCATGCAGGATGCGGCCGACCAGCAGCATGGCGCCACCGGCATGCAGCCAGAGCGCACCGGCACCGGAGAGCTCGCACAGCGCCATCAGCAGCAGGGTCAGCGGCACATACTCGGCAAAATTACCGTGGGCCCGGATCGCCGCCAGCAGCTCGGGGACTTCCCCCTGCCCTATCATCACCCCGAACTGGGCGCGGCGTCTGACCACCCAGAAGGAGAGCCCCAGAAACAGCAGCCCAAGCAGGCCTGCGTAGATCAGCGTGATATGTACCATGACTCGACTCCTTGTTTGACTGACTGCCGGTCACTCATGCCAATTCGCGGCAGATGAGCGAGACCATCATCCTGATGTGGGCCTGATCGCTGTTGAGGGCCGGAATATATTCAAACCGCTCGCCACCGGCCTCCATGAAGATCTCCCGATTCTGTACCTGAATTTCCTCAAGGGTTTCGAGGCAGTCGGCGGCAAAGGCAGGACAAATTACATCGAGCCGCTTGACCCCGGCGACCGGCAGGCCAGCGATGGTCACGTCTGTGTAGGGCTTGAGCCACTCCTCCTTGCCAAAGCGGGACTGGAAACTGGCTGTCCACTGCCCGGCTTCCAGCCCGAGCGCCTCAGCCAGCAGAGTGGCGGTGTGGCGACACTGATGACCATAGGGGTCCCCTTCGTTCTCGTAGCGCTCGGGAATACCGTGGAACGACATCAGCAGGTGATCACCCTGACCGTGCTGCTCCCAGTGACGGCGCACGCTCATGGCCAGCGCCTGTATATATTCGGGATGGGCGTGATAATCACGAATGAGCCGTACCACCGGCAGATTGCGTTCTCTCTTCATCGCCTTGCTCCAGGCATCGAAGACCGAGGCGGTGGTACTGACCGAATATTGCGGATAGAGCGGCAACAGGATCACCCGGTTGACCCCTTTGGCCTTGAGCGCCTGCCAGCCATCATTCACTGACGGGGAACCATAGGTCATCGCCAGCTCCACCGGCACATCGACCCCCTCCCGCTTGAGCTCCTGCTCCAGCGCAGCGCGCTGCTGCTTGCTTATCACCATCAGCGGCGAGCCCTGCTCGGTCCAGACCTGCTGATAGAGCTTGGCCACTTTGGGCGAGCGCGTCGGCAAGATGATGAAGTGGAGCAGCGGACACCAGAGGTAACGGGGCAGGTCCACCACACGGGGATCGTGCAGGAACTGGCTGAGGAACGCTTTGACGGCAGCGGTGGTCGGTGCGGCTGGGGTACCCAGATTGACCAGCAATATTCCGGTTTTCGTGGTCACGTTGGCTTCCTGTCTATCTGTCATTATGCAAAAAGGGCCCGACAGGGCCCTTCTCTTTATTTATCTGATGGCACGGGAAACAGTGCCGGCAGCAAAGATCAGCCCAGAATGGTGGCAAGCTGCTTGCTGACCAGATCAACCGGCTGGGTGCCGTCGATCTTGACGTAACGGGTGTGGCCCGCTTCCGCCTCTTTGCCGTAGAAACCGATCAGCGGCGCGGTCTGCTGATGATATACATCCAGACGCTTGCGTACTGTGGTCTCTTCGTCGTCGGCGCGGATCACCAGATCTTCACCGGTCACGTCATCCTTGCCTTCCACTTTCGGCGGATTGAACACCACGTGGTAGGTACGGCCGGAGCCGGAGTGAACGCGACGGCCGCTCATGCGCTTGACGATCTCTTCGTCCGGCACATCGAACTCCAGTACGAAATCAACCACGACACCGGCGTCCTTCATGGCTTGCGCCTGGGGAATGGTGCGCGGGAAACCGTCCAACAGGAAGCCTTTGGCGCAGTCCGGCTGAGCGATGCGCTCTTTGACCAGACCGATGATGATGTCGTCAGAGACCAGCTGACCTGCGTCCATCACAGCTTTGGCTTTCAGACCGAGCTCGGTGCCCGCTTTGATCGCCGCACGCAGCATGTCGCCGGTGGAGATCTGGGGAATACCGTGTTTTTCCATGATGAACTGAGCCTGGGTACCTTTGCCGGCGCCCGGAGCCCCCAACAGAACAATGCGCATACACGCTCCTATTGATTGGTTATTCAAATCTTGCGAAGGCAAAAAAGTACACGGTTTCGCCCGTTTCTACAAGGGTGAGCCACCTGAATGAGCACTTTATCACCACAATAACCGGCTGTTCGAACAGGATTTCATCGCAAGGGGAAGACGCAAAAATAGCCAGGGATTCAGCATAGAGCGCCAAAAGCAGGAAGGAGGTACGACAGAAAAAAAGATCCCGGCTCAGGGCCGGGAATTGCGCTCAAAAGTAACTACTTGTCGCTCGTAGTAGGAACAGGGCAATAGTAGTTTGCCCCCTGTGCGTCAACAACTGTCAGATGTGACAGGCAGGCCGCTATGAAACCGGAACTGGGGATCCGGCGAGCAGATTAGCTCGGCTTCCAGCTTGCCAAAGAAGGCCACCCGCTCGCTGATATCCTCCCCTGCGTACTGTTCGGCCAGGCTCAGGTAATCCTGATAGTGACGCGCTTCGGAGCGCAGCAAAGAGACATAGAAGCGGCTCAGCTCTTCGTCCAGATGGGGCGCCAGCTTGGCAAACCGCTCGCAGGAGCGGGCCTCGATATAGGCACCGATGATCATCTTGTCGACTATGGTGGCCGGTTCATGGGTGCGCACATGCTGCATCAACTGACGGGCATAGCGGGAGGCCGTCACCGGCCCGTATTCGATGCCGCGGGCCTGCATGATCTCCAGCACCTGCTCGAAGTGGTGCAGCTCCTCCTGAATGAGTCGCACCATGGGAAACAGCAGTGGATTGCGCTCCAGCTCGGCAAAGACGGTGCGATCAGACTCCCCCATGCTGCGTTTGCCCAGGATCTCGGCCTTCTCCGGAATGGCATCCAGCTCGCGATAGAACTCCAGCTTGGGCAGCAGATGGCGCTTGCCCTTGGGCAGGCAGTAGCGGCGCACCAGACTGTGGGCAGTGAGTGCGGCCTTGGTCTCGCAGTTGGCGTGATCGATGAGCAGGGTCGGCAAACGGGCCGGATCTCGCGCCATCTCCACCCACTCATCCGGGGTCTCGCACTGCAAAAACTGGCGCACTGGGGCTAGCAGATCATCCATCTGAACTCTCGTCTCTTAAAAGCGTATCGGTCATATATGTTGCCGCCTATGCTAGCGGATCCTGCTGGCCATGCCCATATCCGGCAAGATAAGCGGATGTTTTTCAAACAGATATCTCCTCCCCCTTCTGCCTGTGTGAGGCAAAAACGACAATGGGGGCAACAGGCCCCCATCTCGCTATCCCATCCGGCAAAACCGCAAACGTTTAACTTCCTTCGTTAAAAATTTCCAGATTGCTGGTGCCTTCCTGCCACTCACGCACCGCTTTGGTGTCATCGTTGCGCAGGGCATTGAGGTGATCCAGATAGGACTGATCCACGTCGGAGGTGACGTAGTGGCCATTGAACACCGAGGTCTCGAAGTGACGCAGATCCGGGTTGATCTCCCGTACGGCAGCTTCCAGATCTTCCAAATCCTGGAAAATCAGACCGTCAGCGCCAATCAGCTTGCACACCTCTTCCACTTCACGGCCGTGGGCGATCAGCTCGTTGGCGGTGGGCATATCGATGCCATAGACGTTGGGGAAGCGAATTTCCGGCGCCGCCGAGGCGAAGTAGACCTTGGCTGCCCCCGCTTCACGGGCCATCTGGATGATCTGCTCGGACGTGGTACCACGCACGATGGAATCATCCACCAGCAACACCTTCTTGCCCTTGAATTCGGAGCTGATGGCGTTGAGTTTGCGGCGCACTGACTTCTTGCGCTGGGTCTGGCCCGGCATGATGAAGGTACGGCCGATGTAGCGGTTCTTCACGAAGCCCTGACGGTATGGCAGATCCAGGGTGTGAGCGATCTCCAGCGCCACGTCACAGGAGGTTTCGGGGATGGGGATAACCACATCGACGTCGAGATCTTCCCACTCGCGGGCAATCTTCTGACCCAGCTTGCGACCCATGTTGAGGCGGGCGGCGTAGACCGAGACCTTGTCGATGCACGAATCGGGACGAGCGAAGTAGACATATTCGAAGATGCAGGAGCTCATCTGCGGGTTTTCCGCACACTGCTCGGAGAAGAGCTGGCCCTGCTCGGTGATGTAGATGGCTTCACCCGGCGCAATATCCCGCACCGTCTCGAAACCGATGGCGTCGAGCGCCACGCTCTCGGAGGCGAGCATGTACTCCACCTGGCCCTGCTCGTCCTGACGACGACCGAGGATCAGCGGGCGAATGCCGTTGGGATCGCGAAAACCGATGAGACCATGGCCAATCACCAGCGAGACCACCGCATAAGCACCGCGGATCTGCTGATGGGTTCTGCGCACCGCAGCGAAGATATCTTCGGGACGCAGGGCCATCTTGTCACAGCGATCCAGCTCGTGGGCCAGCACGTTCAGCAACACTTCCGAATCGGAGGTGGTGTTGATGTGACGACGGGCGACCTTGAACTGCTGCTCCTTGAGCTCCTTGGCGTTGGTGAGGTTGCCGTTATGGGCCAGCACCATGCCGTAGGGAGAGTTCACATAAAAAGGTTGGGCTTCAGCGGCACTTGAGCTGCCTGCGGTGGGATATCTGACATGACCTATGCCGATGTTCCCTTGCAAACGCTGCATGTGGCGCACTTCAAACACGTCCTTCACCAGGCCATTGGCCTTGCGTTGCCGGAAGTTTCCACTATCAATGGTCACGATCCCGGCGGCATCCTGTCCCCTGTGCTGCAACACCGTCAAGGCGTCGTAGAGGGCCTGATTGACGGGGGTGGTGCCAACTATACCGACAATACCACACATGTCTTTGCTACCTCGAAGTCACTATACCTGTTTAAGAAAACTGGATGAGTTCAACATGAACCCGAAAAACCACTGGATCACCGGCTTGAACTCCGGCACCAGCTTGGACGCCACCCACCAGTCGCTCTGGGAGAGGCTGGTGAAGGTATCCATGAAAAAAAGCAGGGCACTGACGATCAGCACCCCGCGAATTGCACCGAAGCAGACCCCCAGCACCCGATCGGTACCGGAGAGACCCGTCTTGTCCACCAACAGGCCCACCACATAGTTGACCACGCTGCCGAGGATCAGGGTCGCCACAAACAGGGCTGCGATGGCCAGACCGTTGCGAACCAGCGCATCGGAGAAGGAGGTGAAATAGACGGCGAGATCAGGATAGAAATGGCTGGCAATAAAGAAGGCGACGAACCAGGTGACAAGAGACATGGCCTCCTTGACGAAGCCGCGCACCAGACTGATGAGAGCAGAGAAACCGACGATGCCGATGATGGCGTAATCAATCCAGACCATAGAAAAAGATGTCCTGCGAAATTGCGGCGCAGTCTAACAAAAACGATTGCGCATTGCTTGATAAAAATGTGTTAACTGTTCAAAGCGGCGCCGAAAAGCTGCATTTTTTTCAGCACTAAAACGATTGTTCGGCGCCAGAATGCACAACGCCATGGCAATGCCATGGCGTTGTGGTCAGCTGCGTGAGCTTACCCGATGTGGGTCAGGCCACCCATGTAGGATTGCAGCGCGGCCGGAATGGCGATACGACCATCTGCCTGCTGGTAGTTCTCAAGCACAGCGACCAAGGTACGACCCACAGCCAGACCTGAGCCATTCAAGGTGTGAATGAGCTGCGGCTTGCCATCGACACGCACGCGAGCCTGCATGCGGCGCGCCTGGAAGTCGGTGCAGTTGGAGACAGAGGAGATCTCGCGGTAGGTGTTCTGGGCCGGCAGCCACACTTCCAGATCGTAGGTCTTGGCCGCGCAGAAGCCCATGTCACCGGTAGAGAGCGCCATCACGCGATACGGCAGCTCCAGCAGTTGCAGCACCTTCTCGGCGTGACCCACCATCTCTTCCAGCGCTTCCCAGGATTTCTCCGGGTGAACCAGCTGTACCATCTCGACCTTGTCGAACTGGTGCATACGAATGAGACCACGGGTATCACGACCGTAGGAGCCCGCTTCGGAGCGGAAGCAGGGGCTGTGAGCGGTCATCTTGATCGGCAGCTCCTGCTCATCGAAGATCTCGTCGCGCGCCATGTTGGTAAGCGGCACTTCGGAAGTCGGGATCAGGGAGAACTTGCGCACCTTGCCCTCTTCTTCCCCTTCGCCGTCAATACCGGTATTGAACAGATCCTGGGAGAACTTCGGCAGCTGGCCGGTACCGTACAGGCTGTCCGGGTTGACCAGATAGGGCACGTAGCACTCGGTGTAACCGTGCTGCAGAGTGTGCAGATCCAGCATGAACTGGGCCAGGGCGCGGTGCAGACGGGCAATCTGGCCCTTCATCACCACGAAACGGGAACCGGAGAGCTTGACGCCGTTCTTGAAATCAACGCCCTTGGCCGCTTCGCCCAGATCGATGTGATCCCGTACCGGGAAGTCGAAGTGACGCGGGGTACCCCAACGGCGCACTTCCACGTTGTCGTTCTCGTCACGACCCACCGGGGTGGTTTCGCTCGGCAGGTTGGGGATGGCGTCGGCAATGGTTTTCAGCTCGGTCAGCAGCGCATCCAGCTCGACTTTGCTGGTTTCCAGCTCGTCATTGATCTTGGTCACCTCGGCCTTGAGCGGGCCAACATCTTCACCGCGACGGGCAGCCTCACCGATGGACTTGGAGCGGGCATTGCGCTCGGCCTGCAGCTCCTGGGTACGGGACTGCAGATCCTTGCGCTTCTCTTCCAGAGCATTGACAGCCGCTACGTCCAGAACGTAGCCACGTGTCGCCAGACGAGCGGCAGCTTCATCGATGTCGCTGCGCAGATATTTGGGATCCAGCATGGGTTACCTACTTTTTTAATAAGGGATCTGGGCCTGAGTCATCATGACGGGCTAAAAAACAGATCCGGAAGTTAACATCGGTTGGCCCCCGTCGCCTTGAGAGTCAGGCCTTCGAAATCAAGAAGATGGTATCAGGCCGAAACCAACGGGGTCAGAGGGGCAGTGTAGCAGACCGCCCCCCTGCCCGAACAGGGACTATTTGGGTCGTTTTTGCCGACTTGTGCGGTCAAACACCCCAATTATTCCGGTACTTGACCAATTTTCATTCTGCTGACAAACAAGCGGGGCTATCGGCCCCGTTTTTGCGAGCTCTGTCGATCCAGCTCGTGGAGATAATCGAGCTTCTGGCCGATCTGCTTTTCAAGGCCACGATCGGTAGGCTGATAGTACTGCTTGCCGGCAAGCTCGGGGGGGAAATACTCCTCCCCCGCAGCATAGGCGCCCGGCTCGTCATGGGCATAGCGATACTCGGCGCCATAGCCCAGATCGCTCATCAGCCGGGTCGGCGCATTGCGCAGGTGCACCGGCACCTCGAAGTCAGGGAGGTTTTTGGCATCATTGAGCGCTGCCTTCCAGGCGGTGTAGACCGCATTGCTCTTGGGGGCACAGGCGAGATAGACGATCGCCTGGGCGATAGCCCGCTCCCCTTCCGCCGGCCCGATCCGGTGGAAACAATCCCAGGCAGATAGAGCCACCTGCATGGCACGGGGATCGGCATTGCCCACATCTTCCGAGGCGATGGCCAGCAAGCGGCGGGCAATGTAGAGCGGATCGCAGCCGGCACTCACCATGCGGGCATACCAGTAGAGTGCCGCATCCGGTGCCGAGCCGCGGATAGATTTATGCACCGCCGAGATGAGGTCGTAGAAGTGATCCCCCCCCTTGTTGAAGCGGGCCACATGTTCCCCCGCTACGGCGGCAAGCAGCGCGCTGTCGATCACCCTCGCCCCTGTGCTGTCGGTTTCGGCCATGTCGGCCAACAGCTCCAAATAGTTGAGGGATTTACGCCCGTCCCCATCCACCGCCTTGGCCAGCGCCTCCTTCACCCCGGGGGCAAAGGTGAGCACCGGATCATTGAGACCACGGGGATCGGTCATCGCCTGATCGAGCATGGCGAGGATGTCGCTCTCCTCAAGTCGCTTGAGCAGATAGACCCGAGCACGGGAGAGCAGCGCGTTGTTGAGTTCGAACGAGGGGTTTTCGGTGGTGGCACCGATAAAGGTGATGGTGCCATCTTCGATATGAGGCAGGAACACATCCTGCTGACTCTTGTTGAAGCGGTGCACTTCATCCACGAAGAGGATGGTGCGCACCCCGCGCCAGCTGTTCTCTTTGGCCTTGTCGATGGCGGCGCGGATCTCCTTGATGCCTGAGGTCACTGCCGAGAGTCGCTCCACTTCCGCCTGACAGTAGTGAGCCACCAGCTCCGCCAGCGTGGTTTTACCGGTACCGGGTGGCCCCCACAGGATCATGGAGTGGCAGTGACCCGCCAGGATCGCTTTGCGCAGGGGCTTGTCAGCCCCCAGGATATGCTGCTGACCGATATACTGGTCGAGGTTTTGCGGCCGCATCCGGGCCGCCAGCGGACGCAAGTCCGAGGAGAAATCCAGCGACAGATTGCTCATCAGCGCTGATCATCCAGCTCGACCCCCTTCGGGATCTTGAAGACAAATTCGTTACCCTTGAGCACCGGCTTGCGGTTGAAGTTATTGAGGGTAAATTCGGTCCACTGCCCCTGCGCCTCTTTCACATCGAAGCGGCTGATGTTGTTGTCGCGATCGAAGGTTACACGGAAGGAGGCGATAAGCTCGCTCGGATCACGGCTGGTGACTGTGTAGACATCACCCTGCTGAGTCACGTCGTACTGCTTCCACAGTTTTTCGTCATTGCCGGTGATAAGCACGAAGGGGGTATTGAGCACCGCATCCTTCATTTTAAGGGCGGTGACCTGCTCGACGAAGGGATCATACACCCAGACATCCTTGCCATCAGCCACGATCAGGCTCTCGTCAGGCGCAGTGGTATGCCAATTGAAATGGTTTGGGCGCTGCACCAGCAGATCGCCGCTGGCGCGCTGCAGCTCCTTGCCCTTGCTGTCGTAGACAGTCTGGGAGAACTTGGCGGAGAAGAGGCTGACACTGGCCAGCTTCTGCTTGAGATCGCTGGCCGCGTCGGCCCACACCTGGCTGCTGGCAACCAGCAGCATGGATCCGATCAACAGCTGTTTTTTCATCATGCTTTTCATAACGACCATCTCGATAAAAGGCCACGCCCGTGAGGGGCATGGCCAGGATAACAGTAAAAGGGTGGGCCTTAGTCCCGCACCGGCGGCGGAGCCAGCACATCGCGCTGACCGTTGCCACCCGGGGCGCTCACAATGCCCTGATTTTCCATCTGCTCGATGAGACGAGCAGCCCGGTTGTAACCAATCTTGAACTTGCGCTGCACGCTGGAGGTCGAGCCACGGCGGGACTCCACCACGAAGGCAACCGCTTCGTCAAACAGGGGGTCGAGCTCTTCGTCGTCACTACCGCCATATTCGCCGCTGCCACCTTCACCACCAGATTCGCCCGAAAGAATCTCATCGATGTAGTTCGGCTCGCCGCGCAGTTTCCAGTCCGCCACCACCTTGTGTACCTCGTGGTCATCGACAAAGGCGCCGTGCACCCGGGTCGGGTTGGAAGTACCAGCCGGCATGTAGAGCATGTCACCCATGCCGAGCAGAGATTCGGCGCCGCCCTGATCGATGATGGTCCGGGAGTCAATCTTGCTCGACACCTGGAACGAAATCCGGGTCGGGATGTTGGCCTTGATAAGACCGGTAATGACATCCACCGACGGACGCTGGGTCGCCAGAATGAGGTGAATACCGGCGGCCCGTGCCTTCTGGGCGATACGGGCAATCAGCTCTTCCACCTTCTTGCCGACGATCATCATCATGTCGGCAAATTCGTCCACCACCACCACGATGTGGGGCAGTTTCTCCAGCTCCGGCGGCATCTGATCCATGGAGTCACCCGGGCGCCACAACGGATCCAGCAGGGGTTCCCCCTCCTCGATGGCAGCCAGCACCTTGTCGTTGTAGCCCTTGAGGTTGCGCACCCCGACTGCCGACATCAGCTTGTAACGGCGTTCCATCTCGCCCACACACCAGCGCAGGGCGTTGGCGGCATCCTTCATGTCGGTCACCACCTCGGTCAGCAGATGCGGGATCCCTTCGTAGACCGAGAGTTCCAGCATCTTGGGATCGATCATGATAAAGCGCAGATCATCGGGGGATGACTTGTAGAGCATCGAGATGATCATGGTGTTGACCCCCACCGACTTACCGGAACCTGTGGTACCGGCCACCAGCAGGTGAGGCATCTTGGCCAGGTTCACCACCACCGGCTCCCCTGCGATGTCCTGACCCAGGCCCATGGTGAGCGGGTTGCGGCTATCGCGGAAAGCATCGCAGTCAAGGGTTTCGCGCAGGTAAACGGTCTGACGCACCCGGTTGGGCAGCTCGATACCGACATAGGTTTTACCCGGGATCACTTCCACCACCCGCACGCTGCTGGCAGACAAGGAGCGGGCCAGATCGCGCGAGAGGTTGGTGATCTTGCTCGCCTTCATGCCCGGCGCCAGATCCAGCTCGAAACGGGTAATGACCGGGCCCGGATAGACACCGACCACCTTGGCCTGCACGTTGTAATCGGCAAGCTTGGCCTCCACCAGACGGCCCATGCGCTCCAGCTCATCCTTGCTCATCATCTGAGTCTTGGCTGGCGGTCTGTCCAGCAGTTCGATACTCGGCAACGGCGGCAGCGTAGATTGTGGACGACGCTTGGGCTTGGTCGGTGCGACTGCAACAGGCGCGGCAACCTCGTCGTCCCCTTCGGCCCAGGGCAGATCCAGATCGTCCTCATCATCGTCATCGGCCACAGCCAGTACCGGCTGACGGCGCCCATTGGCAGCCGCCACCGCACGTTTCGGCTTGGCAGCCGGAGCCGGCTCGTCATCCTCATCATCAAACTGGGGATCGAACTCGAAGGTATCGTCGTCGAGTTCCGGCAGCCACTCTTCGGCGGCAGCCTTCTGGTTCTTGGCCTTGGGCTTGCGAGTCCAGCTGGTGTGCGGCTCATCTTCCTCATCATCAAACGCGATGGCCCCGACCCCGCCTTCCAGCAAGGGATCCGGCCCCTCGTTGCGGGGTTGACGCCAGCCACCGGTCAGCCAGCGGCCGAGGGTAGTCGGGAAGTGGTAAACAGCGCTGACCGAACCGGTGCAGGCCGCGCCGATCTGCTCGACGATGGTGAGCCAGGACCAGCCGGTAAACAGGGTGATGCCGGTTGCCACGAAGCAGAGCAGCATCAGATTGGCCCCGACGCCGCCAAACAGCGGCACCACCGCGGAGGCGATCACATCCCCCACCAGACCACCGGCGGAGAAGTTCTGCATATCGTTGAAGTTCATGCTGGCAATGGCCGACATGCCAAGCACGGTCAGGATAAAGCCGATGATCCGCACCCCCAGGGTGAGGTAATCCACATCAAGCAGACGGCTCGGGCGCCAGAACAGACTCCAGCCCAGCAGCACCACCAGCGGCGGCACCAGATAGGAGAAGGCACCAAAGGTAAACATGGTGATATCGGCGAGCCAGGCACCGGCACTACCGGCGAGGTTCTTTACCTCCCCTTGCCAGGAGGTCTGGGACCAGCCGGGATCAGCGGGATGATAGGACAACAGGGCAAGCAGAAGATAAGCAGCCATCAGGGTGATGGCGATCAAGACGGCTTCGAAGATCCGTTGTGTACCTGATAAAGGAGTAAACAGCTTTTTATCGGCCAAACTCCGGCTCCTTTCTGAAAACATGTAATGCAGGAAATAAGGGGGCCTAGTATCCCCGAAAAGCCCATCGATTGTCAGCCAGAGCCTGATGGGACGGGGCCATATTTGCAATTATCTTTACAAGAAGAAACGAGCGGACCGGCCGCTCGTTTCTGACTGTCATGGTGTCTCATATGGAAAAGATACCACGGCATAACCTGCTTTATCGGGTGCTGATCACCAGACGACTGCTCTGCTTGACCTCTTCCATCACCACGTAGGTGCGGGTGTCATTGACACCGGGCAGACGCAGCAGGGTTTCCCCCAACAGACGGCGGTAAGCCGACATGTCGCTGACTCGGGTCTTGAGCAGATAGTCGAAGTCACCGGAAACCAGATGACACTCCTGAATCTCTTCGAGCACCTGAACAGCCTTGTTGAACTGTTCAAACACATCAGGCGCCCCGCGATTGAGGGTTATCTCTACAAACACCAGCAGAGATGCGTCCAGATAATGAGGGTTCAGAATAGCGGCATATCCTTCGATATAACCTTGTCGCTCGAGGCGACGAACCCGTTCCAGACACGGTGTAGGACTCAGGCCAACTCGCTTGGACAACTCAACATTCGAAATCCTGCCATCCTTTTGCAGTTCATTAAGAATGTTGCGGTCAATCCTGTCCAAATCCTTTAGCCGACTCTTAGCTTCCATCATTTTATTCCATCCTTTGGCTATTTTTTGGTAAGAATCACCAGTCATTTTATAATTATGGTCACAAATCCTGTCAATACCTGAATATACTAGGCGCAAATGTTGGTTAACATTTTGGCAACATGAAACACCAATCTATAGACGAGGGATAGCATGATTATCGGTGTACCTAAAGAGATAAAAAACCATGAATACCGCGTAGGCATGGTTCCGGCCAGTGTACGTGAACTGACAGCACGAAACCATACTGTTTTCGTCCAAAGCGGTGCCGGAAACGGCATTGGCTTCAGCGATGCAGATTATATCGCTGTTGGAGCCGAAATTTTGGCCTCTGCAGCAGAGGTTTTCGCCAAAGCCGAGATGATCGTCAAGGTCAAGGAACCTCAGCCTGTCGAATGTGCCATGCTGCGTCCGGGTCAAACCCTGTTCACCTATCTGCATCTGGCGCCAGACTTGCCCCAGACCGAAGCCCTGCTGAAAAGCGGCGCCATCTGTATCGCCTATGAAACCGTCACCGACGGCCGTGGCGGCCTGCCCCTGCTGGCCCCCATGTCGGAAGTCGCAGGTCGCATGTCTATTCAGGCAGGTGCCCAGGCGCTGGAAAAATCGCGCGGTGGTAGCGGTGTGCTGCTCGGCGGCGTACCCGGTGTCGAACCGGCCAAGGTGGTGATCATCGGTGGCGGCGTGGTCGGCTCCAATGCAGCCCGCATGGCCATTGGCCTGCGCGCGGATGTGACCATCCTCGACAACAACGTCGATACCCTTCGCCGTCTCGATAACGAGTTCCAGGGAGCGGCCAAAGTGGTCTATTCCAACAGCGAGACCCTGGAACGCCATCTGCTGGCGGCCGATCTGGTCATCGGCGGTGTGCTGGTGCCGGGTGCCACTGCGCCAAAACTTGTCCGCCGTGACCACATTGCGCGCATGAAGCCGGGTTCTGCCATCGTCGATGTGGCCATCGATCAGGGCGGCTGTGTGGAAACCTCCCACGCCACCACCCACCAGGATCCGACCTATATCGTCGATGAGGTGGTGCACTACTGTGTCGCCAACATGCCAGGGGCGGTGGCCCGCACCTCGACCGTGGCGCTCAACAATGCCACCCTCCCCTTTATTATCAAGCTGGCCCAGCAAGGGTATCGTCAGGCACTGCTGAACGATCCCAACCTGCTGCACGGGCTCAACGTGATGGAGGGCAAGCTCACCTGCAAGGAAGTGGCCGTGGCGCATGGCCTTGCCTACACGGATCCCCTGACCCTGCTGAACTGATCTGCTCTGGCCTGCGCCAGTTGGAGATGAGTGAAAATCCGCCCGCGATGGGCGGTTTTTTTATCTCTTTTTCATGCCCGACCGGACTGCGCAGTGATGCAGGAAGCCGATTGAAACAATCGACTCACTGGCCTTTGACCCCGGATCACGAATTACCTACAATCGCGCAAAATCATCACGTCTCGGAAATCACATCATGAGCCAAGTCACTCACAGCAAATTGCTGATCCTGGGGTCAGGCCCGGCCGGTTACACCGCGGCCGTCTATGCCGCCCGCGCCAACCTCAATCCCCTGCTCATCACCGGCATGCAGCAAGGGGGTCAGCTGACCACCACCACCGAAGTGGAAAACTGGCCAGGTGATCCGGAAGGCCTGACCGGCCCGGCCCTGATGGAACGCATGAAAGAGCATGCGGAGAAGTTCGATACCCGCATCCTGTTTGATCACATCAACAGTGTCGAACTGACTCAGCGCCCGTTCCGCCTCAAAGGGGACAACGGCGAATACACCTGCGATGCCCTGATCATTGCGACCGGCGCCTCCGCCAAGTATCTGGGCCTGCCCTCCGAAGAGGCCTTCAAAGGGCGCGGCGTCTCTGCCTGTGCCACCTGTGACGGTTTCTTCTACCGCAATCAGGAAGTGGCGGTGATCGGCGGTGGCAACACCGCAGTTGAAGAAGCCTTGTATCTGGCCAACATCGCCAAGAAGGTGCACCTGATCCACCGCCGCGACGAATTCCGTGCCGAGAAGATCCTGATCAAGCGTCTGCACGACAAGGTTGCGAGCGGCAACATCGTGCTGCACACCCACCAGACCCTGGACGAAGTGCTGGGTGATCAGATGGGGGTCACCGGTGTGCGCCTGCGCAACACTCAGGACAACAGCACCAGCGAGCTACCGCTGATGGGCGTCTTCATCGCCATCGGCCACCAGCCCAATACCCAGATCTTCGATGACCAGCTTGAGATGCAAAACGGCTATCTGAAGGTACGTGGCGGCCTCGACGGTTTTGCCACCCAGACCAGCATTGAAGGAGTCTTCGCTGCCGGCGACGTGGCCGATCACAACTACCGTCAGGCGATCACCTCTGCCGGTACCGGCTGCATGGCAGCCCTCGATGCCGAACGCTACCTCGACGCGCAATAAACAAGCGCAGTTGTGATATAAGGCATACCAGTCGGTATGCCTTTTTTATTTAAAGGAGTCTAATGAAACAGAAGATATTGATTGTCGAAGATAGCCTGACCATCCGCCGTATGCTGACTCAGGCCATTGCCCAGCAGACAGGCCTCGAGATCGATGCCTTCGATACCCTCGAAGGCGCCCGTCACTGTCGGGGCGAGGAGTATGTGGTCGCGCTGGTGGACTTAACCTTGCCGGATGCGCCCCGTGGCGAAGCGGTCAACGAGCTGCTGGCTCGAGGTTTGCCGGTGGTGATCCTCACTGCCGACATCAGCGAGGATAAACGTGCCGCCTGGCTGGAAACCGGCGTGTTGGACTATGTGATGAAGGATTCCCGCCACTCGCTGCAATATGCAGTCAGTCTGGTGCACCGCCTCTATCTCAACCAGTCGATCGAAGTGCTGGTAGTCGACGACTCACGCACCTCCCGTCACCGCACCATGGCCCAGTTGCGCAAGCAGTTGTTGCAGGTGCATGAGGCCAGTCATGCCCGTGAAGCGATGGCGATGCTGGAGCAACACCCGGACATCCGGCTGGCACTGGTCGACTACTATATGCCGGATATCGATGGCATCAGTCTGGTGCGGATGCTGAGAGAGCGTTACAGCAAGCAGCAGCTCGCGATTATCGGGATCTCGGTCTCGGACAAGCGCGGTCTCTCTGCTCGCTACCTCAAGCAAGGCGCCAACGACTTTCTCAACCAGCCGTTCGAGCCGGAAGAGCTGCAGTGTCGGGTCAGCCACAATCTGGAAGCGCTCGAGCAGTTCAACAGCATTCAGGAGTCAGCCAATCGTGATTACCTGACCGGTCTCTACAACCGGCGCTACTGGTTCAACGAAGGGCAAAAATGGTTTGAAGAGCATCAGCGCCAACAGACGCCTCTTGCACTCTGTGTGCTCGATGTGGATCACTTCAAGCAGGTCAACGATCACTGGGGCCATGCCATCGGCGATCAACTGCTCTGCCATCTGACCCGGCTACTGACCCAGTTCTTCCCCGATGCCATGATCGCCCGGTTTGGCGGAGAGGAGTTTGCCATGATGGTGCCTCACTGTACCGTCCCCGTGTTGATCAAGCGTCTTGAAGGGCTGCGTCAGCAGCTGCGCCAGCAACCCTTGTCACCGGAAACCCCGCTCTTTGTTCGCGCCAGTTACGGCGTGATCAGCGTCGGGCGGATATCCATGGACGAGGCGCTGAGCGTAGCGGATCGGCTGCTCTATCAGGCAAAGAACACCGGTCGCGATAAGATAGTCTCTCAAGAGACAGCTATCTGAATCCTCAGGGCATCAGTCCCGTGTATTACCGCCCGACAGACTTTCCGACAGGAGAGTCTGCGGGTTCCTTCCCTGCCACAGTCTCCCCATCACCATGACTATCGAAAGTCAGTAAGTCTTGTCGACTCGCACCCCATCATCGAAGTAGAGAATGCGCACCTTGTCCCCATTGGCAAAGACCATGGCGGGATCATAATCCTGGATCACGTTGATAAGGGCATTTTGCTCGTTGCGGATCAGCAGCTCCACCAACTTGTTTTCCACCACGGTTCCCTCGGACTGGTATTGCTGCGCAGCCGCAGCACCTGCGAGCGCGCCGACGGCGGTGGCGATTTCACGGCCATGACCGCCACCAAACTGGTTCCCCAGCAGGCCGCCCAACACAGCCCCCCCCAGCGTCTTCCAGCCAGAGTGCTCTGACTCCAGGATCTGGCGCTGGGTAATATTGCGCACCGTTTCGACCTGACCAAACACCACCTGATTGACCGGCCGCGCGGTATTGCGCTGGTAGACCTCCGCCCCGGCGGGCGCCGTGACAAAGCAGAGCAAGCTGGATACTATCAGGATAATGGCCTTCATCTATGAACCTCGTTGCCTTATGTCTCGCTATCTTACCCAACTGGATGATGAGCTTTGCTGGTTTCCCGACCCCAGCCATGCGCTGGAAGAGCCCAACGGCTTGCTGGCGATCGGCGGAGATCTCTCCCCTGCCAGATTGCTGGCAGCTTACCACAAGGGGATCTTCCCGTGGAATGAACCCCACCAGCCGACCCTGTGGTGGTCACCGGACCCCCGCGGAGTGATCCGCCCAGACCAACTCCATGTGGGACGGACACTGCAGAAGATTATCCGCCGTACCCCATTCGATATTTCCGTCAATCGCGCCTTTAATGAAGTCATTACCGCCTGCGCCGCCCCTCGTCGCACTGCCGATGGCACCTGGATCAGCCAACCCATGATCGAGGCCTACCAGCAGTTGCACCGGCTGGGTCATGCCCACTCTATCGAGATCTGGCAGGAGGGAGAGCTGCAAGCGGGACTGTATGGCCTCTCTATCGGCCGACTGTTTTGCGGTGAATCCATGTTCAGCCGGATTGATAACGGCGCCAAACTTGCCATGGTGGCACTCTGTCGCCACTTCGCCCGCCATCACGGCGCCCTCATCGATTGCCAGATGCAGAACCCGTTTCTGGCGACCCTGGGTATCGAGGAGTGGCCAAGGGCCCGTTTTCTGGCAGAGCTGGCGCGCCTTGGCCATCAACCACTGTTGGCTTCCTGCTGGCAAGAGGGGGAGATCAGCTTATGACTGAAGAAGTGATCCTCAAAGTAGGGCTGACTCCCAAGCATCCCTGCAGTTATCTGGATCATGAACAGGAGCAGTTGCTGGTGCTCATGGATCACAATCTGCTCAACGCCAACGGTTACGAGCGATTGTTGACTGCCGGTTTTCGCCGCAGTGGCAACGACATCTATCGCCCCCACTGCCCGGCGTGCCATGCCTGCCAGTCCCTTCGTATTCACAGCGAACGCTTTCGTCCCAGCCGCGGCCAGAAGCGGATCCGCCAGCTCAACAGGGATATCGAGATCGTCCTGAGCTACGATGACAAGCCCGAGTATTACCTGCTCTACGAACGCTATATCCGCGAACGCCATCACGATGGCAGCATGTATCCCCCCAACCGCAGCCAGTATCGCGGGTTTCTCCATTGTGACTGGATGCCGCCGCTCTACCTGGAGATGCGCAAAGATGGCCACCTGATCGGTGTCGCCACCACAGACCTGCTGCCCCACTCCTTGAGTGCCATGTACACCTTCTTCGATCCGGATTATGCCGATCGCTCCCTGGGCACCTTTGCCATCCTCTGCCAGCTCGATCTGGCCAGGAGAACCGGGCGAAGCTGGCTCTATCTTGGCTATCTGGTAGAGGCGTGTCGCAAGATGAATTACAAACGCAATTACCTCCCTCACGAGCTGTTAATTCAGGGGGAATGGAAAAATATCGACACCAAGCCCGAGTAAACTTTACACATAGCCTTAAATCCGGCATGATCCAGCGGTTTTTTGTTGTGGCTTATCAAGAGGATTCAATGGCTAAAGAAGACAGTATTGAGATGCAGGGCACTATTCTCGAAACCCTGCCCAATACCATGTTCCGTGTGGAACTGGAGAATGGTCACGTGGTTATCGCTCATATTTCAGGCAAGATGCGCAAAAACTACATTCGTATCCTGACTGGAGACAAAGTAACGGTAGCACTGACTCCCTACGATCTCTCCAAGGGACGTATTGTTTTCCGCTCTCGCTAAGCCAGGAATTCAGCAAAAAACCCCAACCTTTCGGTTGGGGTTTTTTGTCGTTTTCTGATCACTGACGCTTAGTGGGAAACAGCTTCAACATTGACCTGAAAATCAAAGCTGAGGCTGTCATTTACCAACTCAACCTTCACAATTCCCCCGTCAACCAGTGAACCGAACAGGATCTCGTTGGCCAGGGGTTTCTTGAGGTGCTCCTGGATCACCCGCCCCATCGGTCTGGCGCCCATGGCTCTGTCATATCCCTTCTCTGCCAACCAGTGGCGGGCACGCTCGGACACCTCGAGAGAAACTCCCTTCGCATCCAGTTGAACCTGCAATTCGACAATGAACTTGTCGACCACCTGATGGATCACCGTCATATCGAGATGGTTGAACCAGATGGTGTGATCAAGCCGGTTACGAAACTCCGGACTGAAGGTCTTGTTGATCACCGCCATGGCATCGTGGCTCAAATCCTGTTGCTGGAAGCCAATCGATTTGCGCTGGGTCTCCTGCACACCGGCGTTGGTGGTCATTACCAGGATCACATTACGGAAATCTGCCTTGCGCCCGTTGTTATCGGTCAGGGTTCCGTTGTCCATCACCTGCAACAACAGGTTGAACACATCCGGGTGAGCTTTCTCAATTTCGTCAAGCAACACAACGGAATGAGGATGCTTGATCACCGCATCAGTCAGCAACCCACCCTGCTCAAAACCAACATAGCCGGGAGGAGCACCAATCAGACGGGAGACGGTGTGACGCTCCATGTACTCGGACATATCAAAGCGCAGCATCTCGACACCCAATGCCTTGCCCAACTGCTGGGTCACCTCTGTTTTACCGACACCGGTAGGACCGGCAAAGAGGAAGCAACCAACCGGACGACGCTCGTTACCCAAACCTGAACGAGAGAGGCGAATCGCATCGGTCAGCACCTCGATGGCTTTATCCTGACCAAAGACCACCATCTTCAGATTGCGTTCCAGGTTCTTCAGTACTTCTTTATCTGAAGAGGAGACTGATTTTTCCGGAATGCGGGCGATCTTGGCCACAATGGACTCAATTTCCTGCACATTGATCACTTTCTTGCGCTTGCTCGCAGGCAGCAACCGTTGACCGGCGCCCGCCTCGTCGATCACATCGATCGCCTTGTCGGGTAGGTGACGATCATTGATGTACTTGGCAGAGAGCTCGGCAGCTGCACGGATCGCCTTGGCGGTATAGCGTACGCCGTGGTGAGCTTCATAGCGACTCTTGAGCCCCATCAGGATGCGAGTGGTGTCATCGATAGTCGGCTCGACAATATCGATCTTCTGGAAGCGACGAGCCAGCGCACGGTCTTTCTCGAAGATCTGGGCATACTCCTGATAAGTGGTGGATCCTACACAGCGGAGCAAACCATTGGAGAGTAGCGGCTTGATCAGGTTGGCTGCATCCAGCTGGCCACCGGATGCCGCACCGGCACCGATGATGGTATGGATCTCGTCGATAAAGAGGATGGCCCCTTCCTGACGCTCAATCTGCTTGAGCAGTACCTTGAGGCGCTTCTCGAAATCACCACGGTATTTGGTGCCCGCCAGCAGAGAACCCATATCCAGCGAATAGATGGTACTGCCCGCAATCACCTCGGGGACATCCCCCTTGACGATGCGATAGGCCAAGCCTTCGGCAATAGCGGTTTTGCCCACACCCGCTTCACCCACCAGCAGCGGGTTGTTCTTGCGACGGCGGCAGAGCACCTGAATGGTACGGTTGAGCTCCTGATCACGGCCAATCAGCGGATCGATGCGCCCTTCCAGCACCAGCTGGTTCAGGTTGGTGGCAAAGCTTTCAATCTGGGCGGCCGAGACATCATCATCAGACTCGGGATTATTATTGCTGCCGAGATCAGGCTTGCTGTCCTTGCGCACCCCGTGGGAGAGGAAATTGACGACGTCAAGACGGCTGATCTCGGCTTTTTTCAGGAAATAGGCAGCTTGTGACTCCTGCTCACTGAAGATAGCGACCAGCACGTTGGCGCCGCTGACTTCGGTATTGCCGGAGGATTGCACATGGAAGACGGCACGCTGCAACACGCGCTGGAAGCCCAGTGTCGGCTGGGTTTCACGATCTTCATCGTCGCGCGGTATGAGCGGAGTAGTTTGGGTGATGAATGCGCGGATCTCCTTGCGCATCTGCTCGACATCGGCACCACAGGAGCTCAGCGCCTCATGGGCTGAACTGTTATCCAGAAGGGCTAACAACAGGTGCTCGACGGTCATGAATTCGTGGCGCTCGTCACGGGCCAGTTTGAAAGCCTCGTTCAGCGTCTTTTCTAGATCTTTATTCAACATAGGCACCTCCCCTAGTACAGCTACAATGTGGTGTCACACTCGCCATCAAGTCATCAGATTCAAGCCTTTTCCATAGTACAGAGCAGTGGATGTTCGTTGTTACGTGCATAGGTGTTGACCTGGACAACCTTGGTTTCGGCGATCTCTGCGGTAAACATGCCGCAGACACCCTTACCACTATAATGCACACTCAGCATGACCTGAGTCGCCTTGTCCAAATCCATACCAAAGAACTTTTGCAGCACCTCCACCACAAACTCCATGGGCGTGTAGTCATCGTTGTTCAACACAACCTTATACATGGGTGGCGGCTGCAGCTTTGTTTTCTCTGCTTCTGCAATCTCTTCATTAGCAAAGAGTTCTTTCTGCTTGCTCATAATCGCGCTTTGGTACCTCTAGATTACTACCGTCTAACACAAGGTTGTCAATAGACTTGTTAACCAGATCACATCAGCTGTTAACAACTTCTTGACTCGCTCAAAAGTTAGACTAGATTGGTTACTTGCTAATCTGTGCCCGTCTGCTATGGGCCCATGTCCCTAGTTATAAAGGGCTGGCGCAGGTTACTCAACGACTTCTGGGTAATCAATAAAAGGATGTAGAAGTATGGCAACCGGCACAGTTAAGTGGTTTAACAACGCAAAAGGATTTGGGTTTATCTGTCCGGAAGGGGGCGGTGAGGATATCTTCGCTCACTACTCCACGATTCAAATGGAGGGCTACAAGACCCTGAAAGCGGGTCAGGCTGTCAATTTTGAACTGCAACAGGGGCCGAAAGGAAATCACGCCTCTGTGATTGTGCCAAACGAAGCACAAAATATGTAAATAACACCCGTTGGATAAATAAAAAACCGGTTCCTCTCTGAGCAACCGGTTTTTTATTGTCAGATTTCTGGCGAATCCTGCCTCCTCACGGGATCACAGGGTTATCACCAGCCATGATCAGTCGTGATATTCACTGCAGGCGATCAGGGTATTTTCCATCAGGCTGGCGACCGTCATCGGGCCCACACCACCGGGTACCGGAGTAATGAAGGAGGCATGGCTGCGCGCCGTTTCAAACTCTACATCCCCGACCAGCGAGCCATCAGCTAGGCGATTGATGCCCACATCGATCACCAGTGCCCCCGGTTTGATCCACTCCCCAGGGATGAAATTGGGCTTGCCGACTGCAACAACCAGCAGATCGGCACGGCGAACCTGCTCTTCCAGATCCCGGGTAAAGCGGTGACAGGTCGTGGTTGTGCAGCCAGCCAGCAACAATTCGAGGGTCATGGGACGCCCGACGATGTTGGACGCTCCCACCACGACCGCATGCAGACCATGTGTCTTCACGCCGGTGGTCTCGATCAGTGTCATGATCCCTTTCGGAGTGCAGGGGCGCAGCGCCGGAATACGTTGGGCCAGACGGCCGACGTTATACGGGTGAAATCCATCTACATCCTTGTCAGGCTGGATCCGCTCCAGCACCTGAGTTGTATCAAAGTGATCCGGCAACGGCAGCTGAACCAGAATGCCATCTACGTGGCTATCCGAATTCAGCTGGTCGATCAGCGCCAGCAGCTCTTCCTGACTGGCAGTGGCACTCAGGTCATAGGAGCGGGAGAGAAACCCCACCTCCTCACATGCCCGGCGTTTGCTGCCGACATAGACCTGAGAGGCGGGATCCGCCCCCACCAGAATGACTGCCAGCCCTGGAGCCCGTTTCCCTGCCGCCAACCGCTGTTGGACTTGCGCCGCGACCTGGCTGCGAATCGTTTGCGCAACCTGTTTTCCATCTATGATTTTGGCAGACATCGTTCTCCACTCACCATGCGTTCAACTGCCGCGCATTGTCGCATTTTTTTAGCCGGGATGTTAGCGGCAGACGCACGCCATACCTGTAGCGGGCAATAAGTAGGCACTTGAATTTACTGGGGGAAAAAGTCGTTGACGCTGGCCCTTACGCTTGGCTATGATGCCCGCCCGTTGCCCAGTACGACTCATGTCGATATGCTGGTCAGGGATTTTCGGTGATTAGCGCAGTCCGGTAGCGCATCTGGTTTGGGACCAGAGGGTCAAAGGTTCGAATCCTTTATCACCGACCATGTTCATCGATTCGTCCTTAAGACGTGTTGATACAAAGCGCCCTTAGCTCAGTTGGATAGAGCAACGGCCTTCTAAGCCGTGGGTCGCAGGTTCGAATCCTGCAGGGCGCGCCATTGATACTCTCCTTTTCTTCTAGATTGGCGAGTGTTGATGAAGATTTTAGTGGTGGCTGTAGCTCAGTTGGTAGAGTCCCGGATTGTGATTCCGGTTGTCGTGGGTTCGAGCCCCATCAGCCACCCCATTATTCTGTCGATAATCGCCGCAAGGTGATGTCCATCGACTTGGTGCAGTGACCTTCTGGTCTGCTCCGCGAAAAACCGGCCAAGGCCGGTTTTTTGTTTTGCACTCGACAGCGCCATGCCTTGTCGGCAAGGCATCCTCCAGCTCGATAAACGCGGCTCTGCCCATTTGTCACGATTCGCGCTCCCCGTCGATACACAGCCACACTCCCCCGCACATCAGTCTGCTCGGTTCTTTTTCTGTATTTCCCAAGCGCCATTGATATGCTGATCGCTCTTCCTCTCTCCTGCTTTCCGTTGGAGCTTTTCTATGCAACGCATTCTTTTTGTCGAAGATGATCCCGAGATTGGCCAGCTCATCAGCAGTTGGCTCGGTCGCCACGATATGGACGTGATCCTCGAGCCCAGAGGGGATATGGCGCTGGCTCGGGTCGAGGCCGAACAGCCCGATCTGGTGCTGCTCGATATCATGTTGCCGGGGCAGGATGGCATGTCCCTCTGTCGGGATCTGCGGCCGCGCTTCGACGGCCCCATCGTAATGCTCACCTCGCTGGATAGCGACATGAACCAGATCCTGAGTCTGGAGCTGGGCGCCAACGACTACATCCTTAAAACCACCCCGCCCCCCGTGCTACTGGCCAGACTGAGGGTGCAATTTCGCCAGCACCAGCAAGCATCAACCCAACCGGCAGCCACCAGCAGCGTTCCCCAGCAACTGCAATTTGGTCTGCTGCGGGTGGATGGCCCGGGGCGAGATGTGCGCCTCGATGGCGAGAGCATTGCTCTCTCGACCGCCGACTTTGATCTGCTGTGGGAGCTCGCCTGCCACGCGGGCCAAATCTTGAGTCGGGAAGCCCTCTTTCGCAGCTTGCGCGGCCGGGAGTACGACGGCCAGGATCGCAGCATGGATGTGGCCATCTCCCGCCTGCGCCGCAAACTGGGTGATAACCCCGACAACCCGACCCGGATCAAGACGGTGCGCCAGAAAGGTTACCTCTTCGTCCCCCACGCCTGGGCATAACCCTCTTTCGGGAGCACCGCCATGCGCCGCCTCTTTATCCAGTTCTATCTGTTGTTGATCGGCTGTTTCACGCTGGCCATCCTGCTGGTTGGCGTGGTCTATCAGGTGACCGCCGAACGGGCGGGTGATCGCTATCTCGAACGCATGATGCAGGGCTCTCTTGGCCTGTTGACCGGCGAGTTGGCAAGAACTCCACCCGAGCGCTGGCCCGATCGACTGGCCGAGCAGAGCAGTCAGTTTACCCTCCCCCTCAAGATCGGCGAGCTGACACGCCAGCCCTTGGCCAGCGAGGATCAGGCCTTTCTGGCCGCCGGCAACATTGTCATCGTCGAGGAGGATGACACCTTCCTGCAGCGCATCCCCGATACCGATCGGGTGCTGATTGTCGGCCCTGTCCCCTACCTCTCCTACCTGCATGAGCTGCACTGGGTCGATGTAGGGCTGTTGCTGGTGATCGGCCTATCCCTCGGCCTGCCCATCCTTCTGTGGTTGCGTCCCCACTGGCGCGGCTTGCAGCAGTTGGAGCAAACCGCACGTCGCGTAGGCGATGGGGATCTCTCCTGCCGAACCAATCTGCCACCGGGCAGCAGTCTGGCCCGGGTGGGGCTTACCTTCGATCAGATGACCGCCCAGCTGCAAGCCATGCTCACCAGTCGCAAGCAGCTGACCGATGCCATCGCCCATGAGCTGCGTACCCCGCTGGTCAGATTGCGCTATCGGCTTGCCATGCTCGATCCTGCCCCTGCCGCAGAAGAGCAGCGAGCACTGGAGCGGGATCTGGGCGCGCTGGACTCGCTTATCGAAGAGATGCTGACCTACGCCAAGCTGGACAGGCCGGAGCTTCCGCTGCAGCGGGATGAACTGGAGCTCGGCAGTTGGGCAGAGCATCACCTCGGCGACTGGCAAGCGTTGCGGCCGGAGAAACATCTGACCCTCGCTCTGCCTCCCATCAAGATGCCCTGGTGCGGCGATCAGCGTCTGCTGACGCGCGCGGTGGAGAACCTCATCGGCAATGCCCTGCGCTACGCCGAGAGGGAGGTTACCCTCTCCATCTCGCGGCTGCAGGAGAACTATTTGCTGGAGGTGAGCGACGATGGGCCGGGGATCGATCCGGCGCTGGCGCCCCAGATCTTCGAGCCGTTCGTGCGTCTTGATCAGAGTCGGGATCGCCGCACCGGCGGCACCGGGCTGGGGCTCGCCATTGTGCGCAGCATAGCGCTCCACCATGGTGGTGATGTGGCATTGCTTCCCGCCGCCAAGGGAGCCCGCTTCTGCCTCACCCTGCCTGTACATTTGGATACAAACCGTCACCAACCGCTCACTGAAGGGCCGCTGCTACCGTCATAGGATGACTGTCATGGAGAACGCTCCATAACATCAACCCGAATAAGGAAATTGAACATGAAAAAGATCATTCCTCTGACCCTGGCAGCCGTCTTCGCCCTCACTTCCGGTTTCACCATGGCGGCCACCCCGACCAAGACAGCCACACCGCAGGCGACCCAGACCAAGGTGGTGAAAAAACACCATAAAACCACTCACGCCAAGACTCCTGCCGTCAAAGTCGCGCCGAAAACCAAGTGATCCAACCGGTCACTGGATATCACAGAGGGAGGCTGACGCCTCCCTTTCCATCTCTTCCCGAAATTTTCCTGACGAGCGCCTCCCTCGTCCAAACCGGATCCACGACCCGGCTCCCCCTTTGCGGGAAACGGTCAATGACCACAGGAACATGGCATGTGGCGTCATCTGCTTAAATGGCTCGGCCCCTTGTGCAGCTTGCTGCTGCTCGGCACCGCACTGACCGTGCTGTATCACCTGACTCAGGCATGGCACTGGCACGATATTCGTGTGGCCATCTGGTCCCAACCCCTGCCGCGACTGGCGGGCGCCCTGCTGCTGACCCTGCTCAGTTATGGTTGCCTCTGCAGCTATGACATGCTGGCGCTCCATGCGCTGGGCAAGCGCCTTCCATGGCAACAGGTCAGCATTACCTCCTTTATCGCCTACACCTTCTCCAACACCCTGGGATTTGCCCTGCTGACCGGCACCTCGGTACGCTATCGCCTTTACTCCGCACTGGGGCTCGCCACCGGGGAAGTGGCACGCGTGGTGCTGTTCTGCTCCATCACCTTCTTCCTCGGCCTGCTAGCGTGGGGAGGTGGCGCCCTACTGACCTGCGATGCATCACAGTTGCTGCCTGACTGGCCGCAATGGGCAGATACCTTGCTCAATCTGGCTGGCGCTATGGCGCTGCTGTTGGTGGCCTGCTACCTCTGCTGGCCCGCCCCACATCTCTCTTTGCGGAAACACACCCTGACCCTGCCGGGCTTTCGGATACGTCTGTTGCAACTGCTAGTCGCGCTGGCCGACTGGATGGCCGCCGCCGCCGTGCTGTTTGTGCTGTTGCCTGCAGATAGCGTCCCCTACCCTGTGCTGCTCAGTGCCTTCGTGCTGGCCAGCTTCCTCGGGGTACTGGCCCACGTGCCGGGCGGGATCGGCGTGTTCGAAGCAAGTATGAGCCTGCTGCTGGCCCACTACCTGCCGGCCGACAAGCTGCTCGCCTCGCTGCTACTCTACCGCTGCATCTATTATCTGCTTCCCTTTCTCTGTGCCCTGCTGCTCTTTGCGAGTCAGGCGATGCTGCAACAAAAAGCGCGCTGGCAGCGGCTACAGGGGCTGATGAGCGCGGTGCGCGAATTTCTGCCTGCCCTTATCAGCATGGGCACCTTTGCCGCCGGCAGCCTGCTGCTCTGCTCGGGGATGATCCCGACCATGCGCAGCCACATCGAAGTGTGGTTGCAGGTGCTGCCGCTCCATCTGCTGGAGCTCTCCCACGTGCTCGGCAGCGTGAGCGGTATCCTCCTGATCCTGCTGGCGCGCAGCCTCTACCGCCGTCACGACGCCGCGTTTCGCATCACCCAGCTGCTGCTGGCACTGGGTGTCGCCTTCTCCCTGCTCAAGGGCGGAGACTGGGAGTCAGCCCTGCTGCTCGGCAGCTTCCTGCTCATCATGACTCCCTGCAGCGCCCTCTTCTATCGCAAGGGATCGCTGCTCTATCCCCAGTACACCCCGGGCTGGCTCATCTCGGTCGGCGCCGTGCTGCTGGGAGCACTGTGGCTGCTGCTCTTCTCCTATCGTCAGGTTGAGTATGACCACGCCCTCTGGTTCCACTTCTCGCCCCACGGCGGGGCTGCCCGCGGCCTGCGCGCCATGGGGAGCGTGGTGGCAGTGCTGGCCGTGGCCGGGGCTGCCCAGCTGCTTGCGCCGCTGCGCGTGGTCGGTGAAAAACCGGACAAGGAGACGCTGGCGCGCGCTCACGAGCTGGTGGTTCGCGAAGGGGGGATCCACGGTTATCTGGCCCAGCTGCAGGACAAGTCCCTGCTATTCCACCCCGCCGGCGACGCCTTCCTGATGTATGGCATCGAGGGCAACAGCTGGATTGTGATGGGGGATCCCGTCGGTCGCCCCGAGCAGATCGAAGAGCTGCTCTGGCAATTTCGCGAGCGATGCGACGAGCACGACGCCAATCCGGTCTTTTATCAGGTCTCGGCCCGCTATCTTCCGCTCTATCTGGAGCTGGGGCTGATCCCCTTCAAGCTCGGTGAAGAGGCGATGGTCGATCTGGCCACCTTCGATCTGGCTGGCAGCCGGCTGCGCAACCTGCGCCAGAGCCACGCCAAGGGCAAACGGGAAGGGTTGACCTTCGAGGTGGTCGAGGCAAGCGCCGTGGCCCCCCTGCTGCCTAGGTTGCAGACCGTCTCCGATACTTGGCTGCAGAGCAAAATGGGCAAGGAGAAGGGTTTCTCGGTCGGCCGTTTCGAGCCTGACTACCTGACCTTGAGCCCGGCTGCGCTGGTGTGGCACGAGGGGCAGATCGTCGGCTTTGCCAACCTCTGGGTGAGCGATAACAAGGAGATGCTCTCCATCGATCTGATGCGCTACAGCCTGGATACCGGCACCGCCCCCATCATGGATTTTCTCTTTGTCGAACTGCTGCTGTGGGGCAAGGCGCAAGGGTACGCCAGCTTCAATCTGGGGATGGCCCCCATGTCCGGCTTCAACGATCACCCGCTCAACAGCTACTGGGCCCGCCTTGGCAATACCCTGTTTGTGCGTGGCAGCCGTTTTTACAACTTTCAGGGGCTCAGACGCTACAAGGAGAAATTTTCGCCCCGCTGGGAACCCCGCTACCTGCTCTGCAGCAGCAAGCTGGTACTGCCCAGAACCCTGACTCACCTGATCACCCTGATTAGCCGCGGCCCGCTAGGGCTGATCAAGAAATAGGAGGATGGCCAATGAGAGCCCTGATATTGCTGTTACTCAGTCTCGTACTGCCCGTTTCATCTTTTGCGGCGCACGCCGCCCCGGTCAAGGATGACCTGAGCCTGATTGAGCTGCCGGTCAAGCAGTCATCCGACACCCCCATGGTGATCTTTCTCAGCGGCGATGGTGGCTGGGCGGCCCTCGACAAGGGGCTGAGCGCCCAGTTTCAGCTGAACGGCATGCCGGTCGTGGGCTGGAGCTCCCTCACCTACTACTGGAAGAAGAAAACCCCGGAGCAGGTGACCGCCGATCTGGAGCGGATCCTCAATGATTACCAGACTCGCTGGCAGCGCCCTCACTGGCTGCTGGTAGGCTTCTCGTTTGGTGCCGAGATTGTCCCCTTCGTCATCAACCGGTTGCCGGAGCACTATCGTCAGGGGCTGGTCGGGGCCGTGATGCTCTCCCCCTCCACCAGCTCGGACTTCGAGATCCACGTCAGCGATATGCTGACCCACAAGGCCCGCAGCTACCCGACCGAACCGCAGGTGAAGACCATCCGCGATCTGCCGATGCTCTGCCTGCAAGGTGCCGATGATGATGACGGCGACCGCCTCTGCCCCCGTCTCAACCAACCCAACGTCACCAGCGTCACCCTGCCGGGAGGACACCATTTTGACGATAACTACCCCCAGCTCTATCAGGCCATCACCAAGCATCTGAACCTGCCCCCGGATCCGCTGACTGTGGAGCATTAACCGGTATCACCACGGTATGCCTTTCAAGTGCCGAGCAGAGCAAATCAGCGAGCAATGAAAAGGGCCTCTCTTTCGAGAGGCCCTTTTACTGAATTGGGCGGAAACTTTAAAAGGATCGACCAATGGGTTGGCCGTGGCGTCAAGGTCACCGAGGCATTTCACTGCGATTGCCCAAGCGGCTTAGCCAGATGCAGCGCTATTAAGAATGAAGATTTGCATTCCTATGCCAGCAACCACGCGGGGATTGCGCCAGAAAGCAAAAAGCCCTGATGTTTCCATCGGGGCTTTGCAATGTGGCGGTGAGGGAGGGATTCGAACCCTCGATACGTTGCCGTATACACACTTTCCAGGCGTGCTCCTTCAGCCACTCGGACACCTCACCAAATTTTGGTCTGTGGTTTAACGTGTTCAGCCAACACGGTGTTCGCTGCGCTGTTGCGCTGGAACGGGGCGTAATTTAGGGGAAAGCCCCGCCCGCGTCAACGGCTTTTTTCACCTGGCGAACCGTTCGAACACTTAATGCACAGATTCCGGTGCAACCTGGATTTCCGGCAGGTTGAGGAAGCCGGAACGTTCGCATTCGGCAACCAGTTCGTGGGTGGCAGCGATGGTGCTTTGCACGAACAGCAGGAACTGCTCGACGCTGAGTCCGGCCTTGGTAAAGACGGTGTGCCCGACCACCAGCCGCGGCAGGTTGTCATCGATGATATCGAGGAACACCTTGAGGGAGGGGTACTGCATATTGAGTCGGCCCAGTTCGGCAACCAGCGGCAGCATTGCGGAGGGGCGCACTTCCAGCTCGGAGGAGAACAGCAGGCCTTCCTCTTCCACGAAGATCCGGCTCTCCTGAATACCATCGACCGACTGCAAAGAGACAATGTGGATACCGTGACACTGGTCGCAGACATAGTGCTCGATACGAGCCTGTTGCAACCAACGCATTATCATTTCGGAGCTGGGGATATTCATCATTTCCACGACAAGATTGGGATCAAGGGGCGCAGTCTAAACCAATTTGCTATCAACAAAAAGCACGCCAACCCAATAACCCTGCGGCTCGCTTCTTTTTGGCAAGCGCTATGCATATACTCAGCCAAATCCACGACGACGCTTGCCCCACAGGGGGCCCCATGACTATCCAAGAAAAGTATCGCCTTCATCTGAAATCACTCTCGGATGAGCTGCTCACCCTGCAAAAACCCATCCGCATTCTGGATGCCATCAAATGGCCACGCCATCTGCAGGATCGCTTTCTGGCAAGCGGTGGCAGGGAGCTGCCCGCTATCGACAGGCACTTCTATGATGCCCTCCCCCTCGGCTTCGATCCGCGCAACAAGTATCTGGAACTCAAGGAGCTGCGGGACAGGATCCGCAGAAAACTGGGGCCACAGGACGATCTTGGCCGGATCCTGCAAGAGACGGTCGATCAGTACATGGTGGTGATCGAGATGCTGCGCCAGCGCGGCCAACCCGATTTTCAGCGTTACAGCCAGCTGCTTTATGGCTCTGCCAGCGATCACCTGCGCGGGGATCGCAAGACTCTCAAGGAGCTGGGCGCCCGCCTGTGCGATATCTTCTCCCTGCCCGGCGCCCGCCATCTGGTGCGCCCCTACCCCAAGGAGTTCGAAGGAGAGGCCGCGGTCGCCAAACTGCAGGGCAAGCTGTCGAGCTACTTCAGTGACGGCACTGTGCAGGTGAAGCTGAGCGATGGGATTGTCTCCGATGCCGCTGCCGGTGGCGACTACATCAAGCTCAACTCCCACGCCCGTTTCTCCGAGCTGGACTTGCAGGTGCTGGAGGTGCACGAGGGGTGGGTCCATGTCGGCACCACCCTCAACGGTCGCCAGCAGCCCTATGCCACTTGGCTGAGCGCCGGTTCACCGCGGATCACCGCCTGTCAGGAGGGGCTGGCTGTCCTGATAGAGACCCTCACCTTCAGCTCCTTTCCGGATCGGGCCAAGCGCATCTCCGATCGGGTGATGGCCATCGACATGGCCGAGCGCGGCGCCGATTTTATCGAGGTGTTTAAGCACTTCGTACAGCAGGGCACCAGCGAGCACGACGCCTACAAGATCACCCAGCGGGTCTTTCGTGGCGGCATGGTGGGCGGCGGCGCCTGTTTTACCAAGGATCTCTCCTACGTGCGTGGCTATGTGGAGACGGTCAACTTTATCCGCAGCGCCGTGCTGGAAGGGGTGCCCGAGATCCTGCCAATGCTGTTTGTCGGCAAGGTGACGCTTGATGATATTCCGGTACTCTATCAACACTATCTGGAGGGGCTGATTGCCGCCCCCCGCTATTTGCCGCCGATGTTTCGCGATCTCACCGGCCTCTATGTCTGGTTCGGTTTTGCCTCCGGCATGTCGCTGGTGGATATCGGCCGGGTACAGCACCATTTTCGCCAGCTATTTCAACGCCTGCCGGTGGCCGACCCCATCATTGCGCCGGTGGATATCGAGATAGACTGAACCACAGCGATACAAGTTGGGGAAAATAAAAAGGGCGCCAGATGGACGCCCTTCTCGACGATTCAAATATCGCAGCCGAATTACTTGTAGGCCCGACCTTCCAGATAGTGTTTGCGGCACAGTGACACATAGCGATCGTTGCCACCGATCTCCACCTGCTCGCCATCACGCATCACCTGACCCGCCTCGTTGACCCGGGAGTTCATGTGAGCCTTGTTGCCGCACCAGCAGATGCTCTTCAGCTCTTCAAACTTGTCGGCCAGACAGAGCAGATGGTATGAGCCCGGGAACAGCTCGCCGCGAAAATCGGTCTTGAGGCCATAGGCCATCACCGGAATATCCTGCTCATCGACGATGCGGGCCAGCTGGTAGACCTGCTCACGGGTCAGGAACTGGGCCTCGTCCACGATAAAGACATCGATATGTTTCTTCGCATGACGCTCTTTCACCATTTCAAACAGATCACAGCTGTCGCTGAACACGTCCACCTTCAGTTCAAGACCTACCCGGGCACTGATCACCCCGACCCCGAAACGGTCATCGATGGCTGGCGTCATCGCCAGAGGATGCATGCCCCGCTCCAGATAGTTGAAGTGCGCCTGAATGAGCTGGGTGGATTTGCCTGAATTCATGGTGGCAAATTTGTAGTGCAGTGAAGCCATGATACTGTTCCGAAACTGAATTTATGGGGCGCATGCTAACCAAAGCCCCTGACAAAACCAAGGGGCCCGCGGGCCCCTTGCTCTATAAATGTTACGCGGTGGCCAGCGCTGGCCGCGCTTTGGCCTTTTTCAGGTGATAGCTGGTAAAGAGCACAAACCAGAGGGCACTGACACTGAAACCGGCCAGGCTGGAGTGCATCAAGCCCATCGCCAGGTAACCGATGGCCGCACCGAAGGCAATGGCCAGTGCATAAGGCAGCTGGGTCATCACGTGATCGATGTGATGGCAACCGGCACCGGTGGCAGAGAGGATGCTGGTGCTGGAGATGGGCGAGCTATGATCCCCGAACACCGAGCCAGCCAGTACCGCGGCCAGCATCGGCAACATCAGGCTGATGTCGCTGGCGGCAGCCATGTCGCCGGCCAGTGGCAGCATGATGCCGAAGGTTCCCCAGCTGGTGCCGGTGGCAAACGCCATAGCACAGGAGAGGATAAAGACCACGGCAGGCAGCACTTCGATCGGCAGGTTGCCGTTAGCCAGCGAAGCCAGGTACTTGCCAGTCTCCACATCACGCACCACGGCACCTATGGTCCAGGCGAACAGCAGGATGTTGATAGCCGGCAGCATGGCCATGACGCCTTGTGGCGCGGCCTTGATCCAGTTCTTGGCACCCAGCTTCAGACGCATCGCCAGACCGATGGAGACCACCAGACTGCACAGGGCACCGTAGACCAGCGAAGAGCCGACGTTGGTGTTTTCGAACGAGCCGAGCACGCTGAACGGCAGCCCTTTCTCGCTCAGCACCGCAGCACCGGAATCAATCATGAAATAGATGGTGGCCGCAGTCAGGGTCAGGATCGGCAATACCATGTCGATCATGCCGCCGTTGCTCTCTTCCGGGCTCTCCATATCCAGACCGATGGGGCGGCCCTTGGACTCATCCCACAGCTTGCCTTCCAGCGCCCACGCTTCGTGTTGACGCATCGGGCCGATATCGAGCTGACAGGCGATCACCACCAGCACCATGATCAGGGTGAAGACGGCGTAAAGGTTCATCGGGATCATCTCGACAAACGCCGCGATGGGGCTCTGTTCGGTCAGACCGTGTGCAGCCATGATGCCGCCAACCAGGGCGATGATATAAGCCCCCCAGGAGGAGATGGGCATCAGCACGCAGACCGGCGCCGCGGTGGAGTCCAGCAGATAGGCCAGTTTGGCACGAGAGATCTGGAAGCGGTCGGTCACCGGACGGCAGATGGCCCCCACCGACAGGCTGTGGAAGAAGTCATCGATAAAGAAGGCAAACACCATCATGCCAGTCAGGGCTTTGGCGCCCTTGCGGGTCTTGGCACGACGCTCGGCCCACTCGGCAAAGGCACGGGTCGCCCCGGAGACGCTCATCAGGCTGATGAGGCCACCCAGCAGCAGCATAAACAGGATCATGTTGACATTGTCACGATTGAGCGCGCCATCGACCCAGAAGATCTTGAGCACGGTATTCAACATGTAATGCAGGGATTCGAGGGGTGAAAACTGATTGAGCAGCAAACTGCCGGTGACGATGCCCACACCAAGGGACAGCAGCACGCGGCGGGTCATGATCGCCAGCGCGACAGCCAACAGGGGGGGAAGAACGGACCAACCGGAGTCGGCGAAATGACTAATGTCCATGATCTCTTTGCACCTAAAGATTACAGGTGGAGATCTACCGAGAGGATCTAAAGAAACAAAACCTATGGGGAGGTTATACTCCTCAGCCCCTTCAGGTAGCGCTCCATAGTGGATGACTATGGCAGTCCTGCACCTATTAGATGCAGAACCAGCAGCCCGGTATGATGGCCTGGCCACTTCGGCGCTGACTCCTTTCCTTGTGCATCACAGGCATCACCCTCCGCACAAATACTCATAGGCAGCGCGCCTCTACTTAAAGGTATTCGCCGCACATTTTATCGAGATGGCAGCTTATAGCAAGTTTTTTGATTAAATAATCATAATAAACAAATCAAGGTCGGAAAATGGTAGTCAAATGATGCAACAACGCCAACTTTGACGCTATTTTCACCTACTGCGGCTTCATTGGCATCCAATCACCAAGCCTATTGCAGGCCATATTAAATATCTGTATTGATGTTCCCCACGGATATAATATTTAACCCGGCTTGACTTATTTAAATCACCAAGCAAGAATCAGCTGGAACATAATATTTTTCTCTGACTCGACGTGGTAACTCCTATGAATGAATTTTTAAAGGTACTGCTTAATATCCGCAGTCTGCGTGCGACCTGCCGCGAGCTTTCTCTGGAACAACTGGAAGAGGCACTGGAAAAACTCTCTACTATCGTTGCTGAACGTCAGCAAGATGAAGCTGCCGAGCGTCAGGCCCGTGAAGAGCATCTGCGGAAAATTAACGAATATAGCGAAATGCTGAAAGCCGCCGGTATTGACCCGGCAGAATTGGTAAGCGCTGTCGCTACCAACCCCGGCAAATCAGAAAAAGGCAAGCGGGCGCCACGTCCGGCCAAATATCGCTATCAGGATAATGGCGTAGAGAAAACCTGGACCGGCCAGGGCCGTATGCCTTCGGTCATTGCCAGCGCAGTGGCAGCAGGCAAATCACTGGAAGACTTTGCTATCTGATCTCAATCTCGTTGCTAATAAAAAACCTCGCCAAGGCGAGGTTTTTTATTGCCGCTTAAACGTGAAATATCAGATAGCTGATTGCGGGCGATCTGCTGCCTTGACCCACAGCACTTCACGCTCCCCTGCCACACAGATGAGATAGCGGGCAACGGTAAAGAACCAGTCACTCATCCGGTTCAGATAGGGCAGCACCTCGGGATTGACCCGCTCTTCCCGGCTCAATGTCAGCAGCAAGCGCTCGCAATGACGCACCAGAGTGCGCACCACATGCGCTTGCGCCGCAGCACGGGAACCACCGGGCAATATAAATTGGCGCAGCGGTGGCAATGGCTCACTATAACGATCTATCTGCTGTTCAAGGCGAGTTGTCCAAGCGGCATTAACCTGCCAAATCGATTCATTCTGGGCGTCGCTGGAGAATGCCAACTCGCCCCCCAGATCAAACAACTCCTGTTGCAACAGCTGTAAATCAGCCAATAAGCCGACCTCTTGCGATGGGACGTCACAAATCAACAAACCAATATGGGAGTTGAGCTCATCGATATAACCGTAGGTCTCGACCCGCAAATGATCCTTGGGCAATGGGATACCATCGGCCAGCCGGGTCATGCCCTTGTCGCCCTGCCTCGTATATATTCTCATACCGACATCCTGTTAATAATGGGAATAATCATGGACTCGAGTCCATTGAGTTTGATTTCGTAAGCCAACGCTAGCGTCTGGCCCAATTTACCCGCCGGAAAACCGCTGCGCGCCATCCACACCAGATAGGGCTCGGGAATATCGATGATACGTCGACCCTGATATTTACCGTAAGGCATCTTGTTGGTCAGGGTCAGCAGTACCTGTTCGTCGGATAGCCAATCCATATTAATCGATATCCAGATATTTATGAGTCTGGATTGAGAGTCGCCAGTTACGCGCGATACAGGTATCCATCGCCAATTGGGTGGCCCGTGGTTTCTGGCTGATCGGCTGCAAGGCAATGACCACGTCCGGGCGCAGGGTAGCGGTAGCGAGCAGCGCATCCAGCTCTTCAATATGGTGCTCGGTGGCCACCGGATGCTTGATCTCGTTGGCCCGCTCCAGCGCCGAGACCAGCACAGGCAGCCCCCCTTTCATACCGATCTTGGGGGAGACGGTTACCCAAGTCTGCTCATGAGTCTTGATCTCGCTGGTGCCACTGGTTTCAATCTGCACCTGATAACCCGCCGCCAGTAATGCTGACGAGAGTTCGTGCAGATCGTAGAGGCAGGGTTCCCCACCGGTGATCACCACATGGCGTGCCTGATAACCCAGATCGCCAAAGCTCTTGATAATCTGCGCGGTGCTGAGTTGGCTCCAGCAATCGGATTCGTTGGAACCATCCAGTACCGCCGCCTTACCCACTTCACGAGCCGGATCAACAACCCAGGTATGACGGGTATCGCACCAGGGGCAGCCCACCGGGCAACCCTGCAGGCGAACAAAGATGGCGGGCAGGCCGGTAAAGATGCCCTCCCCCTGGATGGTCTGGAAAATCTCGTTGATTGGGTAGTGCATCTCGATCACGGCTTGTTGCAAAAGTCGCGGATTATACCCCAAGCCACGGCAAGACGCAGGCTCACTCTGCGCTTTTCTCGCCCAGCCCGGTTTTCTCAAACAGTCTGGCCATGATACCCGCCTTGTCGGCCAGATAGTTGTTCAGACCGCGACTGCGCAGTTCACACGCAGGACACGTGCCGCAACCGTCACCGGCAATGCCGTTGTAGCAGGTCAGGGTCTGCTGGCGCACCGTGTCGAGGTGACCATAGTGATCCGCCAGTGCCCAGGTTTCGGCCTTGTCGAGCCACATCAAGGGAGTTTCAAAACGGATGCCGCGATCCAGCCCCAGCGACACCGCCTGATTGAGGGCCTTGACAAACTCGTCACGGCAATCGGGATAGCCGGAGAAGTCGGTCTCGCAGACACCGGTGATCACCGCTTCGGCGCCCACCTGATAGGCATAGATGGAAGCCAGGGTCAGGAACAGGATATTGCGACCCGGCACGAAGGTGTTGGGTAGGCCATTATCCTGCAGCTCGCAGCTGACCGAGATGTCGTCACGGGTCAGGGCAGAGACCGCCAGCTCATTGAGCAGCGTCACATCCATCACCTTGTGGGCGGCGATCCCCAGAGCACTGCCCAGACGACGCGCGGTGTCGATCTCTTCCCGATGGCGCTGGCCATAGTCGAAGGTGATGGCGTGCACTTCATCATACCGGGCCAATGCCTGTACCAGACAGGTGGTGCTGTCCTGACCGCCACTGAAAACCACGACTGCTTTTTTCATCTTGATAACTCCTTGAATTGTCACGCGCGGCGGCCTTCGGCAAAGTCCTGCCACTGGGTATTCAACCGGTTAAACAGGGTCAGCAAGGGCGCATAGTGCTCCGGCCTCCCCTCCCACCGGGACAAGAGGTGATAGCCCGCCTCTATGGTAGAGAGGGCATCGGGAAAGGGTTTCTTTCGAATGGCATATTGACCGGCAATGGCACCAATGCCGATGCGGGGCAAGCGGGCCAGTGCCGGGTTGCTCTGCAACATGCGATAGGCTTTGCGCCAGGTGCCGTCAAGCAAGATAAAGGCGACGGATGCGGAGCCAGAGGATTCACTCTCCCACTGTTGGCGAAGATCGGTCAGCGAAATGGCATCCTCATCCGGCCAGAGCAAATAATAACGACGGGATTGGTCAGCCAGCAGCACATTGAGCCACTCATCGCGGGAAAAGTCCTCCCCCACATGGATCTCGCACTGTTGCAAAGAGGCCGCCAGCAGCGCGGCAGTCCCCTTGGGATGTGCCACCTCGTTGGGGTGCTGCAAGATGTAGAGGGGCGTGTGATTGTCAACCGGCACAATATAATCGCACAGGCAGGCTTTGAGGGCTCGGGTGCAACGTGTACAGTATCGACTGTTCTTGTCGTTGGACTGTTTCATGTTGTCAGACAAATCTGGATTGCTCTGGGTTATCACGCTCTCTCTCACCAGCTTGCTACTCTTCTTTACCGTTCCCAATCTTCAGCTCTCCTTCGATCGGCCCTTGATCGCCGGGGGCGAAGGGTGGCGGATCATAACAGGCAATCTGGCTCATACCAATCTGTGGCACCTGCTGCTCAATCTGGGCGGCCTCGCCATCCTCTATAGCCTGTTTCGCGACTATCTGGGTGGGGCTCACCTGCCGCTGCTGATGTTGCTGCTCTGGTTGGCAGTGGGCTTGGGGATCTGGTGGTGGTGCCCGCAGACCCAATGGTACATGGGGCTATCCGGCTCGCTGCATGGCCTGTTTGTCTGGGGGGCAATGCAGGATATTCGCCACGGACGCCGCACATCGGGCTGGCTACTGTTGGCAGGGATGGGACTCAAGCTGGCGATGGACTTCTACAACGCAGGAGAGAGCCCGATATCCACCCTGATCAATGCCAGGGTACACATCGGCTCTCATCTTATCGGGGCCGGTGCAGGCCTGTTGCTCGGCCTGCACCGCGTATCACTGAGTGAGCCTGTTACGCACCAGCCAGCTCGGCATTGATGCTGGCCAGCATGGCGGCCGGATCGGCAGCCTGCGTAATGGGGCGACCGATAACCAGATAATCGGACCCCGCCTCGACCGCCGCTTTCGGTGTCATCACCCGGCGCTGATCCCCGGCCGCTGAACCGGTCGGGCGAATACCCGGGGTCACCAGCTTGAAATCTTCGCCCAGCAAGGCTTTAAGCTCATGGGCCTCGTTGGCAGAGCAGACAACTCCATCCAAGCCGGATGTCTTGGTCAAGGTAGCCAGCCGGATCACCTGCTCGGCAGGGCTCACATCCAGACCAAGAGGGATCATGTCGGACTGCTCCATGCTGGTCAGTACGGTCACCCCGATCAACAATGGCGCCTTGTCGCCATAAGGCAGCAGCGCCTCTTTGGCGGCACGCATCATCCGCTCACCACCACTGGCATGCACGTTGACCATCCAGACACCGAGCTCGGCACTGGCTGCCACGGCTTTGGCAACGGTATTGGGAATATCGTGAAACTTCAGATCCAGAAAGACATCAAATCCCTTGGCCACCAGCTGGCGTACAAATTGCGGGCCAAACAGGGTAAACATCTCCTTGCCTACCTTGAGACGGCACTGGGCCGGAGAGATACGTTCAACGAACGCTAAGGCATCTGCCTCGTGCTGATAATCCAGCGCTACCAGTACTTTGGGATCTTGCATCTCACATCCTATTGCTTGTTATTCACCGTCCAGACCACGGATCGGCTTGATGGAACCCCACTGGCGACAAGACGGGCACTGCCAGAACAGCGAGTGAGTGGCAAAGCCGCACTGCCGACACTTGTGGGTTGACTTGATTTTGATCTGCTCGCCGACCAGCTGTTGCAGCAGTTCGAGGCTCTCCTTGGCAGGCCCCTCTTCCGCACTGGCCAGCTGAAAACCCACCAGCTGGTAAAAACCTTTCATCGACGGATGACGACGCAGCTGACGCAACACCAGCGAACGGGCCTGGCTCAGGCCATCACGCTCTTCAACCAGCTTGGCAAGGGCCAGGGTCACGCTGACACCGGCGTGATCTTCCACAGCCTTCTCAAGCAGCGGGATCAACGCAGGCGTGCGCCCCAACTGCTGATAGCACTCGAGCAATTTGGGCATTGCCTCGGAGGCAAAGTCGATATCCTGCTCGAACACCCGCAGCAGCTCCTTGCTGGCCTGCTCATACTCCCCCTCTGCCATGGCGAGCTCAGCGAGGCGCAAACTGGCTCGGGCACATGCCGGATTGATACTGAGCGCCCGTTTGAGCTTGGCTAGCCCCTCCCCTTTATTGCCCTCACGCAGCGCGATCTCGGCTTGCTCGCAATAGAAATGGGAGATGGGGTCGGCCAGCTTCTTGCCCTGGAATTTTTGCAGACGAACCGCCACATCGATGGCCTTATCCCAATCCCGCAACTGCTGATGGATGATCAACAGCTGTGCCAGCGCCGTCTCTTCATAGTCGCTGTCATCACACAGCTCATTCCAGAGCGCTTCCGCCCGGTCCAGCAGACCAGCAGCCAAAAAGTCGCGCGCAAGCTCCTGCAGAGCAAGCTGGCGCTGCTCCCGGGTCAGCTGGCGGGTTACCAGGTTCTGGTGGATCTTGATGGCACGATCTACCTCCCCACGCTGGCGAAACAGGTTGCCGAGGGAGAGGTGTGTTTCGATGGTTTCACTGTCCACCTCAAGCAGCTGGATAAAGAGATCCACCGCCTTGTCGGATTCATCGGACAGCAAATAGTTGAGGCCCGCCACATACTGGCGGGAAAACTGGTTACTCTGTTTTTGGGTGTCCTGGCGAACACTCCTGCGACCCATGTACCAGCCATAACCGGCGGCGATGGGCAACAGCAGGAAAAGCAGTTCAAGCATTGAGGAACATTATTCCTTACCCGGTGACCGGGCCAGCTCCAACTCGCGGGATTGACGACGCATGGTACGGTTGAGAGTGCGGTTTTGCATTTTCAGGCGCAGGAACAGCAGGCCGAATACCAGCCAGCCCAGCAAAAAACCGCCAGCGAAAAAGAAGCCCAACAGCATGGCAAGCGAAAACTCACCCTGAGCGATCAGGTAATTGAACTGAACCAGCTGGCCATTTTGTGAGCCCAGCGCCAGGGTCAGAACAAACACCAACACCAGCGGAATGAGGGCCAAAATACGCTTCATAAGAGCTCCCTGTCAGTATCTAATGAGAGGCTGATTATCCTTAAAATCGCAGGCAGACTCTAGAGTGAATGGGAAAAGAGTTTAAGAAACAAGATGATTGGCACAGGAATCGGTGCCAAAAAGAAAAAAGGCATACCCGAGGTATGCCCATTTCTGCATTATTCAATGATGTTGACGCGCTCGCGCAACTCTTTACCAGGTTTGAAGTGCGGGACATATTTCCCGGTCAGTTCAACCTTGTCCCCAGTCTTGGGGTTGCGGCCCACACGGGGCGCACGATAGTGCAGTGAAAAACTGCCAAATCCGCGGATTTCAATCCGGTCGCCGTTTTGCAAGGTCGACGCCATCTGCTCAAGGATCTCCTTGATGGCGGCTTCGACATCCTTGGCCGGCATATGCATGCGGCTGGCTGCCAGTTGTTCGATGAGATCTGATTTGGTCATAACGTTAAATCTCCTTCCCCGATCACATGCAATATTCATTTTGCCAGGATAAAAAAGGGCGGCGCAATGCCGCCCTTTTCTTGCATCAAGGATTACTCACCCTTGGCGGCTTTGAACGCTTCCATCATAGCATTGCTGAACACAACTTCTTCTTGCTGGTTCAGGTTATCGATAGCAACACGCTCATCAGCCTCGTCCTTGGCACGGACAGACAGGCTTACGGTGCGGTTCTTACGATCAACGCCCATGAATTTAGCTTCAACTTCGTCACCAACAGACAGCACCAGAGTGGCGTCTTCTACACGGTCACGAGCAGCGTCGGAGGCACGCAGGTAGCCTTCTACGCCATCAGCCAGTTCGATAACGGCACCTTTGGCATCAACCTCGGTAACCTTACCCTTCACGATAGCACCTTTCTTGTTGTCAGCCAGGTACTTGTTGAACGGGTCTTCTTCGATCTGCTTGACACCCAGGGAGATGCGCTCACGCTCCGGATCCACTTGCAGAACAACGGCTTCGATCTCGTCGCCTTTCTTGAATTCACGCACGGCTTCTTCGCCCTGGTTGTTCCAGGAGATGTCAGACAGGTGAACCAGGCCGTCGATGCCGCCATCCAGACCGATGAAGATACCGAAGTCAGTGATGGACTTGATCTTGCCGGAAACACGGTCGCCTTTGGCGTGAGTTTCGGCAAACAGCTGCCACGGGTTGGATTTGCACTGCTTCAGACCCAGGGAGATACGACGACGCTCTTCGTCGATGTCCAGAACCATCACGTCAACCACGTCGCCAACGTTAACAACTTTGGACGGGTGGATGTTCTTGTTGGTCCAATCCATCTCGGATACGTGTACCAAGCCTTCAACGCCTTCTTCGATTTCAACGAAGCAGCCGTAGTCGGTCAGGTTGGTCACGCGGCCAGACAGACGGGTGGTCTCCGGGTAACGCTTGGCGATAGCAACCCAGGGATCTTCGCCCAGCTGCTTCAGACCCAGGGATACACGGGTACGCTCGCGGTCGAACTTCAGAACCTTGACAGCGATCTCGTCGCCAACGTTGACGATTTCGGAAGGATGCTTAACGCGCTTCCACGCCATGTCGGTGATGTGCAGCAGGCCGTCAACACCGCCCAGATCTACGAATGCACCGTAGTCGGTCAGGTTCTTGACGATACCCTTAACTTCTTGACCTTCTTGCAGGTTAGCCAGCAGGCTTTCGCGCTCGGAGGTGTTCTCGGTCTCGATCACGGCACGACGGGAAACAACAACGTTGTTGCGCTTCTGGTCCAGCTTGATGACTTTGAACTCGAGTTCTTTGTTTTCCAGGTGAGCGGTGTCACGGATCGGACGCACGTCAACCAGAGAACCCGGCAGGAAGGCACGGATGCCGTTCAGTTCAACGGTGAAACCACCCTTGACCTTGCCGTTGATGATACCGATAACGGTAGCTTGCTCTTCGTAAGCCTTCTCAAGCTGCAGCCAGGCTTCGTGGCGCTTGGCTTTTTCGCGGGACAGCTTGGTTTCGCCGAAACCATCTTCGATAGAGTCCAGAGCCACGTCAACGGTGTCGCCGACGTTGATTTCCAGCTCGCCCATGGCGTTCTTGAATTCTTCAGCCGGGATAGCGGACTCGGATTTCAGACCGGCGTCAACCAGTACGAAACCGTTCTCGATAGCAACGACAGTACCCTTGACGATGGAACCTTGACGGGTTTCAACGGCGTTCAGGGACTCTTCAAAGAGTTGAGCAAAAGATTCGATCATTGTTTATGTCACAAATGAAACATCCACTTGCAATCCTGCACAAGCGGGGCTGTTTTAAATAATCTGCGCCATCCTTGGTGCAGACGACCGGATGTCAGCTTGCGCTGGCATCACCAAGTTGTTGCTCTGCATAGGCGAGTACTGTTGCCAGCACTTCATCTATGGTCATGGCGGTAGAGTCTACCACCAGAGCATCTTCTGCCGGTTTCAGGGGTGCAGTAGCGCGATTTCTGTCGCGATCGTCACGTTCCCGAATCTCGGTTAAAAGACGCTCAAAGTTAACATCAAAGCCCTTATCTTGCAACTGCTTATAGCGACGCTGGGCCCGTTCTTCGGCACTGGCGTCGAGGAAAATCTTCACCTCGGCCTCGGGGAAAACAACTGTACCCATGTCACGACCATCGGCAATCAGACCCGGGGCCTGACGAAATGCACGCTGACGGCGCAGCAAGGCTTCGCGCACACGGGGGAAGGCGGCGATTTTACTGGCAGCATTACCCACTTCTTCGGTGCGGATGGTGCGGGAGACATCTTCCCCTTCCAGGATCACCTTGACCAGATCGCCCTCAACCTGAAATTGCACATCCAGATTGGCGGCCAGCGGCACCAGTGAGGCTTCACTGTCCAGCTCTACATCGTGATGCAGGGCGGCCAGGGACAACACCCGATAGATGGCGCCCGAGTCCAGCAAGTGCCAACCCAGCTTCTCAGCAAGCAGCTGACACAAGGTGCCTTTACCTGCACCACTGGGGCCATCAATTGTCATTACGGGGGCCATCTGAGGCATAACTTCTCTCCTGCACTGTGTTGCTCCCATCCCGAAGGGGTGGGTTAATGGGCGCCGATTATACCCGAATGTGGTGAGCCTGGCAGTCATCAATCCGCACAAAGGGCCAAAACCCCGGCAGGCGACTGTGCTTGTATCTCATTTGGAGATTTCATTAAGCAATGCAGGGACTTGTTCTTATGGTCGTTCCTGACAAGGCGCGCTAAACTGGCCCCCCTTTTTTGAGCCGTTAGTAGTAAGGAGCAACCTATGAGCAGCGTTACCCTAGTGGCGAAATCGAAATTGCCAACCCCTTGGGGCACCTTCACGCTGGTAGGTTTTCAGGAAACCGGTACAGGCAAGGATCACGCAGCACTGGTGATGGGCGACATAACCGGTGAAGAGCCGGTGCTGGGCCGGATCCACTCGGAGTGCCTGACCGGTGACGCCCTGTTCAGTCTGCGCTGTGACTGCGGGTTTCAGTTGCAGGCTGCCCTAGAGAAGATTGCCAAAGCTGGCCGTGGCGTATTGCTATATGTACGTCAGGAGGGGCGTGGCATCGGTCTGCTCAACAAGATCCGCGCCTATCACCTGCAGGATCAGGGGGCCGATACCGTGGAAGCCAACGTGGCCCTTGGTTTCGCCGCCGATATGCGCGACTACACCATCTGCGCCGACATGCTCAAGCAGCTTGAAGTCAAGTCTCTCAAACTGATGACCAACAACCCGCGCAAGATGAAAGCGATGGAATCCTTCGGTATTCCGGTGGCCGAACGGGTTCCGTTGCAGGAAGGACGCAATCCCCACAACGAGTTCTATCTGTCGACCAAGGCCAACAAGCTGGATCATATGCTGAAGAAGTGAGCCTGCATTGACGAATGTCAGATAGTCAAACGCCTCCCGAACGGAGGCGTTTTTCTTGGGACGACCCTAGCTATCGCTGTGGTACGGTCAGATTGGCCAGCAGAGCTTCAAGCTCTTCGCCAGTGCGGGCAGCACAGTATTGTTCGACCCGCTCGCGGGTCAATTGCGGCGCGAGACGTTCAATCAGATCGTAGAGATAGCCGCATAAAAATGCCCCTCTGCGCAACCCGATAGCGGCCACACCGCCTGGTAGCGAGGGCGCCGTTTTGAGCACCAGATCGCCATCGCGCTGGGGCTCCCAAGCAAAAGTTGCCATCACCCCGATGCCCATTCCTTGTCTGACATAGGTCTTGAGCACATCGCTGTCGCTCGCACAGCAGGAGATCCGGCTCTCGGCATGAGCGCAATCAGTGCCATGAACTGTGGAGAAAGCCCTTCCATCGGTCACCAATGCAAACTCCACCAGCTCAGCCGGAGTCAGCGATGTTGCTTTGGCCAACGGATGATCCTTGGGCAGCACCAAGCCCCGTTGCCACTGAAAAGAGGGGAGCATGAGCAGATCGCTCCCCTCCTCCGGTTCATCCGCCAGCAGCAGATCGGCAGCGCCATCATGCACGGCTGCGCGGCACTGCGCCGCACTCCCTTGCATCACAGTTACGGCAACTTTGGGAAAGCGGGCCATAAAACCCTTGAGGATGGTGGGCAGAATATAGCGAGCTTGCAGATGAGTGGCGGCAATGGTGAGAGTTCCCTGCTCCGGATGCACATGCTGCCTGGCCATTACCTTGATGGTGGCGACCTTGTCCAGCACCTCCGCGGCCACTTTGATCACATCCCGACCTATGGGGGTGATTTGGGTCAGGTGTTTACCGCTGCGCTCGAAGATCTGGATCCCCAGCTCATCCTCCAGCATCCGCACCTGTTTGCTGATCCCGGGCTGGGAGGTAAAGAGGCTCTCGGCGGTGGCCGACAGATTCAGCCTGTGGTTGGCCACCTCGACGATATAGCGCAATTGCTGCAGTTTCATGGTGTAGCCCTCAAGCGAACCCACCGTTAATAGTAACAAACTTTCAGCTATGGCCCGCCGCCATCAGGCCGGGCGCTCCTTGAGTAGAAAATCACGCAAGGCACGGTTGGCCATGGATAGCGGATCACCACACCGCCACGCCACACAGAGGTCGAGGTAGATGGGCGGGTCGAAGGGTACGCCACTCAGATCCGGCTCCTCTTCCAGCACCATCCGCAAGAAGGTGGTCACCGCAAAGCCTTGCCGCACCACCGCCTTGAGCAGAGGGATCAGATTGCTCTCGAAGGCGATATCGGGTTCAACGCCCAGGCTCTGGGCCAGCGCCTCCATATGCTCCCGGTGATAAAAGCCACGGCGAAACAGCGCCAGCTCCTGAGCGAAAAACTGCGAGAGGGTGACGGCCGATGCGCCACGCAAGGGGTGATCGTCCCCCACCACCATCAACATCTCTTCGCTCAGCAGATGTGCCCCCTCGATGGCGGGGGGGAGATCACTGGTGATGAGAATGGCCAGATCGAGGGAGCCATCCACCATCCGGCTGAGCAGCTCGCGGGTACCGGCCTCCTCAACACGGATCTTGAGGCCGGGGTAGCGGTGCTTGAAGGCCATCAGACGAGGGGGGAAATAGTAGGAGCCCATCATGTAGGGGATCCCGATCCGCACTTCCCCCCGCTCCAGCCCCTTGAGCTCGGCCATCTCGGCCTCGGCCTGATGCATCTGCAGCAACAGACGCTCTGCATGGCGACAGAGCACCTCTCCCTCCGGTGTGAGCCGTACCGCCCGGTCCTGTCGATCAAACAGCCGCAATTCGAGCTGCTGCTCCAGCTTGGCGATGGCCATGCTGATGGCCGGCTGTGCCACATGCAGACTGTTGGCTGCCTTGGTAAATGAGCCGGCATCCCTGACCGCCAGCAGATAGGTGAGCTGTTTCAGATCCATGTATCAATTCATCTTATGAGATAGATAACTTAAATATATTATATTTATAACCGCAAGGCCTCTACCCTGACCAAAAGCAGTCAGGACAATACGCAATGATTGAAGTTGGCAGTCGCGAGTGGATACGTGCAACCCTGGCCCTCAGCCTGGGCTCTTTTCTGGTGTTTCTGAACCTCTACCAGACCCATCCCCTGTTACCCCTGATCGCAGAGGTCTTCTCGGTCAACTCCCTCTCGGCCAGCTGGACCCTGGCAGGATGCACTGCTGGCCTCGCCGCCTCCCTGCTGATCTGCGCCAGACTGGCGGATCGCCATGGCCGTCGGCAGGTCATGCTGGGAACCCTCACCCTGGCGATCTTGCTCTCACTGTTAATCCCGCTGGTTGAGCAGTTTGTCTCCCTGCTGCTGCTGCGTATCCTGCAGGGTGCGCTGCTGGCCGGGTTACCAGCCACTGCGATTGCCTATATGGGGGAAGAGTTCAGTAAACGGGCGCTGCTCTCGGCGGTGGGGGTTTATATTGCCGCCAACTCCCTCGGTGGCATTGCCGGTCGGGTGGTCGGCGGTCTGTTGGCGGGCTGGTTTGGCGACTGGCAGCATACCTTTCTGGGGATCGGAGTGATCAGCCTGTCACTGCTGCCGCTGGTCTTCTGGCTGCTGCCCCATCAGACCCGCTTTGTGGCGAGCGCCCCCGTTCGCGGCCAATTTGCCCGCGCCTTGCAGCAACACCTGACCAATCCCTTGCTGGTAGGGGCTTACCTTATCGGCGGGCTCAACTTTATGGTGTTTCTGAACCAGTTCAGTTATCTCACCTTCCTGCTGGCCAAGCCCCCTTTCTCCTTGCCCACCCAGTGGCTCGGCATGCTGTTTCTCACCTATATCTCGGGGACGGTGGCCTCCTCTCTGAGCGGCCGATTTGCCAATCGCTGGGGGGCACAACGCATGCTGCTGGTCGGGATCGCGCTGATGGCTATCGGCAGTCTGTGGCTGCTGCAGGCTAGCCTGCTCGGGATCCTGAGCGGCTTGCTGGTCTCCAGCTTCGGTTTTTTCCTGGCTCACGCCTGTGCCAGTGCCTGGGTGGGTCATCATGTCGAACACAACCGGGCCCTCGCCTCCTCCCTCTATCTGGTGGCCTACTATCTGGGGGCGAGTCTGGGGGGACTTTACCTGCACCCCTTCTGGGAGCAAGGCGAGCTGGGCGGTCTGGTCATGGGAATTGAACTGGTCCTCATCCTGACGGCAGGCTTGAGCCTCTGGCTCGGCCGTCTCAAGCAGCGAAGCCAATCGCCACTGCCCGCCCAGCAACCCCACCGACACGGGTAACGGGCTCAGCGCAAACAGGGTCACCCACGAGCAGATAGCGCTCTCGCAACCCAGCACCGCCAGATAGCAAAAGGGGTCACACCGGTGACCCCTTTTGCTGCGTTATTCAAGAGCCTGTCAGGCTCGCACCGCATTGAGCGCAGGATCACTCCTGATCGAAATAATCCGCAGGCACCGCGACCACAGCACCGGTCGCCACCTCTTCGGCGATCACCTCAGCCAGCGAGCGTAAGTGAAACTTGATCTGACCGGAGGGCAACATCAGGCCGATATCGGGGTTGCGGGTATCCTGCATATTGCCGGTTTTGAATGGCTGCTCGGGATAGCGCGCTACCAGATCCTGCAGTGAAGTAACCACCAGCTCGATATGTTCCAGTCCTGCCTGATGGATGCGCCCCGGTTTCGGCGCCGCCAGCTCGATACAGGGTACCTGCACCTCACCAGCCAGCAGTGGCTGATGCAACTGATAAGTGGCAATCGGGCGACCGCCGATCATCCCCTCCACCAGCAAGGAGCCCGCTTCAGCCAATACAGCACACAGCGCGCGGTACTCCTGCAAGGTCGCCGCCCGATAACAGAGGTGATCGACCGTTGGCTGGGAAAATGTGACGCCAGCAGCGGCCAGTTCGGTCAACAGCTGAGAAACAAATGGGGCCATTGGCCCCAGTGTGGAATCGAGTGGGTGGGACATGCTTACCATTTCTTCTTGGGTTGAAACAGGACATCGAGCTCGTCGGCTTCCTTGTCCTTGATGTTTTGCAGATCCTGCGCGCTGTTTTGCTGCTGCAGCTCTTCAAGCTCCTTGAGCCCCTGACGCATATCCTCTTCACGAGCCAACAGATAGGGATCCTTGTCGCCAATGCTGGCCATTGCCGACAACCCCTTGGTATAGAGCTGGCGGCAAGTACCATATTGGCCCTGAATGCGGGCATCCATCGCCCGCTTGACCAGATTCGAGATGTTGATTTTGAGCTGCATCAGCTCGAGACGACGATCTTCCTGAGCAAACCCCTGCGGATCAATTTTGCCCTTGTTGTGCTCGACACGCAGTACGGCACGTAGCTTTTTTACCAGCTGCAACATCTGGATCGCCTGACGATCAGACTCGGGGGTTTTGAAGTGCCCCTCATCCTGCGCACTGTAATTTTCCTGCACGTTCTTGATCTGGATCTGCACATCGGCGATGCGCTGCTTGATCTGGTTGTTGGGCATCACCTGGGCGATGGCGCGATAGGCATCAAGGATCCGGTGCTGCAACAGCAACACCATGTTTTTGGAGAAAGGCACCAGATTGACGTTCAGCAGTACCTCTTCGGTCTCGTCGGCTACCGTCTTGTGTCTGGCAACGGCGTGACGCTTTTCAGCCTCCGCCTTCTGCTTATATTGCTGTACCACGTTATAGGCGATAACCAAAAACAGGAGCGCGCCGATAGACAGCAATACCAAAGTTAAAATCATAGGATGTCCAAACCCCTGTCCCAATCCAATTGCGTGATCCTACAACAGCTTATCTACTTAAGGTAGCCTGTAGATCCCCCCTTGCCCACGATTTGTCGCCAAGCTGTATACCCGGTCTCAGGGAAAGATTTCAGGATCACGGGAAAATGACCATGGTGGTCATCACTCCCATAGTATCGCCCATCAGCGCCATTACTTGAGGTTAAAGCCCTGCGATTGCAGGAATCCCAGCATGAAAGGGCGGGACTCCTTGCCCAGAATGGCGCGGATCTGGCTACTCCAGGTCTGCTGTTTGTTGTTGCTGCTGCGGGCCTGATAGTAGTCCGCGATCTGCTGATCGTACCGGGCCAGCAGGTCGCGATCCAGCTCGTGCTGGTAGCGCTCCTGATGCACCACCAATCCCCTGGGCAGGCGGGGTTTCTGCTCCGGCTGCTGGGCAGGGTGGCCAAGGCAGAGGCCAAACAGCGGGATCACCTGATGGGGCAAGCCCAGTAGCTCGCTCACCTCGGCAGGATGGTTGCGAATGCCGCCGATATAGACCCCGCCCAGTCCCAACGACTGCGCCGCCAGCAGGGCATTTTGCGCCATCAGGGCGCCGTCAATGGCACCGATCAACAACTGTTCCGCATAACCGGTCTGGGCCTCGGGCACGATCTGGCTGTGACGATGGTAATCGGCGCAGAACACCAGAAACTCGGCCGCCTGCACCACATAGGGTTGATTGCCCGCCAGCATGGCCAGCTGCTGACGCGCCTCGGGTTCACTGACTCGCACAATACTGGTCACCTGCAAAAAGCTCGAGGTCGAGGCGGACTGGGCGGCGGCGAGAATGACATCCAGCTGCTGCGGGGCGATCGGCTCGGCAGTGAACTGACGAATGGAGCGATGGGAAAGGATAAGATCGATGGTCTGATTCATGGCACCTCCAAAATGAGGTAACACCATAGCGAAAAAAACGAGGGAGCCCAAGGCTCCCTCGCACACCCAGCTTAAGGGGCCGGATAGACGTAAGGGGCTTGCAACCCGAGCGGGAAGCCGAGCGCCCAGTAGAGCAGCAGGAAAATCGTCCAGCTCACCAGGAAGGCCAGCGAGTAGGGCAGCATCATGGAGACCAGAGTACCGATCCCGGTGCTCTTCACATACTGCTGGCAATAGACCACCACCAGCGGGAAGAAGACCATCAGCGGGGTGATGATATTGGAAGCAGAATCCCCGACCCGATAGGCCGCCTGGGTCAGCTCGGGGGAGATCCCCACCGCCATCAACATGGGCACTAGGATCGGGCTGATCAGCGCCCACTTGGCGGAGGCCGAGCCGACTACCAGATTGACGCTGGCTGTGAGCAGGATCATCCCGACGATAGTCACCTCACCGGGCAGCGCCAGCGCATGGAGCACTTCGGCACCGGAAAGGGCCAGCAGAGTGCCCAGATTGGAGTCACCAAACGCCTTGATGAAGAGCGCGCAGAAGAAAGCCATCACCATGTAGGAGCCCATCTTGTTCATGGTGGCCGACATGGCATCGATCACATCCTTGCCGCTCTTGAAGCTGCCTGCGACAAAGCCGTAGACAATCCCGGGCAGGATAAAGAGCAGGAAGATGAGCGGCACTATGGACTTCATCACGGGGGCAGCGAAGGTGGTCAGGGAGCCATCGGCAGCACGCAGCGGGGAATCGTTCGGGGAGAGCGCCAGCGCCAGCAGCACGATAGCCGCCAGCATGGCAAACCCGGCCCAGTTGAAGGCTCGGCTCTCTTGCGCGCTGTAGCGCCCCATCTCGTCGGCACTCTCCAGATCCTCGTTAAGCGCCACATGCTTGAGGCGCGGCTCCACCACCTTTTCGGTAATGAACCAGCCGACGCAGATGATCAGCAGCGAAGAGGCTCCGGTAAAGATGATGTTGCAAAGGGTGTTGACCATATAGTCAGGATCGAGCAACTGAGCGGCGGACTGGGTAAAGCCCTGCAGCAACGCATCCCCGCCGGAGGGCAGGAAGTTGGCGGCAAAACCGCCGGAGACACCGGCAAAGGCAGCGGCGATCCCCGCCAGCGGATGGCGTCCGGCAGCGTGGAAGATGATGCCACCGATGGGGATCACCAGCACATAACCCGCATCTGCGGCGGTGTGGCTGACGATCGCTACCAGGATCAGCATGGGAGTGAGAAAACGGGCAGGCGTCACTTTGAGCAACTTTTTCAGACCGGTATTGATAAAACCGGACTGCTCGGCCACCCCGACCCCCAGCATGGCCACCAGCACGATGCCCAGCGGGGCAAAGCCGGTGAAAGTGGTCACCATGGTGGAGAGAAACTCGGCCAGACCGGCACCGGTCAGCAGGTTGTTGACCACTACCGCCTCCCCGGTACGGGGGTTGACCAGATCAAACTGGAATTGTGACAACACCCAGGAGCCGACCCAGACGATCAGCAAGGCGTAGAGGAACAGCATGGCGGGGTCGGGTAATTTGTTCCCGGCTTTCTCGACGCCATTGAGGAAACGGTTCAGCCAACCTTTGGGAGGGCTGGCCGGACGGTCATTGACAGCAGCATGACTCATTATTGCGATACTCCTTTCCCTAGAAACGAGGTCGCATGCTAGCAATTCCAGCCAATCCGTCTCATGACCGATCGCAAAAGAATGATTAATTTTGATTAAATATTGCGGAATAAAATTCCAAGTTGTGGCCTAACGCACACTTGTTACTCTGCCATCACGGCATCTAACAGTGGATAACGCCCAACCTGACACTCCACCACGAAACCGCTTGCCTCGACTTGTGCCACCGTCAGCGGCTTGCTGAACAGATATCCCTGGAACACATGGCACCCCTGGGTCTGCAGTGCGGCCAGCTCGTGAGGCTCCTCCACCCCTTCTGCCATGATCCCCAAACCCAGATTGGTGGCCATGGCGGCGGTCGCCCGGATCACCGGCAGGTTGAGGCCGACCACGAAAGAGCGATCCAGCTTGATCGTATCGATGGGCAGGCGATTGAGATAGGCAAGGGATGAGTAGCCGGTACCAAAATCGTCGATGGCAATCTTGATCCCCAGTTCACTCAAGTCATCGAGAATATCGAGGCACCCCTTCATATCCAGCATAAGCACAGTTTCGGTCAGTTCCAGCGTCAACAGGGAGGCATCCACCCCGTGCAGCTCCAGCTGCTGGCGCACTTGCCCGGGCAGTGCCGACGAGAGCTGGAAACCAGAGAGGTTGACGGAGACTGGCACCCGGTGATGGAGGCGCTTCTTCCAACTGGCCATTTGGGCAAGCGCGGTAGAGAGCACCCAGCTGCCGATCTCGCGGATCAGCCCCATCTCTTCGGCAAGGGGGATAAACTCCACTGGCGAGACATGGCCAAGCACCGGGTTATACCAGCGCAGCAGCGCCTCGTAACCGATCAGACGCCGTTTGGCGACATCGACCTGTGGCTGGTAACAGAGGCTCAGCTCCTGACGACCGATAGCCTTGGCCAGAAACTGCTTGAGATTGAGCTTGCGCTGCAGGGTCTGCTGCATGCTGGGGGTAAAACGCTGCCAGCGCAGCCGCCCCATCTGCTTGGCCTGATACATGGCCATATCGGCGCGGGTGATGAGGTTATCACCATCGTCCGCATCATCGGGATAGATGGCAATGCCGATACTGCCGCCGATGGTTACCTCCGGCAGACCGCTCAGTTGCAGCGGCTTGGTCATCTGGGAGAGCATCTGATCGGCCACATCCTGGGCTCGTTCGCTCTGGTTTCCCAAGGGAACCAACGCGGTAAACTCGTCCCCGCCAAGACGGGCCAGCTCAACATCGCGGGGGCAAATCTGTTTGAGGCGACCGGCAACCCGCTCCAGCAGGCGGTCTCCCGCCTTGTGGCCGTAGTTGTCGTTGACCAGCTTGAAGTTGTCCAGATCCATGAATACCAGCGCGAAACGCTCCCCCAGCCCGCAATAGGCCTCGAGAGATTTCATCAAGCCATAACGGTTGAGCAGGCCGGTCAGGGAGTCATGCCAGGCGAGGTGGCGATGCTCCAGCTCCTCGAGTTTGCGATCGGTAATATCGCGCATGGTGAGCAGGATCCGTGCTCCTTGCTGGATATAGCGGAACTGATACTGGAACCAGCGCATCCCCTTGAGGGTTCGGCACTCCCCTTCGGTCACTACTTCATCGAGTCGGGAGAGCTTCTGGTAAAAACTGTCGTCACTACCGGAAAAAACTTGGGAGAGCGTGGCGATCCGATGACCGAAACACATCTCGAAGTGATAGTTGCCGCTTTCGAACGCGCCATTGCTATCGAACAGGCAGGCCAGGGTATCACCGGTTGCCAGCGAGGACTCCTGATAGAGGGTATCGGAGTCGAGCACCGCCTCGGTCATCATCATCAGACGGCCAGCCAGCTGAATGCCGGAGAGGCGTAGATAGATCTGCTTCTTGACCCCCTTTGGGGAGATAGTCCACCACTCGTTGTAACTTCGCCCCTGCTGAAAATCACCGAGGTAGCGTTGCAACAACAGCGCTATGGCTGTGGCCATATCAGCCGAAAAATCCCTGGAACAGAGCTCGTCAAGGGAGGTGGCCTCCCAGAGAGGAAGTGCTGCGCGGTTTGCCCAGAAAATATGGTGATGTTCGATGTCATATACCCAGATAGGGGTATGCAGAACATCCATTGTCTTCAGTAACCGTTCGTCAAGCGTATTCATCTGGTCAAAATCATTCATGCTGGATGGTCACTGGTGAACCGGAAAACAAATGGGCAAACCGCCGTATGCAGAATGCAAGGTGACAACACCTCTCGGCCACTATTTCTCGCGATGGCCAAAAGCAGATAACTGATTTCAGAAATCAACAACAGGAGAGCCAATCCAGCCACAGAAAAAAGGACTCAGCCAATACTCCTGTCAATCAGAACAAATCCCTCGTTCGTTTTTAACTTTTTTTCCCAGCAAAAACAAGCACTAAGAATTGCACTCTGGATACTTCAAAAAACATTTTTACGATTCACAACAAACACTTATTTACTGACAAAAAAGTCAACTAAAAAAAGTGCCGGCATTTCCCTCGTAAAACTTTCATTTATTAACCAGCGCGTTGAATAAACAGACAAAAAAGAGCAAAACCGGCCCCAAATAGCGACTTAACAAGGAACTTAAATACCTCAAAACCGAATATCTACCTTCACCAGACCGGCATGATGAATATGCGACTGTCATCACATTCACATCGCCGAAAAAAAGAACTGCTCTTGACCAGCGCGATCCTCTTTTTTCCTGAGGATGGGTCGTATTGTAGTCATACCATGTCGCCTCTCTCTCTTGAGCTAACGGGTGACATCTCGCAACAATGACTGTGGCGCAGAAAATAATCCTCATTCGAGAACAATTGAAAATTTAAACTGGTATCAGTAGAAATCGAATCCAGATCAATTAAACGCTGAATTACCCTTGCCAAGCGATAAGGCTCTTTTTATGGTTGCCCCCTTGTTACACCCAGAACAGCGTTTATGAAGCACATCGAAGAGTTCTACCTGTTCGTCAAGGTGGTGCAAGAGGGAGGATTCTCCCATGCTGCAGCCGCACTGGGCATGCCAACAGGCACCATCAGTCGACGCATTTCCCAGCTGGAAGAGCAACTGGGTTGCTCCCTGCTACATCGCTCTACCCGTAAACTCCGTCTTACCGATGAAGGGCTCAGATACTACGAGCGTCTCTGCACACCGCTTGCACAAATCGAGCAGGCCACCAGCGAGATCCGGGGTAAAGAAGCAGACATCACCGGGCTTATCCGGATAGCCGCGCCGATCGCGCTCTCCAACACCATCCTCATCGATATGCTGGCCGAATTCGGGCTGCACTATCCCGAGGTACAGTTCGATATCACCCAGACCAATGATCACCAGCACCTGTTCGACAATGATCGGGATCTGGTGTTCTTCAACGGTGAGCTGCCCCAGTCGCTGCCCAATGCGATCTGTCTCGGTCATATCGAGTACGGCCTGTTTGCCTCGCCACTCTATCTGACCAAGAAGGGAACCCCCTCCCACCCCAGCCAGCTGGAAGAACATGATCTCATCTACTGCTGGCCACACCAGCACTGGCAACTGACCGACAAGGATGGCCAAAATATCTGCATCAAACGCAGCGCCAAACTGACCGTCAACCAGACTCAGGCCGCCGTGCGCGCAGCCCGGCGTCATCTGGGGATAGTCAACGCCCCGCTGCACTATCTGAGCAGCTTCCTCCATGACGAGCAGCTGGTACCGGTACTGACCGACTGGCAGACCGGCAATCGCCCCTTCTACATGTTGTGTTGCCAGCACCAATTCGCCCCGTTGCGTGTTAAGATGTTCGCTGAATTTGTTGAGAAATACTCCGCACGCTATCGTAACCGGCAATGGGATAACCAATTTTCACAGGGTGACAACCTCCCACATTGCATCTGACTGTTAGCGGGCCACACTTATAGCAATCCTTGCCAACAGAGCCTGCCTAACGCCATGAATGTATTGATATGTGATGACTCCGGGTTCGCCCGCAAACAGCTGGCACGAGCGCTACCGGCTGACTGGAAAGTCGATTTGCACTATGCGGCGAATGGCCTTGAAGGGATCGAACAGGTGCTGATGGGCCATGGGGATCTCATCTTTCTCGATCTGACCATGCCGGAAATGGACGGTTACGGCGTGCTGGAGACCCTCCAACGGGAGGGTCTACGCAACAAGGTGATCGTGGTCTCCGGGGATATCCAACCAGAGGCCTATCAACGGGTCATGGGGCTAGGGGCGCTCGATTTCATCAAGAAACCTGCCGCCCCAGAAACCCTGCTCGCCCTGCTCAAAAAGCATGATTTCTGGAGTGCCACCCCGAGCGGTCAACCAAGCGCCCCCGAGCAGCAGACAAACGGAGTGGTAGCCGATGCAGGCGTCAAGATCACCCCCGAAATCCGCGATGTCTATCAGGAGCTGGCCAACGTCTCCATGGGTCAGGCCGCCGACTTGCTGGCTCGTCTGCTCAACGCCTTCGTGGTACTGCCCATCCCCAACGTCAACGTGCTGGAAGTATCAGAGTTGCATATGGCCCTCTCGGCCGCTGCGGATTCAGATACCCTCTCCGCCGTCTGTCAGGGGTTTATCGGAGCTGGGATCGCCGGTGAAGCGCTGATCCTGTTCCATGACTCCAGCTTCAAAGATTTGGCCAAGCTGATGAACCATCAGGGGACGCTGGATCGCACCGCCGAACTGGAGCTGTTGATGGATACCGCCAACGTGCTGATCGGCGCCTTCCTACGCGGCTACGCCAACCAGCTCGACACCCCCTTCAGTCAGGGGCACCCGGTGGTGCTCGGCCAGCACAGACCCATCAACGAGCTGATCAACACCAACAAGAGTCGCTGGCGCCGCACGCTCGCCATCGAGATCAACTACCGGATCCAGGATTACGCGGTGCAGTGTGATCTGCTGCTGCTGTTTACCGAAGATTCCATCGCCACCATGAACAACAAAATCATGCACATGCTCTAGGAGTGACTATGGAAATCCGTGAATTTCATTGGCTGATGAACATAGTCCAGAACCTGGACGTAGGCCTGGTAGTGCTCGACAAGGAGTACAAGGTACAGGTGTGGAACGGCTTTATGGAGAGCCACAGCGGCCGACTGGCCAGTGACGTGCGCGATGGCGTACTGTTCGAGCTCTTCCCCGATGTGGACAGAGCCTGGTTCGAGCGCAAGGCCAACATGGTCTTCAAGCTCAACAACCGCGCCTTCAGCACCTGGGAGCAGAAGCCCTATCTGCTACGTTTCTCCAACTATCGCCCCATTACCGGCTCGGCCCCCCATATGTTCCAGAACCTGACGCTGGTGCCACTGGCCGATTTCGGCGGTCAGGTGACCCACATCGCGGTGATGATCTACGACGCTACCGATGAGGCCATGCTGATGAGCGGCCAGCGGCAGGCTTGAGCTTGCAGCAAATAACAGAGGGCGCCGCGGCGCCCTCTTTTATTTCGGTATGAACAGGTCTCGGTATAACCTCTACCTCACCAGCCGTCTCAACGCGCCCCGAGATACTCGGTGAAGGCGTCGATCACCTCTTCAATATCGTCATCGTTGATTTGCAGATGGGTCACCAACCGCAGCTCGCCGTAACCGGAGAAGAGGATCCCCCTCTCCTTCATAAAAGCGAGCAGAGGGGCTGATTCCCCCTCACGCAGCCGCAGGAACACCATATTGCTCTGCACCAGCGAGAGGTCGAGCTCGATGCCCGGCAGTGCAGCCAACCCTTCGGCCAGCCGTTTGGCACGGCGGTGATCATCGGCCAGGCGGGTCACGTGCTGCTCGAGGGCAAACAGACCGGCTTGCGCCAGAATCCCCGCCTGACGCATGCCGCCCCCCAGCATCTTGCGCAGTCGGCGCGCACGGGCGATGAAGTCGTGTCTGCCCACCAGCAGCGAGCCCACCGGTGCGCCCAACCCCTTGGAGAGACAAATCGAGATGCTATCAAATGGAGCGGCGATCACCTCGACCGGGGTCTCGCTGGCCACGGCGGCGTTAAAAAGCCGGGCGCCATCGAGATGAAGCTTCAAGCCGCGCTCGGCAACGAATGCCCCCATCTCCTGCAGATAGGAGAGCGGCAGCACCTTGCCGTTGTGGGTGTTCTCAAGGCAGATCAGGCGAGTCTGGACGAAGTGGGCATCATCAGGGGCCAGCGCAGCCCTGATATCATCGAATGCCAGTGTGCCATCGCGCTGCATCGGCAAGGGTTGCAGGGCTACGGAGCCCAGCACGGCACTCCCCTGCGCTTCATAGCGATAGATGTGAGCGGCGTTGCCGAGGATGGCCCCCTCACCGCGCTGACAGTGGCTCATCACCGCCAACAGATTGGACATGGTGCCGGACGGCACAAACAGCGCCGCCTGTTTGCCCAGCAATCTGGCCCCAAAGGCCTCCAGCGCGTTGACGCCCGGATCTTCACCATAGACATCGTCACCGACTTCGGCGTGGAGCATGGCTTGACGCATGGCGTCAGTAGGCTGGGTGACGGTGTCACTTCGTAAATCGATATAGCGCATGAGATCCCTCCTGAAACAGGAGAGTGACGTTAGCCATGCGCCCCTCGCTTGGCAAGGGGCGCATGAGCAGAATGTGAAGCCAATAGACGTCCGTAGAACCCGCAGGCGGGATTTACCAAGGCAGCGGCTGACCGTTCAGATCCAGTAGCTGGCCCGATTGAGTCAATGATAACCCCTTGATGAGATTGAGCAGTTTCACCGCCACCTCGGCAGGATCCAGCAATTGATCCGCGGGCAACTCGCTCAGAAAGGGGGTATTCATCGGGGAGTCCATCAAGCCGGGCGCAACGGCCACCACCCCTGCTTGCGGGAAACGCTGCGTCCACTCAAGGGCCAGGGTTTTCACCCCCATGTCGAGGGCCGCTTTGCTCATCCGGTAGCTGTAACGTCCCCCCTCCAGATTGGCGGTGATGGAGCCCGCCAGATCGGAGATGGCGCAGAGCCACAGCGGATGGTCATTGCCCATCAACCGGCTGAAACGGGCAGCCAGCGCCAGTGTTGGCCAGGCATTGGCCAGCAGGCTGTCGCACAGCCACTTGGGGTGCACCTCTTCGACCCGCCGCTCCGGCATAAAGCTGACATCGTGCAACACGCCGATGGTATTGATCACAACGGTGGGAAGCGGATCGCAATCGTAGAGGGTAAACAAGGCATCGAACGAGATGGCATCGACATCTGGCAGCGGGAAGAAGTCCTCCATCTCGATCCCTTTGGGATAGTTGCGCCCGGCCAGCAGGAATGACTCCCCCCTTGCCATCAGCTCTCTTGCCAGCGCCGAGCCCAGCGCACCACTTCCGAGGATCAAGTAGCTCATCGCCCATTCCATGGAGACTTATCTTGCTTAGAGCGTATCAGAATAATCAACCGGCCGTGACACGACCAAAGGGTAATATGCTCCTCATCACGCTTCCCCCAGATGGCGGCCAAACTCCCGCGCCAGCGCCAAGTCGAGAAAACCGTCCGCTTTCTTGTGGGTGCGCAAAAACTGGTAGTAGGCGAGCAGGGTGACCAGCGCCTCCTCATCGGGCAGCCCCACCCCGGGTTGCTGCTCGCCCAGCAGTAGCTGCGCCGCTGCCAGCGCCTCCCTGTCGACCACTTCCGCCTGACGGTAGAGATAACCGCAGCCGGTTGCCAGCCACTCCAGCGAGCAGTTGGCCCCCATGGCGATTTGGTTGGCCCGCGCCAGGCCAGGCTCGGCTCCCTTCAAATATTTGCGGATCAGCGCTTCACTGAGCCCCACCTTGCGGGCAAACGCGCTCACGCTCATCTCCCCGATCAGGCTCTGCAAGCGCTCGGCAAATCCTTCCATCCAACTCTCTCTCCTACTCAGCGATCAGAACCAAAGTTCGAATCATGCCACTGCCCATTATTGCTTTGCCAGCCACATGAGGCCAAGATGCCCGCAGTCATCTATGTTGCACATCGTTTTCGCATCGTGTTTTTCAAGGAGTCAACCATGTCTGTATCCCGTGTCGCCCTGCATCCGCAAGGTCCCACCTTCTCTCGCCTCATCATGGGTTACTGGCGCCTGATGGAGTGGCAGCTCTCTCCGGCCGCTCTGCTCGATCTGATGAAATATCATCTGGATCTGGGGGTCACCACCATCGATCACGCCGATATCTATGGTGGCTACCAGTGCGAAGAGGCCTTTGGTCACGCCCTGCGCCTCGAACCTTCCCTGCGCAGCCGGATGGAGATCGTCACCAAGTGCGGTATCGCCCTCACCGCCAAGCCGGAGCATGCTCTCAACCACTACAACACCGGCAAGGACCATATCATCGCCAGCGCCGAAGCCTCGCTGCGCAAGCTCGGCACCGACCATCTGGACCTGCTGCTGATCCACCGCCCGGATCCCCTGATGAACGCAGATGAAGTGGCCGACGCCTTTATCACCCTGAAACAGGCGGGCAAGATCAAGCACGCCGGGGTATCCAACTTCACCGCCCGGCAGTTCGAGCTGCTGCAATCGCGCCTCCCCTTCCCGCTGGTCACCAACCAGCTGGAGATCTCGCCGCTTCATCAGGAAGGGACCCTCGATGGTACCCTGGATCAGTGCCAGCAGCTTGGCATCAAGCCGATGGCCTGGTCATGTCTCGGCGGCGGCCGACTGTTCAGCGATGAGGCCTATGCCCCGCTGCGTGCCGAACTGGAGCAGGTCCGTCAGGAAGTGGGCGCCCAGACTATCGAGCAGGTGGTCTACGCCTGGGTAATGATGCTGCCAAGCCAGCCGCTGCCATTGATTGGCTCCGGCAAACGAGAGCGGATTGCTGCCGCCGTGGCCACCGAATCCATCGTCCTCAATCGCCAGCAGTGGTTCCGCATCCGCAAGGCGGCGCTCGGTTACGACGTCCCCTGATAACAGCAAAACGTCCAGAAACAAAAACGGCATGGGGGAAACCCATGCCGTTTTTTTATTGCCGAGGCACCTTAGCGGTGGCGCTGTTGCGGGCGACCACGGGGAGCATCTGTCTTCGGTTTGGCTTGGTTGACGGTGATGGTACGGCCACCGACTTCTGTGCCATGCAGACCAGCGATGGCCTTTTCGGCATCACCATTGACCGGCATTTCAATAAAACCAAACCCCTTTGACTGGCCGGTATCGCGGTCGATGATGATATCAACCTTGTCGACCTGTCCAAACTGGCTGAACAGGGTTTTCAGTTCGTCGGCCGTCATCCGGTACGACAGATTTCCTACGTAAATCTTCATGCCATCCACTCTCGATTCAAGGTGCCTTCTCTATGCAATTCCCAGCATAACGGTAAGGGCACAACCCCTATGCCGGACCTGCCATGGCTTCATGCCGTGGCCTTCTCCACACTGTCGTCAAGTGATTGATCTCTTGGGTTAACAGTGCAGACAAGATCAATTCGAGTCACTGGCAGTATCTGAGCTTTGCCGGGAATTGTCGAGAAAATAGTCGACTCAGGCCGATTGCAGATCTGACAACCGTTGCGCCAACATCCGGCGACCGTGCCAGGCCCGTTTAAAGCCGAAGCGATAGACAGACGGGCTAACCAGATGGAGCTCCCCCGCCTTGAGATCCAGCAAGGCCATGGCCGCCGCCAGCTCCTCTTCACTCAGTTGCAGATCGAGGCTGAAGTCGAGCCACTGGCCGTCGTGACCCACTCGCCGCTCCCGCTCGAGCGCCACCAGCTGGCTGCGGGGCAGTGCCAGCGCTTCGTCCTTGTTGCCATTAAGCAGATAGATATGCTGTTCATCCCACCCCAGCTCCGCCAGGCGCCATGGCTGCCAGCTGCGGGGCAGCGACACCATGATCCCGGTGATGCCACCAAAGACCACTCCCACCCAGTTGAGCAGCGCCATGGCGCCCCAACCATCCCACAAGGAGGCCGCTACCACGCCCCAACTCACCAGCAACAGCAGAAAAATGACGCAGCGATAGCGCACCACTGGCGGCATCAACAGCTGCACCTGCGAATCGGCAAGCAAGGATGTAATACGCATGAAAAGCTCCTGTCATCACGAAATGGCGCCATTGTGAATAGGCATCAGGATGCTGACAAGGGGGTTTTCTTTGTCATCCCCCTATAAAATCAATACCATGGCGTAAATGATTCTCAGTGGAACCCGCTTCTTGACCAGCTCGCAACCCTGTGTGCGCTTTTGTGGCGTCGACAAATTCTATGGCGACTTTCAGGCTCTTCATCACATCGATCTCACCATTGAACGGGGAGAGAAGTGGGTCATCTGTGGCCCGTCAGGCTCGGGGAAATCGACCCTGATCCGCACCATCAACGGGCTGGAGGGGATCGACGACGGCCAACTGTTCCTGTTTGGCGAACCGGTGACCCCTTCCTACCTGCGCCGCCTGCAAGGTCGGGTCGGCATGGTGTTTCAGCAGTTCAACCTCTTCCCCCATATGACGGTGCTGGAGAACCTGATGGTGGCGCCGGTGCATACCCTGGGGTTGCGCCCTGAGGAGGCCAAAGCCCGAGCGCTCGGACTGCTCGAGCGGGTGCGCATTCAGGCACAGGCTGACAAGTACCCCCACCAGCTATCCGGCGGCCAGCAGCAGCGGGTCGCCATCGCCCGCTCCCTCTGCATGCAACCCGAGCTGATGCTGTTTGACGAGCCCACCTCCGCCCTCGACCCCGAGATGATCCGCGAAGTGCTCGATGTGATCCGCGAGCTGGCTGACGAGGGGATGACCCTGATCTGCGTTACCCACGAGATGGGCTTTGCCCGTCAGGTGGCGGATCGGGTGCTCTTTATGGATGAGGGGAAGATCATCGAGTCGGCCCCGCCCGCCCAGCTGTTCAACGCCCCCCAGCACCCGCGCACCCGGGCCTTCCTCGAACAGGTGCTCAGCTATCATGGCTAGGCTCAATCGCCCCCGCCTGCTCGGCTGGTTGTCAGGCACTGTGATGCTCTCTGTGTTGCTCGGCTGGGCGCTCTATAGCGGTGCTCGCCAGATGGGCTATGAGTGGCAGTGGCCGCGGGTGTTGCCCTTTCTCGGCGAATGGGACGAGGGAACCTTTTATGCCGGCCCCCTGCTAAACGGCCTGCTGGTCACTTTGCAGGTGGCGCTGCTCAGTCTGTTGGGCACGATGGCGGTCGGGGTGTGCGTGGTCAGCCTGCGGCTGCTCCCATCCCGGCTCGGCCCCTGGCTCGCCATAGCCTATCTGGCGCTGGTGCGCACCACGCCCCAGCTGGTGCAGCTCTATATTCTCTATTTCTTGCTGGGCCCCATGCTGGGATTGGCCCCCCTTGCCTGCGCCGTGTTGAGCCTCTCCCTCTATCAGGGGGCCTTCACCGCCGAAGTGCTGCGTGCAGGTGTACAGGCTATTCCCAAAGGACAGTGGGAGGCAGCCCAGTCGCTTGGCTTGTCACGGGCCATCACCCTGCGCAAGGTGATCCTGCCCCAGCTGGTGCGCATCACCTTGCCGCCGCTCACCAACGAGCTGGTCTCCCTTATCAAACATTCGGCGCTGGTGAGTGTGATCGCCATCTTCGATCTGACCAACGAAGGGCGTACTCTGGTTGCCGATACGTTTCTGACCTTTGAGGTGTGGTTTACCGTAGCTGCCCTCTATTTGCTGTTAACCCTGACGCTGTCAGCCTGTTCGAGGGCGCTGGCCCGTCACCTGAATCCGGATCAACAAGGACGCTAACCATGAATCTGTCATTCAAGACCACCCTGTCGGGCGCTGCCCTGCTACTGACAAGCCTGCTCACTCCGGCACTGGCACAAACTGCCCCCTCCGACACCCAGGCACAGATCGAACAGAGCGGTACCCTGCGGGTCGGCATGTCCACCTTCGCCCCCTGGGCGATGCGCGACAAGCAGGGGGCCCTGATCGGTTTCGAGATTGACGTGGCCCGTCGCCTCGCCACAGATAACGGCTGGCAGGTAGAGTTCGTGCCTACCGCCTGGGATGGCATCATCCCCTCCCTGTTGGCGAAAAAATATGACGTCATCATCGGCGGCCTCACCATCACCCCCGAGCGGGAGAAGAGCGTGCGCTTCACCCAGGCCTACTCCCATTCGGGGGTGCAGCTGGCCGCCTCCAGCACCATGGCCAAAGAGAAGAAAACCGTGGCGGACTTCAACCAGCGCGGGGTGATCCTGGCGGTACGTCGTGGCGCCTCACCGGTACAGGTGGCAAAAGAACACTTCCCCAAGGCCACCCTGCGCCAGTTTGATGACGAGTCACAGGTATTTCAGGAGGTGCTGAACGGCCGCGCCCACGGCGCCCTCTCCTCTTCCCCGAAACCCGAGCAGGAAGCCCTGCGCCACCCGGATGCCCTCTTTATGCCGTTTGCCAAACCGCTGGCAGAGGGGAGTGAAGGGTTTGCCCTGCGCAAGGGGGATGATGCCCTGGCTGAACAGTTCAACGAGTGGATCGCCGCCCGTCAGGCCGATGGCTGGCTCAAGGCGCGCCATGACTACTGGTTCAAGTCGCTGGCCTGGGAAGCGCAGGTCGCCAACCCCTGATGCTGATTGCTCTAAAAGAGACCATCCGGCGCATCGTCCGTGGGGCATGTCGGAACATCAACTGGCTGGATGGGGCGATCGCCCTGATCCTGCTGCTGGCTGGCCTCTGGCTGGCCAGCCGCTTGCACATCGGGGTGGCCTATCAGTGGCGCTGGCATGAGGCCTTCGATCTGCTGTTCACCCCTGGCCCTCACGGCGAGTTGCCCTACTTTTTCAGCGGTCTGCTCACCACCTTGCGCATCGCCCTGCTCGGCATGGTGCTGGCGCTGCTGCTCGGCACTGCGCTGGGGGTAGCCGCCTTCAGCCGCCGCCCCTGGCTGGTGATGCCCGCGACCCTGTTTATCCAGCTGATCCGCAATCTGCCGCCGCTGGTCTTTATCTTCATCTTCTACTTCTTTATCGCCAACCAGCTGCTGCCTGCGAGCGGCCTCTCCCGCTGGCTCGGCACCGTATCACTCTCCCCGTGGCAAGAGGCGCTGTTTGGCCCACCTGCCCGCTGGGAAAACCTCATCTCAGGCACCCTCTGCGTTGGCATGATCAGCGCAGCCTTCGTCGCCGAGATCGTCCGTGCCGGGCTTGCCGCCATCCCCCGTGGCCAGTGGGAGGCGGCGCAGAGCCTCGGACTCTCCCCCTGGGTGCGGCTGCGCCATGTGATCCTGCCGCAGGCCATGCTGCTGATGTTGCCCCCCCTCACCGGTCAGCTCATCGCGCTGGTGAAGGATACCGCCATTGTTTCCCTTATCTCGGTGCAGGAGCTCACCTTCGTCGGTACCGAGATGGCCAACTCCAGCGGACTGGTCTACGAGATCTGGCTGCTGGTAGCCGCGGCCTATTTATTTATATGTTTGAGTCTGTTCGTATTGCTGAGCCGACTCGAAGCAAGACAAGGAGCACGCACATGCTGACGTCCCTGTTGCTGGCGACTGTATTGCAAGCGGAAGCCATCGGTGGTTATGCCGCCGGTTGCCTGAAAAACGGCGTATCCCTGCCCCTCGAAGGGCCGGGTTATCAGGTGATCCGCACCAAACGGCTGCGCTACTACGGCCACCCCGACCTTATCCACTATCTGCAAGCGCTGGCCAACCAGACCCGCATGGCCGGGCTGCCGGATCTCTATATCGCCGATCTGGCGATGGCCCGGGGCGGCCCCTTTACCTCCGGCCATCGCAGCCACCAGACTGGCCTTGATGCCGATATCTGGTTTCGCATGGCCAACCGCCCCATCAGCAAATGGGAGCAGGATGCCCCCAAGGAGTGGGCACTGATCGACGAACCCAGCTACAAGATGTTACCGGGCCGCTTTGGCCCGCAGCAGCTCACCCTGCTGCGGCTTGCGGCCAGCAAACCCGAGGTGGCCCGCATCTTCGTCAATCCGGTGATCAAATCCGCGGTCTGCCAACAAGCTGGTAACGAACCCTGGGTCGCCAAGCTACGCCCCTGGGTGGGCCACTTCAGCCACTTCCACGTGCGGCTGCGCTGCCCGGTGGGCAGCCCCGATTGTGAACCCCAGGCTCCCATTCCGCCCGGCAATGGCTGTGGGGAAGAGCTGGCATCCTGGCTAAAAGACAAGTCCCAGCTGCCCAAGGTATCCGGCATCAACAAGCGACCTGAGCTACCTGCGCGTTGTGGCAACTGACCCCAAGCTGGTATGGTGATGCACTCTTGGTCGTACACCATCCATGGCGCACTATCGACTCGAAATACCAAAGGAGAACAACAAGATGGCCACATCACTCTGGCGCAAAACCACGCAGAGCCTGTTGACCCTGACCCTGCTGCTCGGCCTGACCGGCTGCGGCATGAACAACATTCCGACCCTGGATGAGCAGGTCAAGGCGAGCTGGGGGCAGGTGGAGAACCAGTATCAGCGCCGCGCCGACCTCATTCCCAATCTGGTCGCCACCGTCAAGGGCTACGCCAGCCATGAGCAGGAGACCCTAAAGGCGGTCACCGATGCCCGTGCCCGGGTCGGCAGCGTGCAGGTGAACGATCCTGCCCAGCTCAAGGAGTTTGAAGCGGCGCAGAACCAGCTCTCCAGCGCCCTCTCTCGCCTGATGGTGGTGGTAGAGCGCTACCCCGAGCTGAAAGCGGATCAGCAGTTCCTTGCCCTGCAGGCCCAACTGGAAGGAACCGAGAATCGCATCTCAGTGGCTCGCCGCGACTATATCGAGGCGGTGCGCCAGTTCAATACCGAGATCCGCACTTTCCCCGGCGTCATCTGGTCCAAGCTGCTCTACTCGGATCTGGAGGCCAAACCCAGTTTCAGTGCCAAACCCGGTGCCGATGAGGCGCCCAAGGTCAGCTTCCAATGAAGATGATGCTGCGCTGGTTTCTTCCCTGTCTGCTGCTCTGGGCCACTGCCCTGCAAGCGGCGCCGGACTTCCCGACGCTGAGCGGACGGGTGGTGGATGAAGCCAGTCTTATGTCCCGCAAACAGGCCCATCAACTGACCCAACAGCTGGCCGCCTTTGAAAAGCGCAGCGGTATCCAGCTGGTGGTGGTCTCTGTCGACAGCCTCGATGGGGAGACTATCGAGGAGTACGGCTACCAGCTCGGTCGTCACTGGGGGATCGGCCAGAAAGGTAAAAACAATGGCGTGCTGTTGCTGATCGCCCAGGATGAGCGCAAGGTGCGGATCGAGGTAGGCTATGGATTGGAAGGCGCCCTGCCCGACGCCATCGCAGCCAACATCATCCATGGCCGCATCCTGCCCGCCTTCAAGCGCGGCGATATGGTGGCCGGGATCATGGCGGGCAGCCAGAGCATCATGAAGGCACTCGCCGGAGAATATCAGCCGGTCGAGCAGCCAAAGAGTGACAAGGGTGGCGGCCCCTGGCTGTTTATTCTGGTGGTGATTGCGATGATCGTGCTCCACAACCTGCGCGGGGGTGGCGGCGGTGGGCCGGGAGGACGACGTCGGTCGGCCTACATGGCCGGTGGATTGGGTGCCGGCTCCTTTGGTGGTCGCTCCGGCGGCGGATTCAGCGGTGGCGGCGGCAGTTTTGGCGGCGGCGGAGCCTCCGGTGGCTGGTAACAGGGATTAAGAGACAACGACATGATTTCCAAACAGTTTTATCACACGCTTCAGGCCAGGGTCAGACAAGCCGAACAGGCAACGGATGCCGAACTGGTGACCGTGCTGGCCCCGGCCAGCGATGGCTATCGCTACATTCCCACCCTCTGGGCGGCGCTGCTGGCGATGCTCACCCCGCTGCTGGTGTTCCAGCTCGGCTTCTGGCTAGGCTGGTACGAAATCCTGCTGGTCCAGTGGTCGGTCTGGCTGCTGCTGAGCCTGCTGTTCCACTGGACCCCCATCAAGATGCGGCTCATCCCGAAGAAGGTTCGCCAGCACCGGGCGGCCCTGATGGCCCGCCTGCAATTTGTCGAGCAAGGGCTGCACCGCACCCGCGACCGGCTCGGGGTGCTGATCTTCGTCTCAGCCGCCGAGCACTATGTAGAAATACTGGTGGATGACGGCATCGCCCAGCATATCGACAACGGCCAGTGGCAGGAGATCATCGACGACTTCGTGGCGCGAGTGCGCAACAAGGAGATCGAACAGGGTTTTCTGGAGTGCGTGGAGCGCGTTAGTGCCATTCTGACCGATGCCTTCCCGGCCACCCGGGATCAAAACGAGCTGCCGGACAGTCTGATCATCCTCGACAAGCCCTGATCCGGTTTAAAAAACCGGCATTCTGCGCAAGGGTTAGGCATTCGGAAAAGATTATGAAAAATAAGGGGAAAAGAGGTTGACCCACACAGTCCTTTCCCCTAAATTACGCCCCGTTCCAGCGCAACAGCGCAGTGAACGAAAATTTGGTGAGGTGTCCGAGTGGCTGAAGGAGCACGCCTGGAAAGTGTGTATACGGCAACGTATCGAGGGTTCGAATCCCTCCCTCACCGCCAAATTAAAAAAACCGACCTCAGGGTCGGTTTTTTGCTTTCCGGAAAACACAAACATCGGTGCCGACAACGGCAACAACGACAAAAACAGGTGAGCACTCTCGCCAGACCATCGCCTGTATGAGCAACACCTCCCCGGCACTTCCCATGGAGCAGCTGGTTGGGCATGGGCTTGCTCATCGCCGTTGTGTCATTAGCCGGCATGCCCCCCTTTTCTAACGCTCAGCGACGGGTACCCAGCAAACCACCCTCAGGGCGATGGTGAGGCATGCCACGTCGGCGTCATCTATCTCCTCAGCATGACAGCTTTATGGCAGCCTGAGCGCTCACCACAAGGTTCTGAGCACAGTTTTCCTGTTATCCTCGGCGCACCAGCACCTTACCGCCTCGCGAGAGGCTGGCACAAAAAAAGGCCGCTCAATGAGCGGCCTTCTTCATAACGGGATCAGCAATCAGCTTTCGCGGCGCTTGCCACCGAATTTGCGATCTTTGTTGAAACCACCTTCGCGGCGATCCTTGTTGAACGGACGGTCACCCTGCGGACGGCGATCCTTGTTGAAAGGACGGTCGCCACGGAACGGACGATCACCGCGCGGCGGACGGCTGCTGGTGTTGCCACCGGCCGGCACCTCGGTGTAGCGAGTGATCTGCAGCGGACGCTGGCAAACACGGGCTTTCTTGATCACTTCCAGCACATCGGCGCTAATGCCCTTGGGCAGGTCAACGGTGGAGAAGTCGTCAGCGATGTCGATGTTGCCGATGAAGCGGCTCTCGATATTCGCTTCGTTGGCGATGGCGCCCACGATCTGGCCCGGCTTGACGCCGTGATGGGCACCCACGTCGACACGGTAGCGCTCCATCTCCACGTCCGGGTTGTCTTTCAGCGGACGCGGCTCCAGGGACGGCATGCGACGGGCCGGACGATCGCCACGGTCACCGAAGTCACGACCGCCGCGATCGTTGAAGTCACGACGCTCGAAGCCACCACGATCGTTGCTGTTGTTGAACAGCGGATCCGGGATGGAGTCATCCAGCAGCAGCGGTTGGTCGCCCTGTACCAGCTTGGCCAGTGCGGCAGCCAGCTCCAGCGGATCGGCAGAATCTTCTTCGATCAGCTCGTTTACCAGGTTGTGGTAGATCTCGAGCTCTTCGCCCATCATGGTTTCGCGGATGCGCTCTTTGAACTTGGCCAGACGATGCTGGTTGATGTCCTCGGTGCTCGGCATCTTCATCGGCTCGATGGCCTGACGGGTTGCGTGCTCGATGGCGCGCAGCATGCGGCGCTCGCGCGGAGCCACGAACAGGATGGCCTCGCCCTTGCGACCGGCACGACCGGTACGGCCGATACGGTGAACGTAGGATTCGGTGTCGTACGGAATGTCGTAGTTCACTACGTGGGTGATACGCTCAACGTCCAGACCACGGGCAACCACGTCGGTGGCGATCAGGATGTCCAGCTGGCCCTGACGCAGCTTGTCAACGGTACGCTCACGCAGCTTCTGCGGGATGTCACCGTGCAGCGCTTCACAGGCGTGGCCACGTGCGGCCAGCTTGCCAGCCAGCTCTTCGGCAGCGTTCTTGGTACGTACGAATACCAGCAGGGCTTCGTAGGATTCCACTTCCAGCAGGCGGGTCATGGCGTCCAGCTTGTGCAGACCGGTTACCTGCCAGTAACGCTGGCGAATAGTGGTAGCGGTAGCAGTCTTGGAGGCGATCTTGATCTCTTTGGGCTGCTTCAGGTGCTTCTGGGCCACGCGACGGATCTGCTCCGGCATGGTGGCAGAGAACAGAGCAACCTGACGAGAGCTCGGGCACTGCTCCATGATCCAGTCCACGTCGTCGATGAAGCCCATACGCAGCATTTCATCAGCTTCGTCCAGTACCAGAGCTTTCAGGCCGGAGAGATCCAAGTTCTTGCGACGGATCAGATCCATCACGCGGCCCGGAGTACCGACGACAACCTGGGCACCACGACGCAGGGCGCGGGTCTGGGTTTCGTAGGAGGCACCACCGTAGATCGGCAGCACGTGGAAATCAGGCATGTGGTGTGCATAGCGTTGGCACGCTTCAGCCACCTGCAGCGCCAGTTCGCGGGTAGGCGCCAGCACCAGGATCTGGGTGTTGCGGTTACCAGCTTCCAGACGAGACAACAGAGGCAAGGCAAAAGCAGCGGTCTTCCCTGTACCGGTTTGCGCCTGCCCCAGCAGATCGTGTCCCGCCATCAGGTGGGGAATTGCTGCGGCCTGGATCGGTGACGGGCGCTCATAGCCCACGTCCTGCAGCGCTTTCAATACAGGCGCGGCCAGTCCAAGCTCACTAAAAAGGGGCAGTTGTTCGGTATCAGACATAGATTCTTCCAGATTAAGGCAGGCGGCTAACACCGCGGAATAGCAAAAAGGCGGCGATTATAGCGCCACTTTGTTCTGCTGTCTTGAAAAATGTGATAAGCCTCTCAAGACGTTGGCAATTATAGAGGGATCTGGCGAGTATGGCTTGCTTATTTTGCACTCATAGTGCGTTATTGCAGATCACTCCTCGCTGGAGTCCTTGCCCCGCTTGTGTTTGAGCACCGCCATGGTCAGTCGGCTGGTGCACAATAAACGCTCACGTTCGTCCCGAATTTCAATCTGCCACACCTGAGTTGTTGCTCCCAGATGGAGCGGCGCGCAACGCCCGGTCACCACCCCTTCCCGTTTGGCCCGCAGATGGTTGGCATTCACCTCCAACCCCACACAGTAGCTATCTGGCCCCACAGCCATATTGGCGGCAATCGATCCCAAGGTTTCCGCCAGCACCACGGATGCGCCGCCATGCAGCATGCCAAGGGGCTGGTGCGTACGGTGATCCACCGGCATGATCGCTTCCAGCCAATCGGAGCCAAAAGCCGTGTAGACGATATCGAGATGGGCCATCAGGGTGTTGCGAGAGGTGGCGTTGAGCCCCTCCAGACTCATGGGTTTACGCCAGATGGGCGCAATATCGTGACTCATTGCGAGCAGACTCCTTATGTAAGCGATGAATGCGTACCGATATGAGTGAAACGCCCTCCATCGACAAAATGGTTCGGTTATATGAGTTGTTGGTTACCGGGTGACATGTTAACAACGCAGCCCCGACTCGGAACTGCGTGTTACACAATCATGCCCTTAAGCGGGATGTCACCAGGGGTAGGTAACGCCGGGCCACTCAGCCCAGGGCACTTCTCGCCCCGGCAAGCGGGGGTCTGGCCACTGCCAAACGTTGGCGAGCCAGTCGCGCAGCTGAATCTCCAGCTCCTCATCCGTGATTGGCGCCTCGGCCACCTTCCAGAAGAAGAGCTCCACCGCTACCTCAGGCAACACCGAGGGGTAGAGATAAACCCCGCCCCAGAATTGCGGCTCCCGATCCGGGCTCCAGAGGCCATAGGCAAAGGAGCGCTTGGCCAGAAACTCCGACTGCTGCCACTCCAGATCCCCTTCGTGCTGGCTCAGGCTGAAGTTGGCGGAGGGCCAGATATCATTCGGGCGAAACAGCTGATGGAGCTGCTCACGCTCGCGCAGGATGGCGACAAACTCCACCACCGCCTGAGCGGGGGTGGCGGGTAATAGCAAGAAACGCGGGTGCCGATAGGCCTTCGGCACCCGAAACCGCTTGGGAAACGTCAGCATCAGAGCAGCTCCAGCAGGGCTTGCAATGGATGTTTGAGCTTTTCCCCCTCCATCCGCTTGACCTGACTGCGGCACGAATAGCCGGTCGCCAGACAGCGCGCTTTGGGTAGACGGGCTAGCGGGTCAGCCCAGCTCAACCCATAAATGCCCTTGGAGTTCTCCACCTGTTTGACGTCGTGACCATAGGTGCCCGCCATACCGCAGCAACCCACAGAGACTGGCTGCAAGCTGGCCCCGAAGCGGCCAAACAGGGTGCTCCAGTCGCCGTGAGTGGAGGGCTTGGCGGTCTTCTCGGTGCAGTGGGCAAAGAGATACCAGGGCTCGCCCCCCTCCTCGCTCTTGGTCTTGTCAGTGCGAGCAGGCAGTTGATCTGCTGGCAGCGAGAGCAGCCACTCCTGCGGCAACAACACCTGAAAATCACCGCGGGCCGACCCCAGCGCCTTGGCATACTCGTCGCGATAGCAGAGCACCATGGCCGGATCCACCCCCACCATGGGAATGCCAAGCGCCGCCACCTTGTTGAGGAACTGGGCGCTGTTGGCCGCTGTACGGGCAAAGGCGCGCAGGAACCCCTTGATATGCTGGGGTTTACCGTTGGGTTTAAAGGGCAGCAAGTAGGGCTGGAAGCCGAGCTTGCTGGCGAGTTTCACCAGGTCGCGCACCACAGGGGCGTCGTAATAACTGGTGAAGGGATCCTGCACGATGAGCACCACCTGCTTGCGCTGCTCGACGCTCATCCGCTCCAGTCCCGGCAGATCAAAATAGCGGGCACGGTTATCGTGCAGGCTCTCGGCAAGGGTCGGCACTGAGAGCAGCGGCACATCCACCATGCCGATGCTCTTCTCGGTCGCCTTCTGGGCCCACTCTTTTTCGAGGAAAAAGTTGACCAGCTTCGGCGCCTTGGCAAGCAACGGCGCATAGCTCTCCACCGTGCCGACGAAGTAATCCTTGGGGGCGCGCAGGTAGCGGCCATGATAAAGCTGCATAAAGCGGGCGCGAAAATCGGGCACATCCACCTTGATCGGGCACTGGCTGGTGCACGCCTTGCAGGCCAGACAGCCAGCCATCGCCTCCATCACCTCGTGGGAGAAGTCATACTCGCCGCGCTGTTTGGCCCAGCTGTTGCGCACCTTGTCCACCAGCTGTTTAAAGCGCACACCACCGGATTGCAGCGCCACCTCTTCCGCCAACGGGTCGAAGCCCTGCTCTGCCAGCTGACGCAACCATTCACGCATCAGGCCCGCCCGCCCCTTGGGGGAGTGGCGACGATCACGGCTGATCTTGACCGAGGGGCACATGGGGGAGTCGGTCTCGAAGGTGAAGCAGAGACCGTTGCCGTTGCAATCCATGGCGCGGGTGTAGCTGGTGCGCACCGCGAGCGGGATCTGGCGATCATACTTGCCGCGTTTGGGGCCATCCACCGACACCAGCTCGGCGCCGCTACCATAGGGGATACAGATCTTGCCCGGGTTGATGCGGTTGCCCGGGTCGAATACCCCCTTGACCCGCTGCAGCTCTTCCCACAGTTCGCCAAAGAAGGCGGGGCTGTATTCGGAGCGAAAGCCCTTGCCGTGCTCGCCCCACATCAAGCCGCCATATTTGGCAGTGAGCGCTACCACCTGATCGGAGATGCGGCGCAGCAGCACCTCCTGCTCGGGATCGCACAAATCGAGCGCCGGGCGCACGTGCAGCACACCGGCATCAACGTGGCCAAACATGCCGTAGTCGAGGCCGTGGGCATCCAGCAGAGCGCGAAACTCCATGATGAAATCGGCCAGTGACTCTGGCGGCACGGCGGTATCTTCGGTGAAGGCCACCGGCTTCTTGCGTCCTTCGGCGTTGCCCAGCAGCCCCACCGACTTCTTGCGCATGGTGTAGATGGTCTCGATGCTCGGCAGGTGGTCACACACCTGATAGCCGATGATCCCCGCCTCCCCCTTGGCGAGCAGATTGTCGATACGGCGGCAGAGCTCCGCCACCTTGGCCTTGTGTTCTGCCTCATCGGTGTCGGCAAACTCGACAATGTTGAGTCCCTGCAGATCCTTGCCGGGCACATCCTGAATAAGTTCTTTCACCGAATGCCAGATGATGTCGGCGCGGGCCAGCCCGAGCACCCGGGAGTCCACCGTCTCCACCGAGAGAGCCTGCGCCTGCACCATAAAGGGGGCATTGCGCAGGGCGGAGGGGAAGCTGTCGTACTTGACGTTGACCAGGGTGCGGTAGCGCGGGATGGGGGTGATATTGAGTTTGGCTTCGGTGATAAAGCCCAAGGATCCTTCCGAGCCGCACAGCACCCGACTCACATCCAGCGTATCGGTATCGGGTTGATAGAGGTGCTTGAGATCGTAGCCGGTCAGAAAGCGGTTGAGCTTGGGGAAGGTCGCCTCGATGTCGGCGCGGCGCTCCTTGCCGATACGATAGAGGGTGCGATAGATCTCCCCTTCCCGATTCTCCAGCGCCAGCTTGTCGGCCAGTCGCTCACCGGTCAGCGGCTCGGTCGCCATGATGTCGCCATTCTCCAGCACGGCTTTGAGGCCCAGCACGTGATCCGAGGTTTTGCCGTAGACCAGAGACCCCTGCCCCGAGGCATCGGTGTTGATCATGCCCCCTAAGGTGGCGCGATTGGAGGTGGAGAGATCCGGCGAGAAAAAGTAACCGTGGGGCTTGAGATAGGCGTTGAGCTGGTCTTTCACCACCCCGGCCTGGGCACGCACCCACCCCTCCTCCAGATTAATTTCCATGATCTGGTTCATATAACGGGAGAGATCGACGATAATGCCGCCGCCCAATGACTGGCCATTGGTGCCGGTACCGCCACCGCGAGGGAAAAAACTCAAGGAGGCGAACGCCGGCTCTGCGGCCAGCTTGAGCATTGCTGCTATGTCGTCCGCACTGCGCGGATAGAGAACCGCCTGAGGTACTACCTGATAGACGCTGTTATCCGTCGCCATCGCCAACCGGCTTGCATAAGACTTTTCGATATCACCACGAAAGGCGCTGCGCCCTAGCAACTCTAGGAACGACAGGGTTGTGGGTGACAAACTGTCCTGGTAATCGAGTCTCGGGATCATGAATCCTTGTTCCCTTATTTTGCTTGATGCCGGCACCCCGGCGACTACGACTGGCCAGCCGCCTGTCAATGGCAATCAGGCCAGTCCGCTCACATGTGAGCGGGCAGTATATCAGCTAGAAAACCGCTTGCGCTTGGCAATATTCACCATTTGAAAGGAGGACTTTTATGGCTCACCACAGCCATGTTATCAGTACGCTGGTCACCACCGAAAAACAGGCGCTTACCCTGTCGCTGTTCGGTTGTATCACCTTTGCCATCTTCGGCATCGGCTACGGCCTCTTCGTCGGTTCCAACGCCATCATGCTCGATGGTATCTTCACCCTGTTCAGCATGGGCATGACAGGCCTCGGTCTGGTCACTGCCTATCTCGTTACCCGCCCTTCCGATGCGCGCTTCCAGTACGGCTACGCCCACTTCGAGCCCATCACCAACGTCATCAATGGCGCCATTATCTTGCTGCTCTGCCTTGGCGCTCTCTATAGCGGCATCACCACCCTGCTGGATGGCGGACGGGAGATCGATCTCGGCCACGCCCTTATATATGCCGCCGTCTCCACCTTCTTCTGCGCCATCATCTATCGCATCGAAGCCCAGGTTGCCGAACAGGTAGACTCCGAGCTGGTGCGGGTCGACTCCAAGGAGTGGCTGGTGGATACCCTGCTCAGCGCCACCCTGCTTATCGGTTTCGTAGTCGCCATTGGCCTTGATGCCATCGGCTACGGCCAATACAACCGCTACATAGACCCGGTGCTGGTCTCGCTGCTGGCCCTCTGTGCCACCCTCATTCCCATCAAGGTGCTCGGTCGCAACCTGCGGGAAGTGTTGAAGATCGCCCCCAAGGGAGATGTGCCACGGCAAGTCGAGCAGGAGATCGAGGCGCTGCGCCAGCGCCATGGCATCGAGTGCTACAGCCATCTGGCCAAAAGCGGTCGCCGCTTCGATCTGGAATTGAACATTCTGGTGGCGCCGGGTCAGGAGTGGCCCGTCGAACGTCAGGATGCCCTGCGTCAGGAGCTCTGGTCTCGCCTTGGCGATACCCTTGGGGATGCCTGGCTGTCGGTCTGTTTCACCCGCGAAAAGCGCTGGTTGTAACGACCGCACGGGGGAGCGTGGCACCGCCGCCTCCCCCTGTCGCATCACAACCCCATCACGCCCCACTGACACTGCTCTTGCCAAATTGGCGCCAGCCGCTATCATCAGGGCTCATTTTTCACCCGAGGTTTTATTGCCCATCATGGACAATCCCCGAAGTTGCCCTTCGTCTCTCTCTGTCAAAGCCTATCTTTTTCTGCTTAATCAGCGCCTCTAAATAACACCTTTGCCTTGCTGTTACTGCGGCCATCGCGCGCCGTGATTACTCTCTGCTCTGTCTGTTTTTATTGAGGTCATACAATGGAATTGCTGCTGGATCCCCATATCTGGATTGGTCTGTTTACCCTGATCATTCTGGAAATCGTGCTGGGGATCGACAACCTGGTCTTTATCGCCATTCTGGTGAAAAAACTGCCCCCCGCCCAACGGGACAAGGCGCGCATCATCGGCCTGTCGCTGGCCCTGCTGATGCGACTTGGGCTCTTGAGTGTCATGTCATGGCTGGTCACCCTCACCACCCCGATTTTGCACCTGTGGGATCACCCCTTCTCCGGTCGGGACCTGATCCTGATGGGGGGCGGCCTGTTCCTGCTGTTCAAGGCCACCTCCGAGCTACATGAGCGGCTGGAAGCCAAACCCCACGATGACGGCCCGGTCGGCGCCTACGCCAGCTTCGGCGTGGTGATCGCCCAAATTCTGGTGCTGGATGCGGTCTTCTCGCTCGACTCCATCATCACCGCCGTCGGCATGGTAGATCATCTGGGCGTCATGATGGCCGCCGTGACCATCGCCATGGTGGTGATGGTGCTCGCCTCCAAGCCGCTGACCCGCTTCGTCAACGCCCACCCGACCGTGGTGGTGCTCTGTCTGAGTTTCCTGCTGATGATCGGCTTCAGCCTGGTGGCGGAAGGGTTCGGTTTTCATATTCCGAAAGGCTACCTCTACGCAGCCATCGGCTTCTCGGTGCTGATCGAGTTTTTCAACCAGCTGGCCCAACGCAGCGCCATGCGTCACGAATCCAAACAGCCCCTGCGCGAGCGCACCACCGCCGCCATCTTCAAGCTGATGGGCAGCAAGGCCTATCAGGACAGACCGGATGACGATCTGGATGCCGCACCTGCCGAGCCGCTCAGCTTTGGCGAGGAGGAGCGCTATATGGTGACCGGGGTGCTGTCGCTGGCCGAGCGCTCCATTCGCACCATCATGACCCCGCGCTCGGAGATGGCCTGGATTGATATCAACGACTCCAGCGACGAGATCCGCGCCCTGCTGCAGCGCGAACCCCACAGCCTGTTCCCCATCTGTGAAGGGGATCTGGACGAGGTGATCGGAGTGGTCAAGGCGCGCGATCTGCTGTTTGCCTTGAACGAAGGGCAATCCTTGAGCGAACTGGCCAAGCAGAACGATCCCATTATCGTGCCGCAGACCATCAACGTGATCCGTCTGCTGGCGGAGCTGCGCAAAGCCAAGGGGAGCCTTATTCTGGTCTCCGACGAGTTTGGCGTGATCCAGGGGCTGGTCACCACCCACGATCTGCTGGAGGCCATCGTCGGCGAGCTGCCGGACGAGGACGAAACCCCGGATATCGTGCGCGATGGCGAAGGGTGGCTGATCAACGGCAGCACCAACATCCACCATGTGGAGCAGGTGCTGGAGCACGAGGGGCTGGTGAGCGAGAGCGATGAATACGTGACCCTGGCGGGCATGCTGCTCTCCCACTTCGGCACCCTGCCCACCCCGGGCCAGCAGTTGCAACTGCAGCAACTCAACTTCGAGGTGATCGAGGTGAGCGAGCGGCGCATCGAGCGGGTGAAAGTGATGCCCACCACCGCTTGAGCCTGCCACCAGCAGAATACAGAAGAGGGCCAGACGGCCCTCTTTTTTATGCTTCAACTTTATGCCTCAACGCCTCTTTCCCGACGGTTTGCACTGATTGCTGCATCGATTGCTGCATCAAGCACAATTCTCTTGTGCAATTACCCCCCTTTTTCACAACAAGATGGCGGCATAAAGTGGCCTCACTTCCACCATGAGGAACTCAAGATGAGCCACGATCACCTGTTCTGCCCCCTGCGCCTCGGCCAGCTGCACCTTGCCAACCGCATCGTCATGCCCCCCATGACCCGCTCCCGTGCCAGTCAGCAGGGTGATGTGGCCAACGCCATGATGGCGAGCTACTACGCCCAGCGCGCCGAGGCGGGCCTGATCATCAGCGAAGGCACCCAAATCGACCCCATGGGCAAGGGCTATGCCTGGACGCCGGGGATCTACAGTGCCGAGCAGATCGCTGGCTGGAAGCTTGTGACCGATGCCGTGCACGCCAAGGGGGGCACCATCTTCGCCCAGCTCTGGCACGTGGGCCGGGTCACCCATCCGGACAACATCGGCGGCGCCCAGCCCATCTCCGCTTCAGCCCTGCCCGCAGTGGGCGTCAAGGTGTTCGTCGATAACGGCAGCGATGCGCCGGGCTTTGTCGAGACCGTCACTCCGCGCGCCATGACTCAGGCCGATATCGATGCGGTGGTGGGCCAGTTCCGTCAGGCAGCACGCAACGCCATCAGCGCCGGTTTTGACGGCATCGAGCTTCACGCCGCCAACGGCTACCTCATCAACCAGTTCCTCGACTCCGAGTCCAACGCCCGCACCGATGGCTACGGCGGCTCGCTGGAAAACCGGCTGCGCTTCCTCAAAGAGGTGACCGAGGCAGTCAGTAGCGAAATCGGCGCCGATCGGGTCGGGGTGCGTCTTGCGCCGCTCACCACCCTCAACGGCACAGTCGATGCCAATCCGCAGGAGACCTATCTGGCGGCCGCCCGTCTGCTGGGCCAGCTCAACGTGGTCTACCTGCACATTGCCGAGGCGGACTGGGACGATGCCCCCCTGATGCCGGAGAATTTCAAGCTGGGTCTGCGGGATGCCTTCCCCAACACCCTGATCTACGCCGGTAAATATGATGGTGATCGCGCACGCGCCGCCCTCGAAGCGGGCTGGGCCGACATGATTGGTTTTGGTCGCCCCTTCGTTGCCAACCCGGATCTGCCGAACCGGCTGCGCCACGGCTATCCGCTGGCCCCCCACGATCCGGCCACCCTGTTTGGCGGCGGCGAGAAGGGGTTGACCGACTACCCCGTCTATCAGGCCGATGACGCAGCTACCAGCCGCTGATTGCCGATGGCCAACCGGCCACGTAACGCAGGCCCCACAGGTTGGGGCCTGCTGTATTGTTGCGCATTAGCAACAGTGATATGACTGACCGAATCACTGTTGCAATGATCTCGTTGTTCTCTCCCCTCGCTTTCACAAGGAGTCATCATGAATCACACCCAAGCCTGGTGCTGGCATGCCCCCGGTGAACCGACCCAGCTTACCCTCGCCGATCTGCCCCTGGCACCGCTCGCCCCTGACGAGGTACTGGTAGCCAACCGGGTTATCGCTTTCAACCCGGTGGACTGGAAGCTGATCGAATATGGCCACTCCAACTGGCAGGAGGGTCAGGTGCCCGGCGTCGATGGCATGGGCACTATCGTGGCCCTCGGCGCCAACGTCAGCCATCTGCGCCTCGGTGCCCGGGTCGCCTATCACACCGACCTGCGCCACCACGGCAGCTTTGCCCGCCACACCCGGGTACCAGCCCGCGCCCTGCTGCCAGTGCCCGATGCCCTGAGTGACGAGGCGGCCGCCGCCCTGCCCTGTCCCGGCCTCACTGCGTGGCAGGCGCTGGCCAAGCTGCCGCGCCTGCACGGGGAAGCGCTGCTCATCACAGGTGCTGGCAGCAGTGTCGGCCGCTTTGCGGTGCAGCTCGCCCTCCAGCAAGGAGCGCGAGTCTTTGCCAGCGCCAGCCCACGCCACCATCACTGGCTCAAACAGATCGGCGTGCAGGGGGTGGCCGATTATCGGGATCCCGAGTGGCTCGCCACTTTGCAGGCGGCCAACGGCAACGAGCCGTTTGAGGGGATCATCGATCTGGTCTCCAGCCAACAGGCAGAGAGCTTGCTGCCCGCGCTGGGCTACTACGGCCATATGGTGACTGTGCTGGGGCGCATCCCGCACAATCCGCTACCCGCCTTTGCCCATTGCCACTCATTGCACGAGATTGCGCTCGGTGCCCAGCACGCCTTTGGCACCGACAAGCAGTGGAGCCGACTGGTGGCCGCCGGTGTCGCCATGATGGAGCAGATGACGAGCGGCAAGCTGACCCTGCCGCCGCTGGTGGTGGGCAATTTCGAGGCACTGCCCACCCTGCTCGAGCGCTTCAAGCGTGAAGGACAGGGTGAGAAGTTTCTGGTGCGAGTGGCATAACGCTGACCTGCCCCGATAACCACACCGACCATTGAAACGAAAGAGGCACGCCAGTGATGGCGGGCCTCTCTTTATATAGTGCATGTCATCTCGACTTCATTGGCGCCTGACTCAATGCAGGATCACCCCGTGAGTCTCGGCATAACTGCGGATCTCCCGGGTCAGCCGCGCCTTGTCGGCCAAGCTTAGCCAGCTCGCCTCAACGGCATTGAGCGACAAGCGGCAGAGCTGACTCATGGTCGCGCCAAGGCCATCGGCCAGCGCCACAAAGTTGGCATTCATATAGCCGCCAAAGTAGGCGGGGTCGTCCGAGTTGATGGTGACGCAGAGCCCCTGCTCCAGCAGCCGCAACACATTGTGCTGGGCCATATTGCCGAACACCTTGAGCCGGGTGTTGGAGAGGGGGCATACGGTGAGCGGCAGCCGGGTATCCGCCAGATAGCGCAGCAGCTCGGGATCGTCTGCCGAACGCACTCCGTGATCGATGCGGCATACCTGCAGCTCGTTGATCGCCTGCCAGATGTAGTCGGCAGGGCCCTCTTCACCTGCGTGGGCCACCACCGGCAGCCCCAGCTCGCGGCATTTGGCAAAGACCCGGGCAAACTTGGTCGGCGGATTGCCCTTTTCACCCGAGTCGAGGCCGATGCCATGAATGCGCGACAAGAAGGGCATAGCCTCTTCCAACGTCGCAAAGGCATCCTCTTCGCTGAGGTGGCGCAAAAAGCTCATGATAAGGCGCCAGCTGATGCCAAACTCCTGCTCCCCGCTCTGCAGCGCCCGCTCGATGCCGCCCAGCACAGTAGCAAAAGGGACACCGCGGGCGGTGTGGGTCTGCGGGTCAAAGAAGATCTCCACATGCACCACCTTGTCGGCGGCGCAACGCTCAAGATAGGCCCAGGTGAGGTCGAAGAAGTCCTGCTCGGTCACCAGCACGCTGGCGCCGCGATAGTAGAGGTCGAGAAAGGATTGCAGGCAGTCAAAGTCATAGGCGGCGCGCACGCTGGCCACATCGGGCCAGGGCAGTGGCACATTATTGCGGCGGCCCAGCTCAAACATCAGCTCGGGTTCGAGGCTGCCCTCGATATGCAGGTGCAGCTCCAGTTTCGGCAGTCCGGCGATAAATTGCGCGGCGGTAAGGTGTTCGGGGGTGACTGGCTTGGGAATCGGGGTGTCCATGGCAACGGCTCCATCAGCAAAGTGATCCGGCGTCAGCCCCTCCACCAGACTGACCCGACGGCAGCTTTATTGTGCACCGAAGTGGCGAGACAGGGGAGACTTGTCATCAAACAGACTTATAATGGCGTCACAAAAATCATAAATGATTGAACATCTTAACGATTGGCGGCTCGCCTGCGCCCTGACAAGGAGTTTTCATGAAGAAGAACGTCATCTGCGATATCGACGGTGTCATCCTGCACAACAACGATCTCATCCCCGGTGCCGACCGTTTCGTCCATCGCCTGCTGGAGCAGGGCAGCAAGCTCTTGTTCCTCACCAACTACCCGGCCCAGACCCAGAAAGATCTGCAAAACCGCTTCCGCTCCGCCGGGATCGAAGTGCCGGAGGAGTGCTTCTACACCTCCGCCATGGGCACCGCCGACTTTCTCAAGCGACAGGATGGCAAGAAGGCGTATGTGATCGGTGAAGGGGCACTGACCCACGAGCTCTACAAGGCCGGCTTTACCATCACCGACATAGACCCGGACTTCGTGGTGGTTGGCGAGACCCGCAACTACAACTGGACCATGATGCAACAGGGGGCCAAGTTCGTCGATCAGGGGGCCCGCTTTATCGCCACCAACCCCGATACCCACGGCCCCATGATGCACCCGGCCTGCGGCGCCCTGTGCGCCCCCATCGAGCGGATGACCGGCAAGAAGCCGTTCTATGTCGGCAAGCCGAGCGCCTGGATCATCCGTGCGGCGCTCAACCGGATGGAGGCCCACTCCGACGACACCATCATCATCGGCGACAACCTGCGCACCGACATTCTGGCGGGCTTTCAGGCCGGTCTCGAGACGGTGCTGGTGCTCTCCGGGGTGAGCAAGGTCGCCGATATCGACCGCATGCCGTTCAGACCGAACCATATTTTCGACTCCGTGGTCGACATCGATATCGTCTAATCACCACCCAAGCGTTAAACAGGGCAGGTCTCTCCTGCCCTTGCAGGATCTGTTATGGAACCCATTCTGATCGCCGTGGCCTTTGGCTGCGGCATGGTAGTCAATCTGATTGGCCTGCCCCCCCTGCTCGGCTTTCTGGCCGCCGGTTTTATCCTCAACGGCATGGGATATGAAAATACTCCCGCCCTGAGCGAGGTAGCCGATCTCGGCGTCACCCTGCTGCTGTTCACCATCGGCCTCAAGCTCAATATCAAGACCCTGATGCGGCGCGATGTGTGGGGCACCACCAGCCTGCACCTGCTGCTCTCCACCCTGCTCTTTACCGTGGTGCTGCTGGTCTGCAAGGGACTGGGGCTCCACCTCGCCCTGTCGCTGGACTGGAAGCTGGCGCTGCTGCTGGGCTTTGCCCTCTCCTTCTCCAGCACCGTCTTTGCGGTCAAGGTGCTGGAAGATCGCAGCGACATGAACGCCCTCTACGCCCGCATCGCCATCGGGGTACTGGTGATGCAGGATGTATTCGCCGTGGCCTTTCTGGCGTTTTCCAGCGGCAAGTGGCCCAGCATCTGGGCACTCTGGGTGCTGGGGCTGCCGCTGCTGCGCCCGCTGCTGTTCAAGCTGCTGGAGCGGGCCGGTCACGGCGAGCTGCAGGTGCTGTTCGGAGTCTTTCTGGCGCTGGTGATCGGGGCCGCCGGTTTTGAAGTGGTCGGCCTCAAGCCGGATCTGGGGGCTCTCATCATTGGCATGCTGCTCGCCTCTCATCCGGCGGCGGCGGGATTGGCCAAGGCGCTCTTCAACCTCAAAGATCTCTTTCTGGTCTGCTTCTTTCTCACCATTGGCCTCAACGGCCTGCCGACCCACGACACCATGTTGCTGGCACTGGCGCTGGTGCTGGCCCTGCCGCTCAAAAGCGCGCTCTACTATCTGGTTTACAGCGGCGCTCACCTGCGGGTGCGTACCGCGCTGCTCTCTACCCTGGCGCTCACCAACTTCTCGGAGTTTGGCCTGATCGTCGCGGCCATCGCCGCCAAGGCGGGCTGGCTCTCCCACGAGTGGCTGGTGGCGGTCTCGCTGGCACTGGCGGCGAGCTTTATGATCTCTGCCCCGCTCAATGCCCAGAGTGAGCGCATCTACCACCGTATCGGTCACTGGCTCAAGGGGTTGCAGGCGAGCAACCTTCATCCGGAAGACAGGCCCATCGAGCTTGGCGATGCGGAGGTGATCATCCTCGGCATGGGGCGGATCGGTCAGGGGGCCTACTTCGAGCTGGAGAACAAGTACGGCAACGTCATCCTCGGGGTGGAGAACGACAGCGAGAAGCTGCCTACACTGCGCGCCCAGGGGATGAACGTCATCGAGGGGGATGCCACCGATACCGACTTCTGGGACAAGGTGCTGCTCTCCAATCAAGTCAATCTGGTGCTGCTGGCGATGCCCCACCACTCGGGCAATCTCTACGCCATCGAGAAGCTGCGCAGCCACGGATTCAACGGCAAGATCGCTGCCATCGTCCGCTTTGAGGATGATATCGCCTCTTTGCAGGAGCAGGGGGTGGATGCGGTGTTCAACGTCTACAACGAAGCGGGCAGCGGCTTTGCCCGCCATGTGATCCGCCGCTTGCAGCCGCTTTGAGTCGTCGGCCAGCAGCCCTTGGCAAGGGCTCTTGGCAAGGGCTCTTGGCAAGGGAATATGCATCGTTTAAGTTATGCACAACCTCGTTTAATAAAACGAACAAACGCGGGGCCGGGATGGCCCCACTTTCCTATCTGCCGATAGCCAAGGAGGCACCATGAAGACCCTCAACGACTGGATTTTGCTCGACCGCCACGAGGCGGCCCCTACCCCGCTGATGCCAGCCCCCGAGCGCATTAAAGCGGGCAACCCGGCGCAAACGGTGTGGAACCACTACTCCGACCCAAGCCAGCAGTTTCACGTGGGCTTCTGGGCTTGCGAGCCTGGCCGCTGGGCCATCCACTACACCGAGCACGAGTATTGCCAGCTGCTGGAGGGGGATGTGGTGATCCACGACAGTGAGGGCGGCCAGCTTGCTCTCAAACCCGGCGATCAATTCGTGATTCCGGCAGGCTTTGTCGGTGAGTGGGAGACCCTTACCCCCTGTCGCAAGGTCTACGTCATCTTCGAACCCGCCTCGGCTTGACGTTCACGTCACCCTGCCCCGTTGCAGTAACCCTTATCCTGTTGATCTGCTTGACGCTTACGGCATGATTTTCTGCGGTTTTCCCGCTTGCAAAAGGTTTTTCCGCTAGGCATTGTGTCTGACGAGGAATGTAAATGGAATTTCGAGCCCAAACGTGGGGGGCTCATATAAAAATCAAGAGGATTACCGCCAATGTGTTCAATTTTCGGCATTCTGGATATCAAGTCCGATGCAGTTGCCCTGCGCAAATCGGCGCTGGAGATGTCCAAGCGACTGCGTCACCGCGGGCCTGACTGGTCCGGCGTCTACAGCTCAGACAAAGCCATTCTGGTGCACGAGCGTCTGGCCATCGTCGACCCGGGCAATGGCGCCCAGCCGCTCTACAACCCCGAGCGCACCCATGTGCTGGCGGTCAACGGCGAGATCTACAACCACAAAGAGCTGGAGAAAACCCTCAAGGTCGATTTCCAGTTCCAGACCAAATCTGACTGTGAAGTGCTGCTGGCCCTCTACAAGGAGAAGGGCCCGGCGTTTCTCGACGATCTCAACGGCATCTTTGCCTTCATTCTTTATGACGCCGAACAGGATGCCTACCTGATTGGTCGCGACCACATGGGGATCATCCCCCTCTATACCGGCCGCGACGAGCACGGCAACTTCTATGTCGCCTCCGAAATGAAGGCGCTGGTGCCGGTCTGCAAGAGCGTCGAAACCTTCCCGCCGGGACACTATCTGTGGAGCAAGGATGGCGAGCTCAAACAGTGGTACAAGCGCGACTGGATGGAGTACGCCGCGGTCGAGCACAACGTCAGCGACAAGGCCGAGCTGAAAGCCGCGCTGGAAGCCGCGGTCAAACGCCAGCTGATGTGCGACGTGCCTTATGGCGTGCTGCTCTCCGGCGGGCTGGACTCCTCCGTCATCTCCGCCATCACCAAGCTCTATGCGGCGCGCCGCATCGAGGACGATGGCAAGAGCGAAGCCTGGTGGCCGCAACTGCACTCCTTCGCCGTCGGTCTGGAAGGGTCGCCGGATCTCGCCGCCGCCCGCAAGGTGGCTGATCACCTCGGCACCATCCACCACCAGATCCACTTCACCGTGCAGGAGGGTCTGGATGCCCTGCGCGACGTCATCTATCACCTCGAGACCTATGACGTCACCACCATCCGCGCCTCCACGCCCATGTATCTGATGGCCCGCTACATCAAGGCGATGGGGATCAAGATGGTGCTCTCCGGTGAAGGCTCCGACGAGCTGTTTGGTGGCTACCTCTACTTCCACAAGGCGCCCAACGCTAAAGAGTTCCACGAAGAGAACGTGCGCAAGCTTGCCTCACTGCACCTCTATGACTGCCTGCGCGCCAACAAGTCGATGGCAGCCTGGGGGGTGGAGGGTCGCGTGCCCTTCCTCGACAAGGAGTTCATGGACGTGGCGATGCGCTTGCAACCTGCCGACAAGATGTGCGGCAAGGGCAAGATCGAGAAGCACATCCTGCGCGAAGCGTTCGAGGATCTGCTGCCCCACGAAGTGGCGTGGCGCCAGAAGGAGCAGTTCTCCGATGGCGTGGGCTATTCGTGGATCGACAGCCTGAAAGCCATGGTGGAACAGGAAGTGACGGATCAGATGTTCGAGGCGGCCGCCTTCCGCTTCCCCATCAACACTCCGCTCACCAAAGAGGCCTACTTCTACCGCGCCATCTTCGACGAGCACTTCCCGCTGGAAGCTGCCGCCCGCACCGTGCCCTACGGCAAGTCGGTCGCCTGCTCCACTCCTACCGCGCTGGAGTGGGATGCCAAGTTCAAGGAGATGGCCGACCCGTCCGGCCGCGCCGTGATGGACGTGCACCAGCAGGGCTACTAAGCCAGAGCGGGGCGACCCCATCGGCTAACGCCAGATAGCAAAAAGCCCTTCACCATGGTGAAGGGCTTTTTATTTTTAAATGTTCCAGATGCAATCAATATTGATAAATGAATATGCCACTTAGCTCATCTTGAAATAAATCCACAATAATTGTTGCTCAGATAAAATGGGGCATCATTTTATGACTCACAAGTCAAAATCTGGCCTGAAATATATTTCACACAGCTTGCCAGATTATATCCACCACAAATGTGTATTAAAAAAACGTGACAAAATGACAAAGTACAATGCGTAATGGCGATCATATTTCGCTAATATTACAGCGTCCATCGCAATGAGAAGGTGGTGACCGCGACATGGTCTCCCCCAGGTACCCAATCAACCTTGGGTGCATAACCGACTTCCAATGCAACTGACTTGTAACCCAGTATCACTATCGGCAAAGCGGCAAAACCATCAATACCCGAACCGTTGAGATAACCAGCCTGCGCCCCTACCCCAGCAAAAACATGTTCGGTGAGATACCACTCTTTCCGATAAGAGAAACCCGCATAACCAGCTGTATTTTCTAGAGAATCCCGATAAAGCCCGCCGTGCAGCGCAAGTTTTCCCGTGTCGTTGTCACCCAAGAACACCCACGCCAATCCCAATCCCGGGTTAAAACCATTAAAGTCACAGGTTTTGCTTTTTTTTCCTGTTCCCTGCGAACAATCACTGTGTATTGATGCCCCGTGAATAATAAGTGAAAGATCATGTTCAGCTGCCATGGAAAAAGTCGGCAACCCCAAGAGTCCAATGGATAACAAGCAACCGTGAATGTTCATGTTAACCTTCCTGGTTTTATTTACCTCTCACTAACACACTAAATCAAAAATAGGCAGACATCAAACGAGTAACATCAGAGCGGTTGAACCGATAGATGTAAACGGGTCGCTAATACCATCGAGAGTGGCCAGCCAGGGTAATGTAAGGCACATGGTATTATTCACCCTCATACGGCGTTCCGGCGATACAAGCTCATCACGCATATTCGGCGCTGAAAGCTTCATTTTTTCCATGACCGCCAGCGCACTCATTTTCAGATGACGGTAAAAACTGGCATTGAGCTGGGTCAGATGGAGCAAGGAGTGGCGCACCCGTTTGAATGTCTCGGCACATACCGGGCTCTGCGAGTGCCAGAAGGAGGCCAGCGAACCTTTGGTGGTCAGACCGTCAATATCATAGAGTGCCCGCCCCATGCAGAAGGTGGGTACATCATGGAGCAGAGCAGAGAGACCGACCGTGCTGTTGATGGTGATCACCCCTTTGAGCAAGGGATACAGGGTTGGCAGCGGCAGTTCATAACCGTAAAAGACCCTCCCCTCCAGGCCAAGCACCGCAATGAGCCTGTTTATCTGGGCACGATAACTGACATAGCCCCGATCCATGGGGTGGTGCTTGAACAGCAACACATCTTCGGGTTTGGCATGCTCCGCAAAGGAGTTGATCACCTGCGCAACCATCTCCTCTACCCCGCTCAGGTCAGAGTGCTCCCGGATCTGGAAATCTTCAGTCACTTGCAGTGGCACAAAGAAGATCCGCCCGGCGTGCTGCGGCAACGCCTTGAGCAGGGCGCGATCCTGGCGCAAGTTGCCGTATTTCACCATGGCTCCACAGACCCACCCCATCGCCTCCTGCACCAGACTCCAGGGACGGTGATTCACAAAGTGGGGATAACGCCAACGGAACAGCGACTTGTTGATGTGGTAGCGACTGGCATACCAGGCGCGCACCGCAAAGGTCTTGCCCACCTTGAGTGAGCTGTCATAAGGCACAGGCCAATCCAGTTGGGCAAGTTGATCGCGCTGCTCATACCAGGGGCTGAAGGCATTGACCCCACCCTGCTCCAGCGTGACGAAATCGGGTCTGAGATAGCCCTCCTCCATCGCCCAGAATGGCACTCGCTTCAACTTGCAGATACGGCCAGCCTCCAGATGGTAATAACGGCAGTCCCCGTAACAGATCACCGTATCGATACCCTGCTGCTTGAGCACCCGGCGGAAAAAGGCGTTCCAGCTTTCCGGTTTCCCGCGAAAACGCAAATTTTTTCCGGCACAGGGCCAGCACTCATCCCCGCCATTGAAATGGATCTTCACCACCTGATGTCCCGCCTCGGTCAACTGGCGACTCAGGGTCTGAAAGAAAGGGCCAAGCGGGCCTTGCAGTAACAAAATCTTCATTGACGACTTATCTCAAAAACGGGGAGAGAGAGGGGCGCTGCATGAGCGTCTGGAACAAGTAACCGAGCTTGAGCTGCCAGCGTTGCCAGCGGCTCGCTTTTTGGGCCGATGAGTGTCCCTGCTTCGCCAGTTGGTGGATCAACTGCTCCGGACTTATCCAGAGCCCGGTCTGCCAATCGAGATAGAGCGGATAGGCAACCAGCGTCAGATAGACCAGCGCCGCCAGCGGCAGACTACGTTGACGACGAGCAGGCGGAATGGCATCCGTGGTCAACCCCCAGCCACTGTAGAAGGGTTGGCCCCAGGTCGTCACCTTGACCCCCTGCACCAGCGCCTCGAAGCCACTGAGCGAGGTCATGGTATGCAGCTCATCCACATGGGGATAGAGGCTGGTGAGCCCAATATCCAGCACCTGGCTATCGACACACTCCGCCAGACAGGCCGCAGAAATCGCCCCACCACGATTGCCCGCCACCACATCAGGGTGTGGCTTGTAGAGAATATGAGCATCGGGTTTGGCCGCTCGCACCGCCCACAGCAACTGCTCATTGCTGCGAATATGGGGGCTCCCGGTCAGGATGGAGGCATCGCCATCTACCTGACCCACCACCAGCACCAGCTCACGACCATCATCGGGCCTGGTGTAGTGCTGCGGCTCGCCCACATTGTATTTGCTGACCCTGTGTTCCCGTAGCAAGGCGAGCAGCGCATCCCCGCGCTTGACCTCCGCCTCTGTCAACTCCTGATAGTTGAGCAACTGTTCCAGCCCGCTGGGAGTGCGACTGTCGAAATAGATCCCGACCGGGTCCAGTGACAAGGAGGAGGGACGACAGAGATTGGAGCCCAGCCCCCTCGAGCGAATAAAACCATCCTCGACCCGGATTGCAGAGGCGAGATCAGGGTGGCGGCTACCCCACACCAATATCTGCTCGTCACCGGTCAACCGCTTGGGTGGCTTGCGCACAAAGCGCAACTCATCGGCCAAATGCTGGCAAAACGCCTGCATAAATGCCCGCTTCCACAGCGAGAAACCGACCAGATAGAGCCGGCGCCAGCGCGGCGCGGGGCGGCGCTGATTCGCAATAATGGCGATCACCTCCTCTACCTCGCAACGCTGGCCCAGCACAGGGTCGAGATAGCGGGGATAGCGGATCAAGGCTGCCGCGACCAGCTGGGCGAGCGACACTTTTACGTTGCGCCGTTCACACAGCTTGCTGTCATGGGTCAGCCCCCAACCCGCATAAAACGGCATACCGAAGCAATAGACCGGCTTGCCAAGCAACAGGCCTTCAAAACCAAGCTGGGATGACACCGTATAGACCGCATCCACCACATTGAGCAGCGCATGGGGATGGCAGTGATCGGCCACAATCTCCACATCATCCAGGTTCAGACGGGCCAACACCCCGCGCTTCTTGCCAAGGCGAGTATCGGGATGGGTGCGCAGCAGCAGGCGCGCATCGGGATGATTGCGGCGCGCCGCCTCCACCATCGCCACAAAATCAGCTTCACTGGCCAGCGCCCCCGGAATGGAGAGATCCCCCGAGACCTGATCGACCAGCAGGATCCTGGGTTTGGCGCTCTGCTGCAGACGAGTGGCAAGCCCTGATGGCAAGCCGCCATAGTCCCCGACGGCAGAGAGGGCGGTCACGCTGCCGCTGGCAATCGACTGATCGGGGGCAGTGGCATAACAGTTGTATTTGGTGATCCCGAGGCGAACCAGCTCACCGATCAGTCGCTCGGCCCGTGCCAACATCGCAGGCTCACAAGGGGTTGCGATCAACTGCTCAAGCTGACTGGGCTGGCGGGCATCGTAATAGATCCCCACCGGATCGGCGATCAACGAGACCGCCTTCCCTCCCCTTGCCGGGTGGCCGATATAACCGATAAAGCCGTCTTCCAACTGCCAATAGGGCAAACTCAGGGCCTTTGCCTGCTCCTTGATCTGGTGGGTATTGGCCTTCTGGCCCCAGCCGACCAGCACATCACCCGGCTGTACGGCATCAGGGGAAGCAAAGCGCGCCAAGGGGTGTCCCAGACATGCGCTGATTTGAGCGCTGCGGGCCAAAATGCCGCTGGATTGTGTCCATAGAGTCATGCAAATTGCTCAGATAAAAAGAGTTCAGCGAGACGTGGGCTTAAACATGTCCCTGAAAAAGGCCCGAGGGTTGAGGTAGAGCTTGCGCAGCTTGCGCCACAGTGGCCGCTTGCGCTGTACCCCCTCTTGCCAGCGCAACAGCCCCGGATATTCGCTCACCGGATAGCCCGCCTCCTCCTGCAAACGGATCATCCACTCCCGAAACTCCGGCAACTCCCCGCCAAGATCGTCACAGGGCACTACAGGCCCTTTCAACGGGCCGCGCTCAGCTTCGCTGCGGGCCAGCATCTGCTCAAGCAGCTGATCATTGTTAGCCCGATGTTTGTGGTAAGGGTGAGTCAGGGGGCGCGGATGCCACTGGTGAACCAGAAACCGGCCGGCAAACAGATGGGGCAGCGCATAATAGCTGAAATAGCGGCGAAACCCCTGATAATCCCCCGGATGCTGTGCCTTGATATTGAGGGCATAGTCATCCGGTCTCGGCCCGATGGGGTAATGACGGGTGAGCCGGTCAATCAGTTCGAGATCTTCGCCGCCATGGCCGACAAACTGCTCGTCAAAGCCCCCCAGCTGCAAAAACCACTCGCGATTGATCAGCAGGCAACTGCTGGCCAGGGCGATTCCCTCCACCCGGTGATTCTCCCCGCGCAGAAAGGATTCCAGGCAGCCCTGAAAATCCCCGTCAAAGCGCTCCGTCTCTTCCTTGGTCAGATAGAGGCAGGGGTACATCTCAAAAGAGGGTTGCCCTGAATGAGCATACAGCTGGCAGCGGTCAGGAAGTTGCTTGGCCAGTTGCGGTGAGCAAAGGAGATCTGCATCCATGATAAAGAGCGTGCGTGCGGTACTGTGCTCAATACCATGGCTACGCGCCAGTCCAGGCGAGTAGATAGGAAAAGGCTGTGAGTCTTCCAAGATCCGGGCATCAAGCTGCCCTGCTAGCAGATTGCGCTGGTTGGTCGGAATCAAAATATCCAGATCGCCAGCGATAAAAAGAGACTGGAGGCATGCCTCCAGTCTCTTCACCGCAGAATCCAGACTACCCCGCCCACTTTGCTGAAAGTGGAACGGTGTAATAACACTGAGATCTCGCGACATGGTGTCCTACGCTAGTGTGCCAGCAGTTCTTCGAGATAGGCTCGCAGCGTGTCCGACAACTCGGGATGGCGCAGGCCATATTCAATGTTGGCTTTCATATGGCCCAGTTTACTGCCGCAGTCATAGCGGATACCGTCAAACTCGTAAGCCATGACCTCTTGCTCCTTGAGCAAATCGGCAATGGCATCGGTCAACTGGATCTCGCCACCGGCCCCGCGTTGGGTCTGCTCAAGTAGCTCGAAAATGCGTGGCTGCAGTACATATCGGCCAACGATGGAGAGGTTGGATGGCGCCTCCTCACGGGGCGGTTTCTCCACGACGCCATTGAGCTTATACAGGCGTTCGCTCACCGTTTGTGGCGCAATGACGCCATACTGACTGACTTTTTCCATCGGCACAGCTTCCACAGCCACAACCGAGCAATGGCTCTCGCCAGCGAGGGCAATCATGGTGTCGAGGCAGGGAGTCTTGTCGCAGTGGATCATGTCGTCAGCCAGCAATACAGCAAACGGCTCGTTACCGACGATCTGCTTGGCACACAGTACGGCGTGGCCCAGCCCCAGGGCTTCTGTTTGACGAACATAGAAGCAGTTGACGCCGGCGGGAATGATGTTCTTGACGGTATCGAGCAACGCCTTCTTACCGGCTTGCTCGAGCTTGTACTCAAGCTCAAAGTTGCTATCGAAGTGATCTTCGATGGCACGCTTGGTCCAAGATGTAACAAAGATCAGGTCGGTAATACCTGCCGAAATCGCTTCTTCAACTGCATACTGGATCAGTGGTTTATCCACGACGGGTAGCATTTCTTTCGGACATGCCTTGGTGGCGGGCAGGAAGCGGGTACCCATTCCTGCGACAGGAAACACAGCTTTCTTTATCACTGAGTGACCTCCAAAGGATAGGTTGTGGTTAACTTTATATCTTTATGTATCATTCTGGATTTAACCCTCTGCAATAAATCCATCTTTAACTCAGAGGCATTTCCCCAATTCCAAGCTTGAGTGTTCTTTTTGGATAGAATTTTTATTTCCAATTCAAACCCTTTGTCTTTGGGTACTGTTACTTTGAAGCATTCCTTGTTCCCCCAGTCACACAAATCAAATTCATGCAGAGGGACACCATCAACCAACAAAACATATGAGATAATGCCTCGATAGTCATTGTTGATATATCCATTCTCCAAGTTAAACATTATATCACTAGGATAACTCTTTTTATTTACAAAAACTTTCAAACTACAATACGCTCCCTCTACTGGTGCGCTATCTATTATTTTAAAATTGAGGCACCCATTCTCGAAGTATTTCATACCTTGGCAAAGGTGACTTTTCACCTCTGTTTTAATACTGCTGTCAATTTTTGATTTCACGCATCTATAATAATCAATGTAGTTTAATACATTATGTATATCTGCGATACAGAATTCATAACATGAATCTACTATTACATCGGAGTTTCCATATGATATTCGGATTTTTTCGTCAGTATTTGTGCATGTTTCTTTTGCAAGAACACGCAAATATTCTTGCAATCTTGGTGGAGCCTCTTGATATGCTAGCTTAACATGTAAAGATTCAATCTCCTTTGAGTGGTCTTTACCATAGAAGGATATAATTTTCTCTAGTGTATCGATATGTTTCTCTGCAATTAGACCATGTAAATTTTTAATATCAATCTTTGATAAAACATGCTGAAATGACATATAGTGAAGGACAAAGGTTAGACCCGGATACCATTTATTTATAGAATCAACTTCATTGTTTTCTATTTTTTTTATTATATTTTCTATGTAAGTGTTTGACTCAAAAAACTTCACAATATCAAAATCTGTTGGTACAACACCTAGAGAGAGATTATACAAAATATATTCTGCACATTTTGTACACTTATAACAGTATTTTTCATGTACCGAGCTGGTTCCTTCACACATGGTTAATGCAGATAAAGATTTCGGATACTGTTTAACTATAGCCTTAAATGCAAAGTATTCTGATATAGGGTAGTTAAAATTATAGAATTTGAAACTGTAACCTAAGAGCTTAGATAAATGCTGCGATATATAATTATTGGATTCAGGTCTTGATGTGCAAAAATAAGGAGACTCTTTGTTTTCCTTAGTGTGAGTCCAAAAGTGAGTAAACTCGAAACTGAATGTGACAAAACTAAGGTTGTGATATAAGCACGCAGGCAAACAAGTGCCTGCATATAATCCAGTATGAAAAGCAAACAGATACTCATCCCGGACACTCAACCTTATATCGGTCTTTATAAACTGAACTCTACAATCACTGTAAACATCGCGAAGTGGACCAAAAATGAATTTTTCACGCCTTTTTTCTATGTCGTCACCAAAGGATGATGAGGCTGGAAATATATAAGAGAGAACTACATGGCTATTTTTATCTACAGGATAAATATCTCTAATGCTATTGTAAGTAAACAAGCTATCTTTGCCACCGCCGTACAGAACCCCATGATTGAACTGTTCTGTTTTTGTGCAATTGCTAGTTAAACTTTCTAAAAGTTTTCCTGCATAAATATAATTCACATTTCTTGCGTTGTGGAAATCTATCCATGGCTTGACAATGTCATCTTGAGAATTAAATGGTAAAATAATTACGGCACGTTCATACGCACTTCTTATAACTGGAATAAAACATGATAAAAACACAGACCATAAAATATTTTTATCCGTACCTAACAGAGAAATACCATCATAGTCAAAATAGAAATTATTTTTCCTAAATGGATTATTAAAACTATCATCAACCCATGAAAAAGTAACTCTTGAGTCATTTATAACAAAATCTTCAACTATTATTTCGTTCATTTATTCACTACCATGTTTATAACTTTTAGAGTTTCCTCAATGCTACGAGGGTTGTGACCTTCAACTTTGGAGGAATATAGTATTGAGTGAAAGTTAGGCATGCCAAGTTTGTTTTTTATAACGAACTCAAGAAGTGGTAAATAATGATTTACATAATGAAATTCATCATCAACGTTCTGCAAATAAAATATGTTAGGTACTCGCCCTATGTTTTTATACACCTTGCCGACATTAAATCTATTGGGAAAAGTATCTTTGTATTCATTTTTGGTAAGGCCACCATAAATTACATTGAGAACTTCATCAACTTTGCTTTTATAGAACATTGTCCAATCTGTTTGTGGATTATTGACTATAACAGTAGCGTTGTTGAAGTATGCTGCAACCATTAAGGCAGTAAAACCACCGGCAGATGAGCCATAAAGAAATATTCTTTCCTCACTCACCCCGATACCAAGGGCGTAATTTTTTATTAATTCTGCGGTTCTATAAAAGTAATTAACTTTTGGGCTATATTGACACCATCCGATGGTCAAAGAATTGTTATCTACAGTTGGGTCTGTAAGAATCATTAAATTACCAGGGACTCTATTTGACCAACTAATCCTCTGGAAGTTAGGCTGCGGTTTACTTTTATCAACAGCGCCTTGAAAAAAAACAAACAGAGATTGGCTATCATGGCGATTTATATAAATATTGTGATAGCAATTACTATCATGTAACTTAAAAATCCCCTGGTGCTCAGGGGACAGTTTTTGGGATTCTAGCTCAATCATAATATGGCATGACTTTTAATGAGATCGTTTGATATATAAGTACATGTTTTAAGATATTCATCATCTTCAATAGTCCAAGTATGAGCGCTGGTATTCGCATAACGCATCTGGATAAAGTTGTATTTATCCGATGAGTAAATGGTGAAGCCATTTTCCTTGCAGTCTTTCAGGAAGTTAGTGTCTTCACCGCGATTGCGGCTATGGAATTTAACCTTGTCAAAGACTTGTCTACGAATCACCAGCGTGCCGCCCGAAATAAAATCGGAATAGCGATTATCTTTGCCGAGCTGTTTGACAGCCATGATGTTCTTGGATTCCACATAGCAGAAATAGGAGTCTTTACCTACTACGTCGGCACCGCTGAAGTTGAAGGCCAGCAGGGCATCCACCAGATAGTTTGCTCCGTATATATCGTCATCATCCATCTTGGCAATATAGTCACCCGATGCATTGGCAACACCGTGATTGAGGCAATCACCCAGCGTCATGTCTTGCGGTAACTGATGTACCTGAACATTCGCCAGCCCCTGGACTTTGCTCTTCACGGTTTCGATGTCGAAATCATCGTTGTTGAGGATGATTAACAGCTCCTTGTTGGCATGGGTCTGACGCTGATAGTTGTCAATCATCATGTCGATATTCTTGGGACGGTTGGTACACATGATGATGGATACTTTATCACCCTGATCGACAGAGCTTTCTACGCCAATCGTCTTCAGGATCTGCTCGAAACGTTGCTGATAAGAGTGGTGTTGCAGGCAGTAGCGCGCCGCCTGATGGCCCAGGCGTTCACGATCGAGATCAGATTCCAGCAGCAGCTGAACAACCTGCTTTGCCTCGTCCTTGTTGTTTACGATGTGAACATGTTCGCCCAACATCGTCTTCATGCCATCGGAGTGAGTCGATACAACAGGCGTACCACATGCCAGGATCTCGAAGACCCGACGAGAGAACATGGTCGGTGAATCTTGTACCGTGTTGATATTCAGGAACAGCTTGTACTGGCGATAGGCCGTGACCATCTGGTCATAGCTGAGGGAACCCACAATAAACGGCTGATATTTGGCCGGAAAGATACGAGACTCGCGATGTTTGGTGGCGTGCAACATGCGGTCGTAGACGTGTAGCTCACGATGCATGGCTCCATCGAGGACGATCTCGGTCTGAATACGGCGGGTATCATGGCCATTGTTGTACCAACTACCGGCGAAGCAGGCTTCATAGATAGGAAGCTTCTTGCGTTTATCACGGATCGGGTTGTGGATCGCTGGCTGCGCGGCAAAGGCAAGCGGGTAAACCTTGTCGTGGCCAACACGGGCCTTGTACTTGTCCACGATTCCGCCATCGGTAGTAAAGATGTAGTCACAATCGGCAGCTACATCGATAAAGACGTCGTAGTTGGTCGGATCTTCCTTGTTCCAGAACACCACGGGAATGTTCTTGGACTGGCAATACTTGATGGCTTCGCGCAGCGGATCGCCAAGGTGCTTTTTGTAGCTCGCCATGGTGTAGGTCCACTCGCCATCATTACCATTCCAGGCTGACTCGACGAAGAACAGCACGGGGTTGGCAGCATCGATCTCGGCTTTCCAGTTTTTCTTGGTCAGCGGGATGAAGTTGGCTTCGTAGCGGAAACACTCGTAAGTGAATTTGTCGCTGATCGAGACGACATTGATATGCTGATTGCGCAGGCGGGCACGAGGCTCGAACGCGGGCCAGGTTATCTCGTCATTGGGACGTGCTTCGTTGAAGATGCCGACCTGTTCCAGCAACTGCTGCCTGATGGAACTGTCCATGGGTGAATGTTCAAATTTCCCCTTGCGCTTGGCAGCCCGAATTTTGATGAGCTTTTGCGGCAGTGACAAAAGCCCTGACAGCTTGTTGCGCTTGGCTTCTGCCAATGTTTTGCCAAGACGATAATACAGAGATTTCTCCACTTGCTGTTTTTCATAAAGTGCAGTAGCCAGCTTATCTTTTAATGCTTCCAGATTGGTTTTTTGAACCATTGGAGAATCTGGCAGCGCATGGATACGTTTCTCAAAGGCAGATGTCAACGCTTTGGCTTTAAGCTCAAATATACGGGCTATCTCTTCTGGAGATTGGCAATTTTCAAGAGTGATCGCGTTAACCGGCAGCATCTCTTCCGCAATGATCTTGAGTGGTTTGATGCTGAGAGTTCCTTGGCCTTTGAAACGCAAGGCAATACTGAAATAGCGTGCGTCAGGAACCGTTTCAAATTCTATCCGATTAAGGCCGTTATAAACTTGCTGGAATTTATGCGCGATACGTTTTTCTTCATCGTATTGAATGAAGAACATGGCACAATCAGGACGCTGCTCACCATACTGGGCATCAATAAACACTTGATATTTATGACTACCACTGATTCGCCACATCTCTTTTTTCAGTGGCAACCCATTAATATTCATACTGCCAGTCTGCAAATAAAATGAGTCGCCATCAACCAGATCCATGGTCAGAGTTGCTACGCCATTTTTATCAACCGAGATTGATTTGTTACGGTCATTATCAGCAGGGAGTAGCCATGCATCAGCATTTTCTATATTACTGATGTTTTTGAAAGATAACAGGGGATAGGACTGTTCAACCCATTCAATCTTGTCAGTTTTGCGAGCCAACTGCCGATAAAGATAATCAAAGTGCTCATCATAGATAGAGAATACGGTATTGAGCTGATTATTTTCCGGATGGGGTGAGTGCTTATTTTTACGAGAATTTTTTTTAGCAAGACGGGTAGACATATCAGAGTTCTTTTTTTCACACAGTGGCCGGACTAATCCAGCCACTGTTTACAAGTGGATTATTGAGCTGCGTTAACAAAGTCAAGCAATTGGTTCTTGACCGCATCGCTACGGTTGAGACCAAGGAATTCTTTGTGTTTTACCAATATCACAATCATATCGGCATGTTGCAACGCATCAGACAAAGAGGCCAGCTTAACATTATTGCGGTTTTCCAGTACCGGCGGCAGAGCTTCGATATTGGGCTCAACTGCCAGGATCTGATATGCCGGGTTATTAGCCAGGGTCTTGGTGATATCCAGCGCCGGGCTCTCACGCAGATCATCGATATCCGGCTTGAAGGCCAGACCCAGACAGGCAATTTTCGGGTTGCTCAGACCGGCAACAGCTTTTTCTACCTGCTCCACCACATAGTGCGGCTTGTAGTCGTTGACCAGGCGAGCCTGGTGGATGATTTTGGCCGTGTCAGGATTCTGGTTGACGATAAACCAGGGATCGACTGCGATACAGTGGCCACCCACGCCGCAACCCGGCTGCAAGATGTTGACTCGCGGGTGACGGTTGGCAAGGGAGATCAGCTCCCACACATTGATGCCCTGCTGGTCACAGATCAGCGACAGTTCGTTGGCAAAGGCGATATTGACATCACGGAAAGCGTTCTCGGTCAGCTTGCTCATCTCGGCGGTGCGCGCTTCGGTGGCAATGCACTCACCCTTCTTGACAAACATCTTGTAGACCTGAGTGGCGGCTTCGGTACTGGCCTTGTCCATGCCACCGATGATGCGATCGTTCTCCACCAGCTCGCGGATCACCTGACCGGGCAACACGCGCTCCGGGCAGTGGGCAACAAAGATGTCAGGGGTCTGGCCTTCTGCCACAGTGTGCGGGAAGGTCAGATCGCTGCGCTCTTCGGCCAGCCATTTGGCCATCTGTTCGGTGGCCCCCACCGGAGAAGTGGACTCCAGTACCACCAGATTGCCTTTTTCCAGCATAGGCGCCAGGGCACGGGAAGCACTCTCGATATATTTCAGATCCGGTTCGTGATCTTCACCCTTGAACGGGGTCGGCACAGCAATTAGGAAGGCATCCGCCTTCTGCGGGCTGGTGTGTGCGCTCAGGTGGCCATCCTGCACCGCTTGCTTGACCAGATCTTCCAGGCCCGGTTCCACGATATGGATCTTGCCCTGATTGATGGTGTCTACCGCATGCTGGTTCACATCGACACCGATAACCCGAATGCCGTTGCTGGCGATGACTGCTGCTGTTGGCAAACCGATATAACCCAGACCAACGACGGAGATGGTTTCGAATTTCATTATCTTGTGCTCTCAAAAGTAAAACTGGGGGCAATATGCCCCCAAGGACAGTTATGTAATCTGTAAATCAGGCCACTTGCAGGCTGCTGTCAATCTGCTGGCCGAGGGCGCCGCTCAGGCCAATGACAGCCTCAACGATGCGTTGACTGGTTCTGCCATCCCCATAGGGGTTGTTGGCATGGCTCATCACCTGGTAGGCCAGCTCGTCATCCAGCAGGCGAACGGTTTCTGCAACGATAGTCTCGTCACAGGTCCCCACCAGACGAACTGTTCCGGCCTTGACGGCAGCAGGACGCTCTGTGGTATCTCGCATGCACAGCACCGGTTTGCCCAAGGTGGGCGCCTCTTCCTGAATACCGCCCGAGTCGGTCAGGATCAGGTAGCTCTGCTTCATCAGATAGACGAACGGCAGGTAATCTTGCGGCTCGATCAGATGTACATTGTCGAGACCCTTGAGGTTGCGGTTGACCGGCTCTTGTACATTGGGGTTGAGGTGCACCGGATAAACGATTTGCACATCATCACGCTGGGCCAGTACGGAGAGCGCCTTGCAGATCCGCTCAAAGCCATCGCCATGGTTTTCGCGGCGATGGCCGGTGACCAGGATCAGCTTCTTGCTCTTGTCGAGGAAAGGGAAGCGCGCGGCCAGTTCAGCCTTCATGCCAAGGTTTTTATCAATCCGTTGGGAAACCTCAATCAAGGCGTCGATCACCGAGTTACCGGTGACGAAGATGGTCTCCGGAGCGATGTTCTCCATGATGAGGTTTTTCAGCGAGCTGATCGTCGGGGTGTAGTGTTGATCGGCGATGCCGCCAGTCAAACGACGCATCCCCTCTTCCGGCCAGGGAGAGTAGATGTTGCCGGTGCGCAGCCCTGCTTCAACATGGCCAACCGCGATACGGTGGTAGTAGGCGGCCAGTGTCGCCGCAAACGACGTAGCCGTGTCACCGTGCACCAGAATGCGGTCCGGTTTGAACTCGGCAAAAACGGGTTTGAGCCCCTGCAAGATGGCGGTCGTGACATCGGTCAGATCCTGGCCCGGCTTCATGATGTTGAGATCATATTCCGGTTCAATTTCGAACAGGTTGAGAACCTGATCCAGCATCTCCCGGTGTTGCCCGGTCACACAGACCCGCACATCAACCTTGCGATTGGCCTGGAAAGCCTTGACGATAGGGGCCATCTTGATGGCTTCCGGTCTGGTACCAAAAACGATCAATACTCGCTGCGCCTTAATTGGCATAATAATCACTCCCGTGTGAGCTAATTGGTTTTATCTATCCGAAATTAACTAATAAAGACTGAGTTCACTGTTGAGCTGTGTCAGCCTGTGTTGCCAGGTGTGTTGGGCCAGCACGATTTCCATCGCGTTTTGACCCAATTCGTCTCTTAGTCGAACGTTTTTTTGTAATTGTGCACACCATTCGCGCGCCGCAGCACCATCCTGCACTGCGACAATGCTCTTGCCAAAAATGTTATCCATGGCGATCGAAGGGGTGCTGATAATAGGGCAGCCAGCAGCGGCCAATTCAAACACCCGACGGGATAGCATGGTTGAAGATTGACTAATCGTATTGAAGTTTAAATATATTTGATATTGCTGATATGCCTTGGCAACCGACATTTGAGTGATCGCAGGTTTACAGTAAGGTTGTAGTTGCTCAGGATAGCTGCAGCCATTTCCCTTCTGCCAAAACCGGTCAAAAATAATCAGATTCTTATCTCGCAATGCCAGAAGAATATCCTCCTGAACCCTGCTTCGCTCAGCCAGTTCGTTACCATAATAGCCCCCCAGAAATGCGACCTCCTGACCCCTCCCCCCATTCTCTGCAGGTTGATACCAGCGTGGCTGGGCAGCAAACATCAGCACACCTACATGCTGAAAACGCTGATGGGGGAGCGCATGATAGCGCTCCAGTGAGCCGGAATCCGTGGTGTAGACCACATCAAACAACGCGGCCGCATCAGCAAAGCGTTCGAAGTGAAACGGATCCTCTTTGTTCCAGAAAATTGTTGTGATTTTCCGCTTTTGGCAGAATTCCAGCAACCTCCGCAGCTCTGGTTTATTGGGCGAACTATGGGCATAGCTGGCTATTTTCCCTTTCCAACTATCCTTATAACCACGCCAGGCTGATTCGACAAATAAAAAGTCAGGTTTGTAAAATCTTAACTTCCATTGCCAATCTATCGGTGTTATTTGAATTAAATCTGCGTCTGGAGCCAAACTGAATGTAGTAAACTGGTCGGCCACTAAAGCAATACATGGTCGTTGATTATTGCCCAAAGAAATTGATCCACATATATAATCCAGTAAAAATCACAACCACCTATTGTCTATATAGTGTGGAATATGAACAGCATGCTGGTTTTTATCAAAAAACCAATAAATTTTTATAAAATAGTCACTTGGCTATATTCTGACAGGCAGACCTCATTCCTCAACGTATCTCTTTGGCAGATGATATTCTCATCTGCCAAGAATAGAGATCTGACCTATCTTGCATCACCTTATCAATCCTGGTGTTCACGCAAGGTCGCCAGCCCCATAATAATCAGGCCATAGAAGAGGCAAAGCAGAACACCAATCGTGACCAGGTTATACAAGCGGCGTGGATATTCGGCTTCTTCCGCCAAGGTTGGCTTCGTCACGACCAGCAGGTGTTTCAGCTTGCGATATGCCTCAACGCGGGCTTGCTCCAAACTGATAAGGCCCGTCTTGTAGAGATCAGCAGCCAGAGTGGCTTGGGTTTTCAGATCCATATATTGGGCAGTGATTTCGTTCATTGCCTCAGGTGCCACCTGAGTGCCAGCACCGGCATCATTGGTGGTCAATTTCGCCTTTTCCTGTTTCAGTTGCTTGCTTAACGCATCAACACGACTTTGCACCGATACCACCCCTGGTGCGCTCTCTTTCATATAACTGCGCAATTGCTTCAGTTCTGCCTGCTGGCGCACCAGCTCGGCTTCAATTTCACTGACCACACCAAGGCGTGCAGTGCTGGTCGATTCCGGGCTGATTAGCTGATGGCTATTTTGAAACGCCAGTACCTTGGCTTTCTCTGCCTGCAAGCGTTGATGGGAACGGTTAACCTCTTGCTCGACAAACGCAAGCTGATCCATGGCGACCTGGTGGCCCAGCTTGTTGATAAAACCTTCCGCCTCTTTCAGCATCATGCTAACTACCTGCTGACCATATACGGGATCAAAAGCCTGGAGTTCGATAGTTAATACCCCGGAGAGTTCATCAAGACGCAAGTTCAGGTGATCACGGTAATATTCAAGAAACTCTTCGCGGGTCGCCTCCCCCGATAAACGGGAGAAGAAGTCGGCATCATGACTTTGGTAGTGTGCTTTAAGCGCCAATTCGCGATCCAGCTTGGCCAGCAGATCCCAAGAGCGTAGATAGTCTTGTACCAACAATACGTCCTGATGATTGTTACCACCCAGCCCCAACATAGACAGGGCATCGGGCAACATTTTGATCTGGTCGGCCTGCTTGATGATGATTTCGCTGCGGCTGACATAACGGTCTGAAGCAATCCCGCCAAAATAGAGTGATGCCACTACAAAACAGGCCACCACCCATAAAAAACTGCCCAGTTTCAGGCTTTGCTGCCAGGAACGATGAGCCAACTTATAACCACTTGAGTCAATAAAGAAACGTTTGGGCTGATTGCCAAGTTTGCGCAGTTTTCGCAAAAGACGTGGTTGTTTATTAGCTGGAATAGGATGAGTCATATTTTAAATGGCTTTTATAATTTCTGATAAATACGGATGGCATCTTCGATGTTGTCGAACACTTCCAGTTGACCATTGCGCAATAAAATTCCCATATCACACTGCTGACGCAGATTATTCATATCGTGCGACACCATAATCAGGCTGGCAGTCTCACGCTTTTTGTTAAATACATCGATACACTTCTGCTTAAAGCGCGCATCCCCCACCGAGGTGATTTCGTCAGTCAGATAGATATCGAAATCAAACGCCATGCTAACCGCAAAGGAAAATTTGGAGCGCATACCACTGGAGTATCCCTTGATTGGCAGCTCGAAATGCTGACCGATTTCCGAGAACTCCTTGACCCACTCTTCCACAGCAGCCGTCTCGCGTACCCCATGAATACGGCAGACAAAACGGGTATTTTCACGACCCGTCATGCTGCCCTGAAAGCCTCCCCCCAATGCCAGTGGCCAGGAGACCCGGCAATGCCGGCTCACCTTGCCACGGTTGGGCATATCCATGCCCCCAAGCAGACGTAGCAGCGTTGACTTGCCTGCCCCATTGACCCCCAGAATACCGATATTTCGATCCCGAGGCAGGGTGAGCGAGACATCGTGCAGTACATAGTTGCGGCCAAATTTGGTCGGGTAATACTTGGTAACAGAATCAAGAACGATCATCGGAGCTCACTTTAACTGGCAATCAAGCGACGATGGCTTAACCGATAGCAACTCATGGCGAAGGTGAGCAGTATCAAGGTGACAGCCGCCAGATACTCCCAACTAACATATGGGCTGCTATAGCCGGCAATCCAGCCACTGCGGATAAGCTCAATGGCATGCACCAGCGGATTCCATAAAAACCAGTGCCGATATTGGGCCGGAATGGTGGCCAGCGGGAACATGACGCAAGAGATAAACATCAATGGCATCATCAGCAGGCCGAGAAATTTGTCGGCCTCTTGCATCAGGTTGCAGATCACACAAAAAACAACGCCGAGGGAAAACGAAAATACCATCAGCAACAAATAGGCCACGATGACCTTAAGCGGATCTGCTGGGATGGCATCAAAGCCAAACCAGAGCAGACCCAGCACCAAGATCACTCCCACAATCATGCCTACCATGCTTTCGAGCATAAAACGAGCGATGAAGGTTGAAAATGGGGTGACCTGACGGTAACAAAACAACCCCATATTAGCGTTAACAGACAACTTCAGCTGATTAACGACCTTATTGAAAAACATGAAGGGTAGATAACCTGCCGTAATAAAAACTTGCGCAGATACACCGCCGAAACCGCTATGGCTACGCAAGCCAAAAAGAAGGCTAAAAAAACCGATCATCAAAAGCGGTTCAAGCAGAGCCCAGGCATAGCCCAACCGGTAACTACCAAATCGGGTTTTAAGCTCACGAATAAGCAGGCCAAAGACAACATCTCGCAACACCTGCAAGGATGTGCGTGGCGTTTGATTAAGAATCGGTTTATTCATTAGTTCGCTTTACCCATAGCAGACTCGCCCATTGGCGAGTCTGCATTTTTACAGCAAGAAGCGGCTTAGTTAATTGCTACGTTAGCAGCCACGGCGATCTGATAAATGATTTGGGTAATATCCTTGACCGATTGCATGGTTTTGCTGTCAACCTTGGGCAACACCAAAATCTGATCACCGGGCTGGACACTCCCCTTATCTTTAAACTCCACCAATCCGTTGGCATGAACCACGGCAATCCGCTGGTCATTCGCACGCTCGGTGAATCCACCCGCCCAGGCCACATAGTCATCGAGAGTCGCATTGGCGTTATAAACCACAGCCTGTGGCATCAAGACTTCCCCACCGACCTGAATCAGGTCCGTTCTGTTCGGTATGACAATCTGGTCACCCTGTTCCAACTGAATGTTCGCGACAATCCCCTTGTCTGCGACCACCACCTTGCCAAGAGGCTGGATTTTTCTGGCCTTTTCGACAAAGCGCATCACCAGTTCTGCCTCTTTGGCACGGATCGACGCTTCACCATCCGAGCTGGCAGGAGCAGTAAACACACTGCGCTCCAACCGGTTGAGCGACTCTTCCAACATCTCTTTTTGCCGCGCAGCGACACTCTTGCGCATCAGGTAGATGGATTGGTAATCGGCAAGCTGTGGGTCAATGGGAATATGGTTGAGCAGCTCATGCAGCTTGGTCTGCTTGCGCACAGTGAAATATGAGGGCCCCATATAGCTACCTGCGACCTGCACATCATAAACCTGTGCATGCATGTCATCATTGAACAAGACTTTGTCACCATCCTTAAGCTGGAGGCTGGCAAAATCCTTGTAAGGTAAATAGATGGAGAATGGACCACTTGGACGGTCACCTATCACCCCGACATGGCTCACCTTGGCAAGCGGCAGTGCATAGTTGACCAGCTCCGAGCCTAGCGTATTGCGCTGAGTCAATTCGAAACGGAAGGGATTACGAACCTTGCCTGCGACATTTATCATCGGGCCCTGTGGCTCTACCAGGATGACATCCTGATCTTTAAAAGAGAGCTTGGGCATTTTGCCCTGCTGCATGAATTCATACAGATCGATTTTTTGGATGACCTGATTCTGGCGTAATACCTTTATTTGACGATAGCTGCCGCGCTCCGAGTCGATCCCCCCAGCCCGCTTTAGAAAATAGAGCACACTGTCAGAGGATTGACCCGCATACTGGCCTGGCCGTATTACCGGGCCAGTGACAAACACACTCACGGGAGTTGTTGTCAGCAGGTTGACGTAGATATTGACATTATTTGTAAAAACATCGCCAATCCTGCTGGTCACCAGATTATTGACCTGGCTGGCAGGTACATTCTTGACATTTATCGGGCCGACATCAGGGATGAAAATATTGCCCTGATTATCTACCGTCACTACATTTGAAAAATTGACGGCACCCCAGATCCAGATATTAAGCTTGTCCCCTGGCGCTATCAGATAATTGTCATTCAAGCCATCGCTGCGTTCGGTCTCATAGCCACCGGCAAACAGATTGGCGCCATAGGGAGGAGGTAATCCAGCCTCTGCCAGGGGCAGTAATTTACGTACATCTGCCTCACCGGGTAACAACATCCCTTGACGATTCTGTTGAGTAAAACTCCCGGTCGTTGAACTTGTGTTGGCCTGCCCACTCAGTGCTGCTTGACCACCAAGCTGGGTGCCGGTGTTTTCAGCAGCCTTTCCTGAAAGGGTGTAACCAAATGATGATCCATTTGCTTGCGCTAAATCCGGGGCGGCAATGGCCATGGTTGCGCAGGATGTACTGATGAGAAACAGAAGTGTGCCGAGCTGATAAATTTTCATTTTGTTCAAAACATGTGCCTTCATTTTATTGCTCAGCAAGAAGGTTGCTGACAGAGGTCTGTTCCAGTTGAGGTATCAGATACCATTGTTCTTCAGTCTTGCATGCCGCGCGCCTTTGCGAATGGCCTTGCATGCTGTTAAACAACAACTCAACGCACTCAAGACCAAGAGCCGAAACATAGCGTTGCCCCAGGGTATAGGTAACATTGTTTCTACTGAATGCAGCGCCTTGTGGCAGTGTATTCAGCGCCTGCTGCAGATCGGGAGGCATGGCATACAATTCGGTAGCAACAGACGGGTTGACGAGAGGACGAGACGCTTCTACCTGCTTTGGCTCATATGCACAGCCACCAACTTGTATGGCTAACGATATGGCCAATAACCGGGTTGCAAAATTCATGTGTCAATATTTCCCATGGAGTCAAGTGTTGATCTGTTAAAGCCAGGTCGCCTTATGGTCTGGCAACGCTATTGCCGATCGACTCATTATCTTTCATGACCAAAAAACGAACTGACATGTGGCTGTTCATCCCCAGCCCTGCAACTGCAAAAGCGGATTTTGAGTTCCTCATCAACAGACAATCTGCCGAGACTGCGAAACGATACCAGGCAGTCTGAACAAGAGCAGTTTGCTCAAAAAATTACCATTTACAGCACACATTTCAGAATGTTCTGAGTGAATCGAGCAAGGCACGATATATGATGGATCTCAGACAGAACAGCAATAGTCTCATCAGGAGTAGGCATGAGCCCTAAAATGAGCAATGCGGCTCAATTGCTGTAAAGATGTAGCGATGTTGATGCGAAACACTGTTTTTTTGCCATAGCTACCGCACGGCAACGACATCTTCCCGGACAAAAAACAGACAAAATGGATGTAAAACTAAAACAGGAGGGAAAATAACGAGGACTGCCAGCTCAAAAAGCAGACAGAAATTGATTACAATGTAAGCACCCATCCCGTGCATGAGAACGTCACAATGTGACGTATATCATACTTATTCTCATTTTTTTCGAATGCTATCAATTAGCCACAATTGGGTCAACACTCAAAAAACTCACCTGCATTCTTCACACGACAAGGAGGGACACAAGACTCTGTTTTTAAAAGATTTACGCTCAAAGCAGCATTGGTAATAAATGTATTCGTACGGTGTAAATATTTTTGACGACAAGCAAGATTAATTTAGAAATTTCTTAATTATCCCTCGCCCCTCCAAAAAGAAATTAATTTTTTGTGAGTTACATCCATTGAAGTTTCAATCGAAATATGGTTGGCAATACTTTATTCGAGTTCGGCAACCTCTCTGATATCCCCATCAATCCACTCAGCCATTGCCTGAAAAGTGACCACCATTAACATCACACATAACAAACTGTTCAAATAACGTTCAGCCAGACTCCATTTTTCCCCCGTTATTGAGAACATAAAAGCGATAGACCATTTATTCGCCAACATGGTTTTTTTTAGTTTTTCTGGCCGTGATTGACAGGGTTATTGCCTGTTGACTATGCCTGATATGTGTCCGATTGAATCGGCACCACAGGGTCTCAACGACATTGGAGGGGGCATGGACGCTAACACTCTATCAAGGATTGGCCTGCTGGTTTCACTGTTCACCAGCGCAGGGGCCGTGGCCAATGACAATATTCTTGCCCTGCAGCTGGGCAAGGCGTTCAGCAATGAAAAGCTCGACATCAAGATCGCCGATGCCAAGTTTCACCACATGTTCTGGCGCTGGGGAGACTCGGCCTGTCAATTTGGATTGGGAGTGCGTGGCGGTACCCTCAAGGTAGAAGATGAAGAGACAGCAAGACTGGGAGGCGGTGCCCGTATCGAATGCCAATGGGGTAACTGGGTGACCTGGATCCCCGGCGAAATGGTCTGGCTCGATCAGTATCAATTTGGCACCCGCGGCCACGGCTACAAGGATTACGGCGGTCCCTTGCAGTTCGCTCTGGGTATCGGCCTCGGTTACGCCATCACCAAGAATTGGCTGATCGGCTATCAGTATGAGCACATGTCCAACGCCTATATGTATGACAAGAACCCGGGGCTGGACAGCCATACCCTCCATATCGAGTACCGTTTTTAGCCAGACAGGCTTCGTCGTGCTCATCTGAACACACTCTGCAAAAAAGCCTTCACTCCCGTGAAGGCTTTTCGTTATGTCGTCTTCTGATAACAAAGGTGACAGTGAGAAGATCACCATACTCAAGACATGGATGACGACACGCTCTGCCGCCCCACCACATCATGGGGTGCAATCAGTCCTTTTTCGCTTTGTTGGCGAAGAAAATATCGGTCTGAATATCTTGGGTGCGCACCGTGAAGATCTGGTTGGTGAGATCGTCGGTCAGCATTTCGGCCTCCTTCATCACCCGCAGATTGAAGTCGTTGAGCATGCTGTTGGCGGCGGCCTTGTCGGTTTTGACCGTTTTCAGATAGTTGGCTTCCATCTCTTTCTGCTCTTTGGCAATCTTCGCCTCCCAGCTCTGGTAAGCCTGCTTCACTATGGGGGCCAATTTGGGGTAATCGGTCATTATCAGGGTCTGCAGCTTGCGATATTTCCAGTAGATGGAGTCGCTGTCGGCCTTGCCGCTACCCATGGCATAGTGCGCCGGATAGGCTTCCAGACCGCTGTAGTAGGGAACGAAGGCGGTCAGATCTGCCATGCCGAGGCCCACATAGGTCACCTCCCCCACCTCACGCGGCATCCAGGGGCGTACCTGCATCACGTGGGACTCGTAGGTGCGGAACACACTGACAGGGCGCCACGGCTCCTGACCGTTCAACCCCTTGCTGTAGGGATCATGCTCGGTGCCGTCATAGTGATTGCGCAGCACCGCCTTGACCTCCTCCAGCGTCATCTTCTTCTCGGGGGCGAGGGTGACCGGGAACTGACGACCGGCATCCACCGCCTGCTTGAGCGAGGGGTTGAACATCTGCTGGATGGTCCAGACCCGCGGATCGTTATAGGTGCGGTCCCGCTCGTCATCGCGGGTATAGGCTTTCGAGAAGTTGAACGCCCCATCCTTTTGCGGATGGTAGAGCCCCTTCTCGGTGGCAAATTTGATCAGATTCTTCGATCCCATCATGTCGGCACTGGCGGGATCGTACTGCTGCAAGCGGCCCTGATTGCCGGTAGCAAAATAGTGATTTTTCGGCAGACGCTGCGCCATCCAGTGATGGCCAGTGGCGGTCTCCAGATACCAGAGCTCGGTATCATCCACCACGGCGACGCCAAATCCCTCTCCTGCACCTATGGTTTCGATGATGTTGCCAAGCAAGGCGACCGCCTCGCGTGCCGACGTAGACCGGGAGAGCAGCACATCGGGAATGTCGTCTTCGGTAATCCCCTTTTCTTCCACATAGGGGTCGAAGGCAAGCGCTTCGGGTGAGGCAAAAATGGACTCGGTGCCGCTCACCCCGACCCCCTTCTCATTGAACCCGGTGGCGCCGTGCAGCTGGGTCTTCCAGTTCGGTACCGTGGTATAGCGCAGGGAGTTTTTCGGCAAGGGATAGCTGAAATCATTGGCACCGTTGTGAGCCTTGGAGCTGTACATACCGCTCTGCCCCTGCATGGCCGGATGGATTACGAAATGCTGGGCTTTCAGGGCATCGCTGTCGGCGCTGCGGGCCACCATCATGGAGCCATCGGCGCTGGCTTCACTGCCGACCAGCAAGGTGGTACAGGCGAACGCCGACGAGAAGAGAGCAAGGTTGATGGAGAGTGCGACGACGCACTTTTTGAAGGAATGCATGAGATCTCCTTGTTGCACAGAGTGGTTGCAAATAAGCGGTGGCTCGCCAGTCAACCTGCCGCTGTCACAAGGGATCTGCGTGGTGACACGGGCCGGGCAGTGCGGGCCATCAAACCGTAAACACGTAAAAAGCAGTGCGGATAAACCGTGGAAACCAGAGAGGTAGCCAAGGCCCCCTGATAGACGACCTGTTCGCATCTCTGCTTTCCGTTGTCCCGCTGGCGTGGCGATACTAGGCCCAATCAACTGACTTGAGTGTGACTAGCAGCCCAAAACACCAACAACAGAGACTCAATCGATGCAAAATGTTGATAAGTGTGACAAGCGAAGGATTATTGGCGACATTCAGCCGTCAACACGAAGAACAAAAAGCGCACAGAGAGGGGAATAGAGAGATGAGGAGATGTGACGCGTGGGATGGCGTGTTGATGCCATCCCGCGATTCAAGTCAGTAGGTCACTGCGCGTCCGGCTGGTTGGCGGGGGTGGCCTTGATAAAGGCTTGCAACTGCTCGCAGTTGGCGACGATGCGACGGATGGTGGGGTAATCGTCCAGGGTCATGTCGTAGCGGCGGGCGTTGTAAACCTGGGGCACCAGCATGCAGTCGGCCAGGGTCACTTCGTTGCCGACGCAGTAGACACCGGCGGTGGTCATCAACAGCTGTTCGAGGGCGGTGAAGGTCTCGTCAATCCAGTGGCGATACCAGCGAGCCTCCTGCTCGTTGTTGGCCCTGAAGTGCTCTTCCAGATAGTTGAGCACCCGCAGATTGTTGAGCGGGTGAATATCGCAGGCGATCATGTTGACGATCTGGCGCACCCGGGCCCGCGCGTCGGGGGAAGAGGGCATCAGTGAGTAGGCGGGATAGGTCTCGTCGAGGTACTCCATGATGGCGACCGACTGACCGATCTGCACATCGCCATCCACCAGAAACGGCACCAGCCCTTGCGGGTTGATCCGGCGATAGGCCTTCTCGCTCTGCTCGCCTTGCCGCAAATTGATGGGATGCTGCTCGTAGGCGAGCCCCTTGAGCTGCAACACGATCCGCACCCGAAAACTTGCCGACGAACGCCAATAGCCAAACAACTGCAACATAATCTGTCCCTGCATCTTATCTGGGCCCGAAGCCCGGCAGGTGCTCGCCACCTGCCTCCTTGTGTATCCGGCACCGGTTGAGGGCTCGTCGTGATCCGGACATATCCCGAAAATCCTTGCCGCCAACCGGCGCTGGCCATCAACCTCCCTGACCGCTCGCTGGCACCACCTGTTGAGATATGGTGCCAAACAGGTTTTGGCCAGAGCGATCCTCCATCGCGATCGACACTCTATCACCAAACTGCAAATAGGGGGTTATAGCTTGATCACAATCAAGAATTTCCAGCATGCGGCGCTCGGCGATGCAGGATGAACCGGCGCTGCGATCGTAGTTGGAGACGGTGCCCGAGCCGATGATGCAACCGGCACCAAGGGGACGGGTCTTGGCCGCATGGGCAATCAGTTCGAAGAAGCTGAAGGTCATGTCCACCCCGGCATCCGGTGCGCCAAACAGGGCGCCGTTCAGATGGGTGCGCAGGGGCAGCATCACCTTGCCATCGTGCCAGTCATCGCCCAGCTCATCCGGGGTGATGGCCACCGGCGAGAAGGCGCTGGACGGTTTGGACTGGAAGAAACCAAAGCCCTTGGCCAGCTCGCCCGGAATGAGGTTGCGCAGGCTCACATCGTTGACCAGCATCAGCAGCTTGACGTGGCTAACGGCCCCCTGCGGGCTCACCCCCATCGGCACGTCGTCGGTGATGATGGCGACTTCCGACTCGAAATCGATCCCCCACTCCTCCGATCCCATGACAATCGGCCCGCGGGGAGCCAAAAAGCTGTCGGAGCCCCCCTGATACATCAGCGGATCGTGCCAGAAGCTTTCCGGCATCTCGGCGCCGCGCGCCTTGCGCACCAGCTCCACGTGGTTGACGTAGGCACTGCCATCGGCCCACTGATAGGCACGCGGCAGCGGAGAGAGGCAAGACGCTTCGTCAAAGGGGAACGCCTCGGCCACACGGCCCTCGTTAAGCTGCTGATAAACAACCTCCAGCCTGGGGGCAACCTCGGCCCACTCGTCGAGAGCGGCCTGCAAAGTCGGGGCAATCTCGCTCACCCGTACCGCCCGGGTCAGATCCCGGCTCACCACCACCAAAGCGCCATCGCGCTTGCCATTGTTCAATGTTGCCAATTTCATAAGCGATTCCTTATTTGCCGGCAGCCGCGTCCGGGCGCTGCCAGCTGGAGACATACCGGGTGTTCTCGATCCCTTCGCACAGACTGCCAACGTTCAGCGCATCGCGGGTATCGAGCATCACCGCCACCTCGTCGGTGAACTTCTTGGCATAGGCCTGCCCTGCCGCAAACGCCTTGGGATGGGGGCCGTGGGTGAAACCGGCGGGATGGAAGGTGACCATGCCCCGCTCGATATTGTCCCGGCTGAAGAAATCCCCTGCGTGGTAGAAGAGCACCTCGTCGTAATCATCGTTGCTGTGATAGAAGGGCACCTTGAGGGCGCCGGGATCGCTCTCGATGGGGCGCGGCACAAAGGTACAGATCACGAAGCGGCTCGCCACAAAGGTCGAATGAGCCGACGGCGGCAGATGGTAGCGATGGCTCATCAGCGGGCGGATATCCCGCCAGTTTAGGCGCACCACGCACAAATCCCCATGCCACCCTTGCGCATCCAGCGGGTTGAAGGGCCAGGTGATGACCGACACCTGATCGTGGCGTTTGACCTGCAGCGACCAGGGATTCTCATCCTGCTGGGCCAAAAAGCGTTCATTGATGGCAGGCACATCCAGCGCCGCCGGGTCAAAGATGGCGTGATTACCCACCAGCCCCTTGTCCGGCAGCTGGTAACTGTCGTTGGTCGCCTCGATCATCAGGATGAACAGGGGCGCTGTCGGCTCGATGCGCCACATGGTGCCACGGGGGATCACCACGTAGTCGCCATCGCGAAGAGTCAGGTGGCCGTAGTCGCAGAAGAACTCGCCGCTCCCTTCGTGGATAAAGAGCAGCTCGTCGCCGTCGGCGTTGCGCACCAGAAACGGCATCGCCTCGGAGAGCCGCCAGATGCGATAGCGGCAGTGGGGGTTGCTAAGAATGTCGGGGGCCACCCAGGGGGAGAGGGAACTCACCTCCTCCTGCAGGGCATTGAGGTCAAACAGCCGTGGCCGCAACGGCCCCTCCCAACTGCTCCAGTCGGTTGGGGCATGCTTGTGGTGCATGTGGGTGGCGGGGCCGAAAAAGCCGCTGCGCCCCAGCTCGCGCTCATAGATAGCCTGTTCCGGCAGGTCGGCATGGGCCTGCCGGGAGTGGGTCCCCTCCCGATGGGGGAAGTTAATCCAGTTACGCATCGCTCGCTCCCTCTTTGCGGGCACCCTTCTCATCCTCGGCGCCATCCAGCACGCCACGGCGGATCTGGTCCAGCTCGATCGATTCAAACAGCGCCTTGAAATTGCCCTCGCCAAACCCTTCGTTACCCTTGCGCTGGATGATCTCGAAGAAGACCGGGCCTATCACGGTATCGGTGAAGATCTGCAGCAGAATGCCATCCTTGGTGGGGGAGCCGTCGATGAGGATGCGCAGCTCTTTGAGGGCCGCCAGATCCTCCTGATGCCCCTCGACCCGGCTGTTCACCTTCTCGTAGTAGGTATCGGGCGTCGGCATAAAGCCGGTACCTCGGCTGCGCAGGGTGCGGATGGTATGGTAAATATCGCTGGAGGCCATGGCGATGTGCTGGATCCCCTCCCCCTTGTACTGACGCAGGTACTCCTCGATCTGCGACTTGTCATCCGCCGACTCGTTGATGGGGATGCGGATCTTGCCGCAGGGGGCTGTCATGGCGCGCGAATGCAGCCCGGTCAGCTTGCCCTCGATATCGAAGTAGCGAATTTCACGGAAGTTACCGATCCGCTCATAGAAGTTGGACCAGACATCCATATTGCCGCGATGGACGTTGTGGGTCAGGTGATCGATCTCCATAAGACCGGCATCCACCTCTGCCATCCGGGACTGCCAGTCGGGGTAGAAGACAAAATCCACGTCATAGATGGAGCCCTTGTCGCCATAGCGGTCGACAAAGGAGAGCGTGCTCTCGCCGATACCGTAGATGGCGGGAATATTGAGCTCCATCGGGCCAATCTTGCCGACAAAGGGCTTGGCCCCCTTGGCGATGGCGTACTGCTGGGCTTTGCCCGCATCGCTCACCCGAAATGCCATGCCGCAAACGCTCGGCCCGTGCAGGCTGGCAAACTGCTCCGCCTGGGAGTGAGGCTCGGCATTGACCACAAAGTTGATATCCCCCTGCCGGTAGAGCCAGCACTGCTTGTGTTTGTGCTTGGCGACCTCGGCAAACCCGAGCGACACAAACAGGCTCTTGAGGGCAGCAATCCCTTTGGCATCGGGGGCCGTGTACTCGACAAACTCGAAACCGTCTGTGCCTAACGGATTGATGGTGTGGGTAGCGGAAGAGGTGGCATTCATCGGGCGCTCCTTGCTCTTGATTCGGTTAAAACGGATTGCAGCACCCAGCGGCGCGGCAAGTGTTAACAACTTGTTTCATTAGAGGCAGGGCGTAGCAGGAAGAGAAGAGGCGGGTTGCAGATAGTTTTTCGCAGCTGGCAGCAAAAGATGTAAATAGATTGTGACAGCGAAGCCACAACCTTGCGGATCAAACGGTGACGACCCGCAGGACTGTCAGCTTTGCCTTACAGTTGCCAGTTTTTGACCATCAGATGGGGCAAGCAGGCCCAGGCCTTTTGCAGTCGCGTGGGCGTCGGATTGATCAGCCACGCCTCTTTCCCCAACCCCAGCAGTGGCAGATCGTGCAGGCTGTCGCTCAAGGCCAATTCGGCATCGAGGGCACAGATCTCCGGCAACAGCTTGTGCTGGCCGTGGCAATAGAAGCGCGGCATCAGACCGCCAAAACGGTAGCGCATCTGTGAGCCAATGATCCGGTGGGGCAACTGGCCGGGCAGTTGCTGATAGAGCTGGGCCCGTACCAGCGCCCGCGGGCTGGCGGAGATCACCCAGCAGCGATGCCCTTCTTCTTCAAGCAGCCGATGCGCCTCGCGAAAGAGCCCCGGACGAGTGTGGCAGTAGGCACGCACCAGCTTGCGCCAACCGAGGGGAGAGAGCCCTAGGGTGATGGCCCACCAGATAAGGGAGATACCTCGCCGCCGCTGGCTGGGCATCAGATAGATTACCCCACCCAGCGCAATCACCGGCAGCAACAGCAGCGGCCAGATCCGGTGGCGCAGGATATAGCGCAGCAGACCGGCGTGGCTGTCACCGGGGGCCAGGGTGTCGTCAAAGTCGGCCAGGATCCAGCGCGGCGCACGTCCGTCAGGATCACGCTCTTTCGCTGAATGGATCATGGCGTCAGGCGCTGGGCGCATCAGCATCAGGGCGCAAGGGCTGCGATGGCTGCCGTGAGCTCGGGAGTGACAAATTCACTCCCCACATCGGGCGGGCAGACAAAATCGAACGGTTCCCCCGTCAGCGTAAAACTCAGTCGCCAGGCGTGCAGATAGCCGCGATCGGCTGGCGTACCGCCATAGCGCTCATCCCCGAGAATGGGGGCACCGATGCTTTTGAGGGCAACCCGGATCTGGTGGGTCTTGCCGGTCTGGGGCTTGATGCGATAGAGCCGCAGCCCCTCGCGCACCGACACTGAATCGAACCAGCTGATGGCAGGATTATCCAGAGTACGCGCCAGCATCCAGCTGCCGCCGCGCCCCTTTTGCATATCCCCCTTCACCCAACCCTGCTTCTTCTTGGGTTTGCGATCGGAGAGCGCCAGATATTGTTTGCTCACCTCGCGGGCCGCAAAGGCCATACTCAGCTCGCGATTAGCCTCTGTGGTGCGGGCTAGCAGCACCAGGCCGGAGGTCATCTTGTCGAGCCGGTGCACCGGATAGAGGGTCAGCCCGGTATCGGCCTTCACGCGATTGACCAGCCCCGGATTGACCGACTCCCCGTCGCCCTTCTCGTCGTGCATGCCGATGCCGGGCTGCTTGTCGATAACCAGGAAAGCGGGATGCTCAAACAATATCCGGTACATAAAACCTCGGGAACTGGGGAATAAGGCACGCAGCCAACGGCTGGCGGCGCTTGGGAGTGCTGCATTCTCCCTGCTCGGCCGCCATTTGGCAAACCGGGCGGGCAGACGATGAAGATGAAAAATGGCCCCGCCTGCAAACAGGCGGGGCCATTTTCACTCATCTTGGCAGATCACACCTTACACATTGCGCGGGCGCAGGTGGGCGTGCCAGCGCGCTTCCCACTTCTTGAACAGCCAGACGATGACAAAGGTGAGCAGCATATAGAGCAGCCCTGCGGTCAAAAACGCCTCGAACGGACTGTAGTAGCGGGAGTTGATGATCCGCGCCGCGCCGGTCAGATCGACGATGGTGATGATGCCGGCAACCGCCGAGCCTTGCAGCATGAAGATCACCTCGTTGCTGTAAGCCGGCAGCGCCCGACGAAACGAGTTGGGCAAAATGATCCGGGTCAGGGTCTGCCAGCGTGTCATGCCAAAGGCGTTGGCTGCCTCAATCTGGCCGCGCGGCATATTGTGTACCGCCCCGCGCACGATCTCGGCGGTATAGGCGGCGGTATTGAGGGTGAAGGCCAGCAGAGCACAGAACCAGGCTTCGGAGAAGAGCGACCAGGCGGCACTGTTCTTCAGCCACTCCCACTGGGCGGCGCCGTAGTAGATGATAAAGAGCTGCACCAGCAGCGGGGTGCCGCGAAAGAAGTAGATATAGGCCCAGATCGGCCCCTTGATCAGCCAGTTGCGGCTGTTGCGCAGGATGCCCATGGGTACCGCCAGCATCAACCCAAGGATCAGAGAGAGGGCCACCAGCCAGACGGTGGTATAGAGCCCCTCCCAGTAGGTGGGCCACTCTTTGAGAATGATTGAGAAATCCATGGCTTACCTCGTCTTGATGGCGTAATGACGCTCGGCCCACTTGAGCGCCGAGGTGGAGACTGCGGTGAAGATCAGGAAGATCAACGCCACCGCCATGTAGAAGGTGAAGGGTTGCTGGGTCGAGCCCGCCGCCAGCGAGGCTTTGCGCACCATGTCATCGAGGCCGATGATGGAGACCAGCGCGGTGGTTTTCAGCAGCACCAGCCAGTTGTTGCCAAACCCCGGCAGGGCGTGGCGCATCATCTGGGGGAAGAGGATCCGCACAAACACCTGGGTTGCCCGCATGCCAAAGGCCCGTGCGGCCTCCAGCTCACCTTTGTCCACCGCCAGAATGGCGCCGCGAAAGGTCTCGGTCATGTAGGCGCCGAAGATAAAGCCGATGGTCGCGACACCGGCCACAAAGGGGCTGATGTCGATATAGTCCGGAAGCAGGGAGACCCACTCCTGATTGGGATTACTCTCCAGTAACCAGCTGTTGTAAGTCTCGTTGACCCAGGTGCAGATACCGTTGATCAGCACCTGGCCGCCAAAGAAGAGCAGCATCATCAGCACCAGATCGGGGATGCCGCGAATGATGGTGGTGTAGCCGGTGGCGATGGCCCGGGCCCACTTGTAGGGAGAGAGTTTGGCCAGCGCCCCCAGCATCCCCAGCAGCAACGCCAGCAGCAGGGAGGCCAGCGCCACTTCCAGGGTGACCCAGGCGCCCTCCAGCAGCGAGGCTTCGTATCCTTTCAAATCAAACATATGCAGCTCCATCGCCACTGAATCTTCACGCACCTGCTAACCAGAAGGCTCCATAGCAGTCCGAATGAAATATGTGCAGCTCCATTGCAATCAATGCGGGCCCGTAAACTCCCTCAGGGAGGTGACGGGCCCGATGACTACTGACGGGATCAACCTGTCGTTACTTGCCGTAGACGTCTTTGGACTTACTCGCCGTAAACGTCTCTTTGTTTTACTCTCCGTAAACGTCGAACTCGAAGTACTTGTCGTTGATTTCCTTGTACTTGCCATTGGCACGCAGCGCCAGAATAGCGGCATTGAATTTCTCTTTCAGATCCTTGTCAGCCTTGCGCACCGCAATACCGGCACCCTCGCCAAACCACTTGGGATCGGTCAGTTTCGGGCCGACGAATTCAAAGGCATCACCGCCCTCTTTCTTCAACAGACCGTCGGTGATGGCGGCAGAGTCGGCCAGCACATAGTCCACACGACCGGATTTCAGATCGAGATACGCTTCATCGGCGGTGCCGTAACGCTTGATGGTGGCGTTGGGGAAGTTGTCGGTAATAAAGGTATCCATGGAGGTCGCACGCTGCACCGCGACGGACTTGCCTTCCATAAAGGCTTTGTCGAGCTGCACGTCAGTGCCCTTCTTGGCGGCGAAGCGGGCCGGAATGTGCTGGTACTTCTGGGTGAAGTCCACTTTCTTCTTGCGCTCTTCGGTGATGTCCATGGTAGCGATGATGGCGTCAAACTTGCGCGACAGCAGCGCCGGAATGATGCCGTCCCAGTCCTGCTTGACCAGGGTGCACTTCACTTTCATCTCTTCGCACAGGGCGTTGGCGATGTCGATATCAAAACCTTTCACCTCGCCACTGGGCTCGGTCCAGGAGAAGGGGGGATAGGCACCCTCAACCCCGATCCGGACCTCTTTCCACTCCTTGGCCATCAGGCTACCGGACGCGAGGGCAGTAACTACGGCTGTCGCCAGCATCAGCTTGTTCATGTATCTCTCCTTGATAAAACAGTTGATTGGGTAACCAGGCATCCCGCCATCAGTAGATGGAGGAGATGAATTGCTTGAACCGCTCGGATTTGGGATGGGCGAAAATCTCCTTGGGGTTGCCCTCCTCTTCCACCCGCCCCTGATGCAGAAACATCACCTTGTTCGATACATCCCGGGCAAACGACATCTCGTGGGTCACCACCAGCATGGTGCGCCCCTCTTCAGCCAGCTCGCGCATCAGGCCGAGCACCTCCCCCACCAGCTCGGGATCCAGCGCCGAGGTGGGTTCGTCAAACAACATCACCTCGGGCTCTACCGCCAGCGCACGGGCGATGGCGGCCCGCTGCTGCTGACCACCGGAGAGGTGGCCGGGATAATAGTCACGCCGCTCCCAGAGTCCAACCCGGTTGAGCAGTTGCTCTGCCTTGGCCAGTGCTTCGGCGCGAGGCACCTTGAGCACCTGGATTGGCACTTCGATGATGTTCTGCATGATGGTCATGTGTGACCAGAGATTGAAACTTTGAAACACCATGGCCAGTCGGCTGCGGATCCGCTCAACCTGACGCATATCTTCCGGCAACCGCTCGCCGGCGCGGCTGGTTTTCATCCGGATCAGCTCGCCATGGAGCGAGACGGTGCCGGATGAGGGGGTTTCGAGCAGATTGATACAGCGAAGAAAGGTCGACTTCCCCGAACCGGAGGAGCCGATAAGGGAGATCACATCACCCTTGTGGGCGGTCATGTCGATGCCCTTGAGCACTTCGTGGGTGCCAAAATATTTGTGCAGATCACGTACTTCCAGTGCGGCAACGTCGCTCATCCATTACAACCTTGTCTGTCCCTAGACGCCGCAGGGGGCGTGACTCAACCATCGTCCATTTAACAAAAAGTTAACCGATGGCAACCTTCAGCGAAAATATCACCAGGATAGTGAAAAAACAATACAGAACGAGGGTCTTCAGGGGATTCGCTCTATTTTTATTCGCTCTTTGCGTATTTTTCAGCACTTTGTTTGCATAAACAGCCGTTTCAATGGCTATTCCGATACCGCCTTTTTATACCCCAATCATATCAGTGGCAAGAGAAAAGCGTGATGTGTGCCAAACCGGCACCAAAATGGCTTTATGCCCCCCCTTGCCGAGCGAAATATCGGCCACCCGATCGGATCAACTTGATTTCATTGGTGCACTCGGGCTCGCACAGAACCTTATCAAACAGAGAGGTTGTGGCAAAAAAGTAACAATCTGCCCCCAAAAGGGCTGTTTTCGGCCATGAAAGCGAGAGATATGTGACACAGAGCCAATAAGTAATGATAAGGTGGTGTTTTTATCAGTTTTTGTGATCGAGGCCTCGATGCTGCTCAATGTGTTGCTGATCCTGTTGCCACTGGCAATCGGCTATCTGGTTCCCCTCTCCTCTGCCCGACTGATCAAGCTGGTCAACCAGAGTCTGGGCAAGATGGTCTACCTCATTCTGTTTCTGATGGGGCTCGGGCTTGCCTATGTGGAGAACCTGGGCAGCAATCTTGCGGTGATCTTCAAGGTCGCCGGGGTGATGCTCACCGCGATCACGGTCTGCAACCTGCTGGCCCTCTGGTGGCTCGACAAGCGCACGCCGCCGACCCACGAGGCGAGCGATGCCAAGATGCCGGGCAAGTTGCACCTGCTGTGGGAATCCCTGCAGCTCTGCTTTGTGGTGCTCGGCGGTGTGCTGCTGGGTCTACTGGTGGATCTGCGCGCCCTGCCCATCGACAAGTGGAGCGAGTGGGCCCTGATGCTGCTGCTGTTTCTCATCGGGGTGCAGATGCGCAACTCCGGCATGCGGCTGCGCCAGATCCTGCTCAACCCCTGGGGAATGAAAATCGCCGCCACCGTCATCCTCAGCAGCTGGCTGGGCAGCCTGCTGGCGGCCCAGTTGCTGGGGATGCCCTTTGCCCATGGTCTGGCGATGAGCTCGAGCTTCGGCTGGTATTCGCTCTCCGGTATTCTGGTGGCCGACAAACTGGGGCCGGTGCTCGGTTCTGCTGCCTTTATCAACGATCTTGGGCGTGAGCTTATCGCCATCCTGATCATCCCGGTCCTGATGCGTCGCCACCCCTCGGCGGCCATTGGTTACGGCGGCGCCACAGCGCTGGACTTCACCCTGCCGGTCATCCAGAAATCAGGGGGTATTCAGGTGGTGCCGGTGGCCATTGTCTCCGGCTTTATCCTGAGCCTGCTCGGCCCCATCCTGATCCTCGGGTTTCTGGCGCTCTAAGCCTGATTCCCACATTGCAGATAAAAAAGCCCGACCTTGTTGTCGGGCTTTTGCTGTTTGGAGCAACCACGCACTCGCACTGGCTGCGATATTGCCCGCAGCCTTATTCGCGCCACTGACCGCCACTCATCACTCGCTCGATAGCAAACGTCCGGTCGTGCACCAGCAGCAGATCCGCATCCTGCCCAACCCCGATACGCCCCTTGCTGCCAAGCCCCAGCGCCTGCGCCGGATTGCTCGTCACCACGGCCAATGCCTTCTCCAGCGAGACACCGAGCCGGGTCGCGCGCACGCACTGCTGCCACAGGCTGGCAATCTGGCCGCAGCGCATCTCGATTAGCCGCCCTTCGCCATCAAAGCGCGGCAGGCTGGCGTTGGCATCCGAGCTGAAGGTGATGCGCTCGGCAGGCACATTGGCGGCCAGCAGCTCGACGAGCGCATCGGCGGCAAGCCGCTCGCCATCCTCCAGCAGATCGGGAAAGCTCGAGGTGGTGAGGTCGACCCAACCTCCTGCCTTGCCCCACTCGATGGCCTCGGCAAAGAGCCAGGGATTGCGGTTGCAGTGGGTGGGATAGAGCTGGCGCAGCGGAATATCGGTCTCATCGCGCAGGGCCCGAAGGAGGGCCAATGCCCCCTTGCCATCCCCGACATGGAAGAAGCTGACCCCGCTCTTGCCCGCAAGCAGCCCGGCCACCCGCGCCTCGCTGGCAAGCCTGGCCAGCTCGTCGTGGGTCGGCGCACTGGATCTGTGGTCACTGATGGCCACCTCCCCCACCCCCAATACCTCTGGGATCAGGATGATGTCCGACTCCACCGTGCCGGTCAGGGTCTTGACCGGCAGATGGTAGGAGCCGGTATACATAAAGGCGCTCACCCCGGCGGCGCGAAACTCGCGCACCTTGCCGAGCACCTGCGCGGGAGTGCGGGTCAGGCTGTCGGTGCCAAGCGCCGCCACCAGGGTGGTGACGCCGGCCTTGAGCGCCTCGCTCGCCGCCAGTTCAGGGGTGCGAAAGGCAAAGCCCCCCTCACCGCCGCCGCCCGTGATATGGGCCAGCGGATCCACCAACCCGGGTACCAGATAGCGGCCACGACCATCGACCCGATGCAGCGGCCAGTTTGCAGGCACCGTCAACCCCTTGCCCATCCAGGCGATACGGCCATCAGCCACCAGCAGATCCTGCTGGCCAAGGTGGGTGGGGCTGAAGATCTCGGCCCCCTCGATCAGGGTCAACATGGCGATCCTCCTTGCACGATAGTCGCTTGCCCAATGAAAAGAGAGGGAGCAAGCTCCCTCCCCCCGTCAACCACCATATATATCGTACTTGAAGTACTTCTGGTTGATCTGCTGATAGGTGCCATTGGCACGCAGGGCCTTGATCGCCTCGTCCAGCTTGCCCTTGAGCTCCTTATCGCTCTTGCGCACGGCGATCCCCATGCCATCACCAAACCACTGGCGATCGGTCAGGGCGGGCCCTACATAATCGAACTTGTCGCCCCCCTCTTTGCCAAGGAGCCCCTGCTCAATGGCAGAGGCATCGGCCAGCAGGGCCAGCACCCGACCCGCTTTCAGATCGAGATAGGCCTCATCGGCATTGCCGTAGCGGACTATGGTGACATTCGAGCCAAAATTGTCGGTCAGGTACTTGTCGTGGGTGGTGGCCCGCTGCACCCCGATGCGCTTGCCCGCCATGCCTTCCGGGGTCAGCGTCAGCTCGGTCCCCTTGGCCGCCACAAAGCGATTGGGAATATGGGCATATTTCTCGGTGAAATCGACCTTCTGGCGCCGCTCGTCGGTGATCGACATGGCGGCGATGATGGCATCGTATTTGCGCGACAGCAGGGCCGGGATCATGCCGTCCCAATCCTGCGCCACCAACTCGCACTTGACCGCCATCTGCTGACAAAGGGCGTTGGCGAGATCGATATCAAACCCCTTGATCTCGCCCGACGCATCGGTCCAGGAGAAGGGCGGGTAGGCCCCCTCCACCCCGAAACGCACGGTTTTCCACTCCTTGGCCATGGCGGGGGTGGCCAGCAGGCTGGCAACAAACAGGGCTGAGAGGGTCAGTCTGATCTTCATCTTGAGTACTCCATTACATAAAAAGCGCACAGGCGCGAACAAGGCACCGCAGGCGAATGCATGCGATGACCAAAAGCGGCAGAATCTGGATGAGCGAGATCACGCCCGAGCGGGCGTCAGTGAACTGCTCCAGGGGTTCGATCTATTCGTCGAACCACTCGGAGAGATAGAAAGGCTTGAAGTAGAAGGCCAGAAAAAAGCCTCTGGCTTTGCGCATCATGGTGGTTTGTCGCGTCCTGTGACAAAGATGGCATCACCTTAGCACGCCCGAATTTTGCCCGGCAAGAGGCAGCCGCAGGACAGTAGCAAAATCCCGATCATGGTCAAGGCGGGCGGGATCCGTTAGGCTCGAAGCACCTTGCCATCCCATAACAGACCCACAGCTACCGATGAATTTTCTGGCCCATCTCCATCTGGCTGCCCACACCCGAAGCTCCCTCACCGGCAATCTGCTCGGCGATTTCGTCAAAGGCACGCTGCCCACGGGGCTTGCCGCCCACTTCGATGAGGGGATCTGGCTGCACCGCAAAATTGACGCCTTCACCGACGGCCACCCCGAGCACAAGGCGGCCGTCGCCTGTTTCGAGGCCCCCTGGCGCCGCTTTGGCGGCATAGTGGTGGATATGATCTACGACCACTGGCTGAGCCTGCACTGGGGACTGTTCAGCACCGAGCCCCTGCCCCGCTTCCTGCAACGCAGTTATGAGCAGCTATTGGCGGATCACCCACGCCTGCCGGACGGACTGCCACTCCCCCTCAAACGGATGGCCGAGCAGAACTGGATCGCCTCCTACCGCCACAGGGAGGGGCTGGGGCAAGCGCTGAACGGCATAGGTCGCCGACTGCGCCGCCCGGTACAACTGGGAGAGGCGCTGCTGACCCTCGATGAGTCGCAGTGGCAAACATGCGAGGCGGGATTTCTGCGCTTCTATCCCCAGCTGATGGACTTTAGCCAGCAACAGCTGGCCCAATATCGGGCAGCGCAAGGGGCACAGTGATCCCTCTGGATAGCCCTGCGTCCCCATAAAAAACGCCCCTTGCGGGGCGTTTGTCATCAGTTGGCTTCGTCTTTCTTTTTGCGAATGCTTAAGCCCAGCTCCCGACCACGCAGTCGGGCGTAATAGATGGTGCCGACAAAAGCGAGAGTGGTGAAGACCAGCTCCACCACCGCCAGCCACCGCTCCCCCTCATCCGTGGTGATCAGGGTGAGGGCGTGCAGGAAATAGGGCATCAACACGAAGTTGCCCCAGGCGTGGGTGTAGGGGTTGCCCTGCACTATCCCCTTGAGAGGGAAGAGCAGCGGGACCGTCCAGACCACCGGCAGCAGCCAGGGGTTGAGGTCCGGATGGGGTGATAGCCACAGATGCCAGAGGATGACCCAGCCCAGCAGACCAAAGAAGCCGACCAGAGTCAGCAGACGGGCAAAGCGGGTGCTCACTTGAGGATCTCCAGCACCTGCTCCGGCGGGCGACCAATGCGGGCCTGACCATTCTTGATGACAATGGGGCGCTCGATCAGCTTGGGATGCTGGTGCATGGCGCTAATAAGGGCATCACTGCTGACATCGGCCAATCCCAGCTCCTTGTAGAGATCCTCCTTGGTGCGCATCAGCTGGCGCGGATCGTTAAAGCCGAGCAGAGAGAGCAGGTTGCGGATCTCATCTTCGCTCGGGGCCTGCTCCAGATAGAGCACCACATCAGGGGCGATCCCGTGCTGTTCCAGCAGAGCCAGGGTTTCGCGACTCTTGGAGCAGCGCGGATTGTGGTAGATTTGGGTCTCGCTCATGGTAACTCCCTGATTAATCGCAAGATGGGACTAGAAACGGCGCTATTGTAGGGGAAAGTGATGGTCAGGGTAAGCGGCAGTGGAAAGGAATTGAAACGAATTTGTTGGCTGATTGTGGCTGGCCTGCTGGGCGCATGCACACCTGCCCCCGAATTTACCGATGCAACAGGGCAGTCGGTCAGCCTGCGCCACTTTGCTGGCAAGCCGCTGCTGGTCAACTACTTCGCCCCCTGGTGCGCCCCCTGCCTGCGGGAGATGCCGCGCCTCAACAGGCTGGCAGCGGAGGGCCAGATCACAGTGGTGGCCATCAACTACGACCCGACCACCCCAGCAGAGCTGAACGAACTGGCTGCGCAGTACCACATCAAGGTGCCCCACCTTATTGCCAATGAAGATGCCAGGCTTACCTTCCCTCGACCAAGCGGCTTGCCCACCAGCTATCTGCTTGATAGCGAGGGCAAGCTCAAGCAGACGCTGGTCGGCGAGCTCGACCAGCAGCAGATCGAGATGCTCAAGGCGACCGCCAGCAGCATGAGTCACTAGCCCATCGCTGCTATCACCGTCCCCCACATCAACGCCACCGCCATAAACAACAAGGGCGCACCATAGTGCGCCCTTGTTTGATAGGTTTCGTTAGCCCTTGAGGCTGTCGAGATCCTTCTTGGCCCGCTCCAGCTCGGTGATGCGCGCCTCCAGACGAGCCAGGGTCATCCGATCGCTGGTGGTACCGCGTGCCACGATCAGCTCGTCGATGGCCGCCTGATAATCCCCGCGCAGTGCGAGCATCTCGGCCCGTGCCATATGCAGCTCGGTCATTCTGCCCGCCTTGCGATAGGCATCGGCCAGCAGGTTCCAGGCCAGATTGTTCTCCTCATGCGCACGGGCATAGGGGTCGAGGATGGCGATGGACTTCTTGTAGTTGCCGCTCTCGAGATAGGCGTTGCCGAGGTTGACCACCACCACTTCGTTGTCCGGCATCCGGCTGCGGAACTTCTCGAGGCGCGCGATGGCCTGGGCACTGCGCCCCTTGGCCAGATCGATGTCGGTCTGGGCATCGACGATAAAGAGATCTTCCGGATGACGGGCCGCCAGCTCCTGCATCAGGGTATCAGCCTCGTCGGTGCGCTTGAGCTGGATCAGCGCCAGCGCCTTGCCATAGATGGCGGCATCCTTGAGCGGGTAATCCCCCTTCTGGATCCGGCTATCGAAGTAGCTCAGCAGCCCCTGCGGGGTATCGGTACCAAAACGCACCTGAATCCGCACCTTGGCCAGCCAGAAGTCGAGACTGGGCGGCAAGTCGCGGCGACCATAGCTGCCCGCCCGAGCGCGGGCCTCGCTGATCCGGGTCTCCGGCAGCGGGTGAGTGAGCAGCATTTCCGGCGGCTTGCTGGCGTAACGGTATTCGGCAGCCAGTTTCTGGAAGAAGTTGGCCATCCCCATGGGATCGAAACCGGCATCATAGAGGGTCTTCATGCCGATGCGATCCGCTTCATATTCGTTGTCGCGGGTGTAGTTGATGGCCGACTGCATGGAGAGGCCCAGCGTGGTCTGCAGCGCGGCGATACCGGCAGTCGGGTTGATCACCGCCAGTGCGATGGAGCCCACCAGACCGGCCAGGGTCACCGCCGAGCTGCTCGCCTGCGCTTCCATATAACGGGCGATATGGCGCTGGGTCACGTGGGTGATTTCGTGGGCCAGTACCGAGGCCAGCTCGCTCTCGCTGTCGGCGTAGAGGAAGAGGCCGGTGTGCACCTTGACTCGCCCGCCGAGGAAGGCGGCCGCGTTGATGCTGGGATCATTGATGAGGAAGAAGGTAAACGGGAAACGTACCCCATCGGCGTTGGTCAGCAATCGCTGACCCAGATCGTCAATGTACTGGCTCAACACGGGATCATCGATGATCGGCAGACCCGCACGGGCAAAGCGCATAAAAGCGTTGCCGTAACGCACTTCCTGCTCGATGGGCAGGGCAGCAACCCCGGCCGTGCCGATGTCGGGAAGCTGATTGTTGGCCTCGGCATGAAACGTGGCGCCCATCAGGGAAGCCAGCAGGGGAAGCGATGCCATCAGGGGGGAAAAACGTGCCACGTTATCTCTATCTCCATCAGAAAGGGCCTCGGCAGAATACCCTTGCCCATCAAGGGCTACAAGCGTTGTTTCATGCTCTTATCACGGCCATAATAGCGGCCACCTGCCTGATGGAGCCCCCATGGAAGTTCTCGACCTGACCCCCTGGCGTTGCCCCGAGCCGCTCATCCGGCTCAAGCTCTGGTTAAGGGAGGCCAAAAGCGGTCAAACCGTCACCATACGGCTGGCCGATGCGGGCTCCCGGCAGGATATTCCGGCCTATCTGCACCGTCAGGGCCACCATGTCGAGGTGCAGCAAGAAGCGGACAAAACCCTCTCTTTGCAGTTGGTTGTCGGGGCGAAACAACCATCTTGAGCCCCAGTGATGTAAGGATGCCGTCATGTTAGAAGTATTGAAGCGCTGGTATCAGACCCGTTTTTCCGATCCCGATGCCGTTACCCTTTTCCTGTTGCTGGTGTTCTGCTTCACCATCATCTGGCTGTTTGGCGATCTGCTGGCTCCCCTGCTGGTGGCGCTGGTAATGGCCTATCTGCTGGAGTGGCCGGTAGCCCGGCTGCAAAAAGCGGGGCTGTCGCGCACCCTGGCCACCAGCGTCATTCTGATCCTCTTTATTGCGGTAGCAGTCGCCTCCTTGCTGGGTCTTATCCCGACGCTGGTCAGTCAGGGGATCAATCTGGCCAAAGAGGCGCCGGCCATGCTGACCCACGCTCAGGATTATGTGCGCACCCTGCCGGACAAATACCCCGAGCTCATCGACGTCAGTCTGGTGGAGACCGTCATCGACAATATTCGCCAGCGCATCCTCAGTGGCGGCGAGCATCTGGTAAGCGCCTCCCTCAGTTCGCTGGTCAACGTGGTCGCCATCATGATCTACCTCATTCTGGTGCCGCTGATGGTCTTCTTTATGCTCAAGGACAAGCGGGTCTTGATGGGCAGCCTGCGCCGCTTTCTGCCGCGCAACCGCACCCTGGTCAACCGGGTGTGGGTCGAGATGAACAACCAGATCATCAACTACATCCGCGGCAAGGTGATCGAGATCCTCATCGTCGGCATCGCCACCTATGTTCCCTTCGCCCTGATGGGACTGCGCTACTCGGTGCTGCTGGCGGTCGCGGTCGGCTTCTCGGTGCTGATCCCCTATATCGGCGCCGCCGTGGTGACCGTGCCGGTGGCCATGGTGGCATTATTCCAATGGGGGCTCACCGCGGATTTTGCCTGGCTGATGGTGGCCTATCTGGTCATTCAGGCCCTCGATGGCAACCTGCTGGTGCCGGTGCTTTTCTCGGAAGCGGTCAACCTCCATCCGGTGGCCATCATCATCGCCGTGCTGGTCTTCGGCGGCTTGTGGGGATTCTGGGGAGTCTTCTTCGCCATTCCCCTCGCCACCCTGGTCAAAGCGGTGATCAATGCCTGGCCAAAACGTGAAGAGATGCCCGGTGCCGCAAAATAACCAACTTCCCCTGCAATCGTGACAACGGAGTGTCCATGACCTTTTTTCGTCAAATCAGAGCGGCAGGGCTGACGGCCCTGCTCCTCGCTGCAACCCTCCCAGCGCGTGCCGATATCGATCTTGGCGCCATGGATCTGCTCACCAGCGACAGCCCTACCAGCCCGGTGCCACAGGGCTTTGTCGCCGGAGCTGCGCTCATCGGGGGACAAGCCCGCTATGAAGCGCAGGACAACGCCCTCTACGCCATCCCCGGCTTTATCTACTTCGGCGACGACTTTATGTTTCTGGGGGATCGGGCCCGCTACTACTTCCACAAGGATGAGAAGATCGCCCTGTACGGCTATGGCCGGGTCCGTTTTGGCAATCTGGATCCCGAGGATTCGCCCGCCTTCAGCGGCATGGAGCAGCGAAAATGGCAGCTGGAAGGCGGGATCGGTGGCAACATCATCACCCCCTATGCCCTGCTGACCGTGCGGGCCAACAGCGATGTCACCGGCCGCAGCAAGGGGCAGGAGCTGCTGCTGTGGGCCGACTTCCCCATCCTGCGCGACAACCTGCTGATCATGCCGGGGATGGGGCTGATGCTGCGCAGCGACAAGATGGCCAACTACTACTTCGGCGGCATCTCCGAGAGCGAGGCGACTGCCCAGCGGCCCGCTTGGGATACCGGTACCACCCTATCCCCGATGGCGGCCCTCATCACCAGCTACCGCTTCAGCCCCAACTGGATTGGCATGTTTGCCATGAACTACGAATGGTATGATCGGGACATCAAAAACAGCCCCATCGTCCAGCACGATGGCGAGCTCTATGCGGGTTTTGCGCTGGGCTATATCTGGTAACGGTTATGAGTCTTGAACCGTGAGACACGACCAAACAAAAGGGAGCCCTCGGCTCCCTTTTTCACGACCATCAGGCTGGTAGTACAGCCTACTCAGGCCACCAATTCAGGCTTACAGCGCCGCCAGAAACTCGGTCAGCTGCTGATTGACGAAGGCCGGATTTTCCAGCGACGAGATATGGCCAGCCATCGGGATCTCCCTGAACGGGCAACCCAGCATCTCGGCCATCAGATAGCCCTCCAGCACCGGACGGGCCTTGTCCTCACAGCCTGTCATCACCAGTGCGGGAGTAGTGATCTCCTCCAGCCACTCGATACGATCTTCGCGGGTCACAAAGCTGCGGCCCACCGCCACCATGGCGGCAATCTTATCCTTTGGCCAGGCAGCGAGGCGCGCCTTGAAATCGGCCAGCAAGTCGGCATCGGGCTGGTTGGCAAAGAAGATCGGCGCCACCTGTTCGATGATGGGCGCCGGCACGGTGCCGAGCTGCTCGATCATCGCCAGCATGCCGAGGTAGCGCTCGCAGGTGATCTGGGGCTCGAGGCCGACAAAACTGTCCATCAGCACCAGACCCTTGAGGCGGTTTGGCACCATGCGCGCCAGCTCAACACCCCACATGCCGCCGATGGAGAGGCCCACCAACACGAACTCCTCAATGCCGAGGGCATCGAGCAGCGCCAGGTGATCCCGCGCCAGAGTCGCCAGGGTGCAGCTACCTTTGGGGAGCAGGTCGGAATCACCGTGGCCCCACAGCTCGGGGACGATGCAGCGATAGCTGCCCTTGAACGCCTCGATTTGCGGCGCCCACATGGCGCTGTCCCACAGATAGCTGTGGCCAAACAGCAGTACCGGCCCTTGCCCTTCGTCCAGATAGGCCATCCGGCGGCCCGCTATCTCCATAAAATGCTTCATGTTATCTCCTGTTGCCAGCGATGGGCGGGCAGTGTATCACGTCCCCCTTGGCAGGTGACGCCTCCCTGGTGCAAGCTGACAGTGACTCAAAGAAGTCACCCATGAAAGGATGCCAAAAGGAGAAGCCCATGGCGAAGGAGAAGAGCAAGAAGCGGCCGCGTCTGGACAAGAAGTGCTACGAGCACCACCTTGCCCATCTGCAGGAGGAGCTGGTCAAGCTGCAGGAGTGGGTCAAGCAGGAGGGGCTGAAGGTGGTGGTGCTGTTCGAGGGACGGGACGCCGCCGGTAAAGGGGGCGTCATCAAGGCGATTACCGAACCGCTCAACCCCCGGGTCTGCCGGGTCACGGCACTGCCCGCCCCCTCCGATCGGGAGCGCTCCCAGTGGTACTTTCAGCGTTATGTGGCCCACCTGCCCGCCGCTGGCGAAATGGTGCTGTTTGACCGATCCTGGTACAACCGGGCCGGAGTCGAGCGGGTGATGGGATTTTGCAGCGATGCCGAGTATCGCGAGTTTCTGCGCGCCTGCCCCGAGTTTGAGCGGATGCTGATCCGCTCCAGCATCACCTTGATCAAATACTGGTTCTCGGTCAGCGATGAGGAACAGGAGAAGCGCTTCAAGGAGCGGATAAATACGCCCATCAAGCGCTGGAAGTTCAGCCCGATGGATTTGCAGTCCCGCTCGCGCTGGGTGGAATACTCCCGCGCCAAGGATGACATGTTCACCTACACCGACACCGAGGATTGCCCCTGGTTCGTGGTGGAGGCGGACGACAAACGCCGTGCCCGCCTCAACTGCATTGCACATCTGCTGAGCAAGGTGCCCTACGAGGCGATCCACTACGAGCCTATCAAGCTTCCCCCCATCAAGACCGAAGGGTATGAGCGCCCGCCGCTGGCCAGCCAGACCTTTGTGCCCGATATTACCGCCGAACTCGAGGCTTGAACCGGGTTACCTTGCCTATCTGCATGTTCAAATCGCAGGCAATAAAAAGCCGGTCTGACGACCGGCAAAAAGGCATTGATTATTAAGAAAGGAAAACCGGCACAACAAAAAATCAGGTACGGATATATTTGGCGGTACGGGGGAACGCCTGCTCCTTGGCATCGAACAGGTAGCAGGCTTCGGCCGGGATACCCACGCTGTAGGTTTGACCGGTCGCCACATCCACATCCGAGGTGGCCTTGACGGTAAAGTCGTGACCATCCACATCCATATAAACGAAGGACTCGGCACCCAGGTGCTCGGCCACCTGCACGATCCCGCTCACCTTGCTGTGTGCATGGGGGTGATCCAGCGGCATCAGGTGCTCGGGGCGAATGCCCAGCTCCACCTTGTCACCCACAGCGCCACTGCGGGCATCGACCCGGGCACGCACGGTATCGCCAGAGGTCAGCTTGACCAGGCACTCCTGCTCGCCAATCTCCAGCAACTCGCCCGCCAGGAAGTTCATCTTGGGAGAGCCGATAAAGCCCGCCACGAACTTGTTGTCTGGGTTGTGGTAGAGATCCAGCGGTGAACCGAACTGTTCCAGGTTGGTGGCAGCTTCGGCCTTGAGCGGGCTCAGCACAACAATCTTGTCGGCCAGGGTCATCGCTTCCACCTGATCGTGGGTCACGTAGATGATGGTGGAGTTAAGCTCTTTGTGCAGCTTGGCGATCTCGATCCGCATCTTGACCCGCAGCGCGGCATCCAGGTTGGAGAGCGGCTCGTCAAACAGGAACACCTGCGGCTGCTGCACGATGGAGCGACCGATGGCGACACGCTGACGCTGACCACCGGAGAGCGCCTTGGGCTTTCTGTCCAGCAGCGGCTCAAGACCCAGGATCTCGGCGGCGCGCATCACCCGCTTGTGGATGTTCTCCTTGTCCATTTTCTTGAGCTTCAGACCAAAGGCCATGTTCTCGTAGATGTTCATGTGCGGATAGAGGGCGTAGGACTGGAACACCATGCCGACGTTGCGCTCTACCGGCGGCACGTCGTTCATGTAGCGACCGCCGATGGTCAGCTCACCGCTGGTGATGTCTTCCAGACCCGCGATCATCCGCAGCAGGGTGGATTTACCGCAGCCGGACGGGCCGACGAAGACGATGAATTCGCCCTCCTTGATGGAGAGGTTGATGTTGCGCAGGGTGTCCTTGTGAACAGCCGGATCGTAATTTTTGCGAACGTTGTTGAGTACTACTTCAGCCATGACGAGCTCCGCTCTTGAATCTTTGCAAATCGTGATAGCGGGGGGAGTCAGCTCCCCCGGCCATAAACTTAACCTTTCACACCACCGGCGGTCAGACCGCCAACCAGCCAGCGCTGTGCCAACAGGAAGACCACTGTGATGGGGAAACCGGAGAGCACTGCGGCCGCCGCGAAATCACCCCACAGATAGTTCTGCGGATAGAGGTACTGCTGGGCCCCGACCGCCAGGGTCAGATTGTTCACATCCTGCAGCAGGATGGAGGCCATGGGCACCTCGGTAATGGAACCGATAAAGGCCAGAATAAACACTACCGCTAGGATGGGCACCGACAGAGGCAACAGGATCAGACGGAATGCCTGCCACGGGGTTGCACCGTCGATGGCCGCCGCCTCCTCCAGGGAGGAGTCGATGGTCTCGAAGTAGCCCTTGATGGTCCAGACGTGCAGGGCAATCCCCCCCATGTACGCCAGGATCAGGCCACCGTGGGTGTTGAGACCCAGCCAGGGAATATAGTCACCAATCTTGTTAAAGAGCGCGTAGATGGCTACCAGCGCCAACACCGCCGGGAACATCTGGAAAATCAGCATGCCCTGCAGGATGGTGGACTTGCCACGAAAACGCAGGCGGGCAAAGGCGTAAGCACAGGTGGTGGAGAGCGTCACGATCATCAGGGCAGTGATGCCGGCGATCTTGATGGAGTTCCACAACCAGGTCAGCACCGGGAACGGCGGCGGCGTGATGCTGCCGTCGGCGTTGGTGATGGACATGCCCAGCGCAAGCTTCCAGTGATCCAGCGTCGGATTGGAGGGGATGATCTCCCCTACCGCGAAGTTACCGTTACGGAACGAGATGGCGATAACCATGATCAACGGGAAGATGATCAACGCCAGGAAGCCCCACATGACCAGGTGGGTTGCCCACACCCGGTATTTGACTGATTTGGGTTGTACGATTGCCATGTTGAAGCCTCCTTACAGCTGCTTGTCGGCTTTGGACAATTTCAGGTTGAGCAGCGCCAGCGCACCTACGATGAGGAAGATGGCTGTGGCGATGGCACTGGCCAGACCGTAGTCCTGACCACCCGATCCCTGGAACGCAATCCGGTAGGTATAACTCACCAGCAAGTCGGTGGTACCGGCCGGGGTGCTGGCGCCGATGATGTCGGGCGCACCGTTGGTCAACAACTGGATAAGCACGAAGTTGTTGAAGTTGAATGCGAACGAGGCAATCAACAGCGGTGTCAGCGGCTTCATCAGCAGCGGCACGGTGATCTTGAAGAAGTTCTGCACCGGACCGGCACCGTCCATGGCGGACGCTTCATAGAGATCTTCCGGGATGGCTTTGAGCAGGCCCATGCAGAGGATCATCATGTAGGGGTAGCCGAGCCAGGTGTTGACAATCAGGATCATCACCTTGGCCAGGAAGGGGTTGGTATACCAGTCCGGTTTGATGCCAAACGCCGCTTCCAGGAACATGTTGATCTCACCGAAGTTCTGGTTGAACAACCCCTTGAACACCAGGATGGAGATAAACGCCGGGATCGCATAGGGCAGGATCAACATGACCCGATAGAAACCGCGCCCCTTGAGCTCTTCCCACTGCACCAGACAGGCCAGCACCATGCCGATAGCCAGGGTGAAAGCGACGGAGCAGGTTGAGAAGATCACGGTCCAGATGAAGATCTGCAGGAAGGGTGACTGGATGCCCGGATCGGTGACGATGCGCGCGAAGTTCTTCCAACCGACGCTCACCACAAAGCCCGGAGCAATACCCTTGCCGACAAACTGACCCTGTTCGTCGATGTACTGATAGAAGCCGGTCTCGCCATTGGGCAGCATCAGCTCGCCATTCTGGGTATCACGCAGCAGGTTGCTGTCTTTGATCACCACGCCGGACTTGAGCACGGCACCATCCATCAGACGGGTGTAGTGCTGCTTCTGGGCGGCAAACTTGCGCAGGCTGCTCAGGGTCAGGTGGGTACCGCCATCCGGCAGCACCAGATCAAGGTCACTCAGGTGAGTACGATGCTCAACAATGGCGCGGATCGGTGCGGCCTTGCTGGCCGCTTCGCCGGTGAAGGGCTGCAGCTCGACCACTTGCTGGGTGTTCTGCACACGGCCCTCGCGGGACGCCAGCTCACGGGCCTTGTTGGTCATCAGGGAAACAGGTTGGCTGATAAAGGATTGATCATCCTGTGTCAGCAGCAGCTGGAACTGGCCGTTGTCGCCACCCAGCAGGGTAAAATCGAATTCACCGCCCGCCACCTTGTAGGTTTTCTTCAGGTGGTAGTCCCGCGCCTGCTCCACGGAGAGCAAGTTGGACCCCGAATAGTTGGTGAAGGCAATGCCAATGGTGTAGGCAAGAGGGAAGATGATAAACACAACCATGCCCGCAACACCCGGAAAGATGTAGCGATGGGCATAGGTCTTCTTGTTCATGAAGACATACAGACCGACGGAAACCACCACCAGATCCAGCAGCGCGAATACCCACTCGCCACTGGCGTACATCATCACGGCTGCGTAGCCGTTGAGGATGGCAACCAGGGCCGCTATGGTCCACTTAAGCCAGGTGTGCTTATCCTTCGGACCGGCATAGGACTCAACAGAAGGTACTACTTCCATGCCAATTAACCTTTATAACGCCAAGAGAGATTTGAGAGAGTGGGAGGCCATGACGGCCTCCCGGGTAGTGCGTGCTTACTGAACGATACGCTTGGCAGCGGTATCCAGAGCTTCGTCAACACCCTGACGACCGGAGGTCACGTTCTTGAGGGCAGTTTCGAAGGAAGACCAGAAACGGCTCATCTCGGGAACGGATGGCATCGGCTCGCCAGCCTGGGCGTTCAGCATGGTGGCCTTGATGTGCGGATCGGATTCCAGGGTCTTCTGGAAGGATTTCAGCGCAACGGCACCCAGCGGCTTGTCGGCGTTAACCGGCGCCAGACCGGCATCGGTCAGCAGGTAGTTTTCCAGGAACTCGATAGCCAGATCCTTGTTCGGGCTGGCAGCGTTGATGGTGGCACCCAGTACGCCAACGAAGGCTTTGGCCGGCTTGCCGTTCAGGGTCGGCAGCGGCGCTACGCCGTACTTGATACCGCTCTTGTCTAGGTTGCTCCAGGCCCAGGGACCATTGATCATCATGGCCACTTCGCCCTTGTTGAACTTGGCGTCCATCACACCGTAGTCGATGCCTTTTTCCAGGTGACCGGACTTGATCATCTCGGAGATGTAGCCCACGCCCATCTTGGCACCTGCGTTGTTCACGCCGGTATCTTTGACGTCATAACCGGTAGCGGTTTTCTTGAAGGCGTAACCACCGTTGGCAGCCACCAGCGGATAGCTGAAGTACGGGGTGTCATAAGCCCACATGATGGCGCGCTTGCCGTTTTTCTTCAGAGTCTCGTCAATCTTGGCGATCTCTTCGAAGGTTTTCGGCGGCTCGGGCAGCAGGTCCTTGTTATAAATCAGGCTGACCGCTTCCATGGCAACCGGGTAGCCATAGGTTTTGCCATCAACAGTCATGGCATCCCATGCCAGCTGTTCAAATTTGCCTTTGGTGGCAGCGTTCGGCGTTACCGGAACCAGCAAACCGGCTTTGACCCACTCACCGTAACGGTCGTGAGCCCAGAAGAAGATGTCCGGGCCGTTGCCAGTGGCGGCGGCTTGCTGGAATTTCACTTCAACCTGATCCGGGTGAGCCACAGTAACCTTGATGCCGGTTTCTGCTTCAAACTTCTTACCCACTTCAGCCAGACCGTTGTATCCCTTGTCACCGTTGATCCAGATGGTCAGCTGGCCTTCATCGATGGCAGCAGTAGCAGAGCAAGCGACGCCAAGAGTGGCCAGACCGATCAGGGATGACAGCAATTTCTTTTTCATGAGCCTTTCCTTGTATTAGTTCCGCGCTGTAAGAGCATTGTGTGCGAGATGAATATTATCCCAAGCGGCAAACGGCTCACATGACGCAACTCGCATTTTTGAAATGCAATTACGTATTTCCTTCCAGAAAGTTTTGAAAACATTTTCTTATTTCAGGGAATTACGGCCATTTATCGGCTTAATTCCAGACAACCACAGAATAATAATTACCAAAATGAAATAAAATTTCATGAATGAAAGGGTTTTCACCTCAATGAAAACCCTTTCAGATGGTTTATTTTGTTTGATTTGTTAACAAAGTACCGCGCCAGTTTCGAGGTCTGCCCGGGCGCAATAAAAAAAGAGACCCCGCCGGGGCGGAGTCTCTTTTTGCCAGAAATGACGAGTTGATCACACTCGGGAGCATGACTACGACTGGCGCAGCAGCTGATCCTTGAGATTGGGCGGCACACCCTTGATGGTCAGGGTGTCGGTCTGGGGGTCGTAAAAGATCCGGCTGTTCAACAGCTTCTGCTCAAAGCTCAGAGTCAGACCGCCGCCGGAGCCAACAAACTTGGTCAAACCACGCAGAGTAGAGCGATCCGCCGGGAAGCGCTCTTCCAGCTCATACTCCTGACCGATAAAGCTGTAAAAATCGAGGTCACCGTCGCCGGGCAATTCTGCAGACAGCTCCTTGATTTCGATCTCTTCACCGGCGCTCGCCTGTTCGGTGCAATATTTGAAGACCTGCTTTTTATAGTCATTGCGCTCGGTCGGTTCGAGCTGACGACTGTCACAATAATCTTCGACCGCCTGCAGCAAGCCTTTATTTTGTACCTTGGCATCCATGCCCTCGCGGGCACCCAGCAGATCCATAAAGAAGTCGCCCAGTTTGCGACCAATGCGCCCCTTGCTGAAAGTGATATAGCGGCGCGAATCCGGTTGGGTTTTCCATTCGGTCAAATCAATGCGGGCCACCAGATTGAGTTTGCCGATATCCAGATACTGGATATGGCGCAATTCCAGCGCTTCGCTGACGGTGACGCTCTCCTTGCCCTCCAGCAGAGCAATTAGCAGATAATCGACCCCGACGTAGTTATATTTGGCAAACAGCAGCACCCCCTGCTCATCGAGGGCGTGCTCCACCAGCTGCTTGACCAGCATCTGGGTCACAGTGACCGAGAAGGGGACGAATTCGGTCTGCTCGTCGAGCAGCTGTTCGAGGGCGATACGAAACGCGGGTGAAGGCTGCTTGGGAGCCTCTTCACCGTCGGCCAGCTCGGCGACGGCGGCCTCGGGGTCAGCAAAGAAGCCAAAGCCCTTGCCGCCCTTGCCGTTGTAGATCCGATGCAGTTCCGCCATCAGTCCCTGTACCGCCTCATCAGGGGGCAGGGTCTGGCTGCGGGTATCGGCGTGGGGTTGACCATCGCCGCCCTGGCGCAAGGAGTGAAGAATGATCTTGTCGATATCGAGACTCATGTCACAAAGCCATAGTGTTAGCCGAAAGGGTGAAGTATTATAAGGCGCTTTGAACCGAGATGAACTGAAGATTATGCCTATCGTATCAAAGTACAATAACGAGCAATTTGACGCCCTGATGAACGACCTGATCACCGCGCTGGAAAAGCATAAAGCGCCGGTGGATCTCAGCCTTATGGTGCTTGGCAATCTGACCACCAATATCATCAACAGTATGGCACCGGCCCAGCGCCAGGCCATCACTGAAAAGTTTGTCCAGGCCCTGACCGCATCGGTCGATAATCGCCACGACGCACACTGAGTCCCCGACTCTGTTGATTTGACGTTTCTCAACGCAGATGGATCACTATGGTCGAAACCGGTAACCCCTATCGTGATAATGTCTCTCGCCTGATCACCTGGGGGCATTGGTTCTCCTTCTTCAACATTATTCTGGCCATGCTCATCGCCACCCGTTATCTGGGTGCCATCAGCTGGCCATCGACCACGCTTGGCGTGATCTATCTCGTTGTAAGCTGGATTGGCCACTTCTCGTTTTTGAGTTTTGTCACCTACCTGTTGACGATCTTCCCGCTCAGCTTCGTGCTGCCCAAGGAGAAGTCGTTGCGGTTCATCTCGGCCATCATCGCTACCCTGGCGCTGGTGTTGCTGCTGATCGACACCCAGGTATTCCGGCTGTTCAAGTTCCACCTCAACAGTCAGGTATGGCAGTTACTGCTGGATCAGGCGCAGACCGAAGAGGGCTCAATCTGGAGCATCATCTTCGTTGCCGTGCCCACCATCTTCCTGCTGCAACTGCTGCTGTCGGCCTATGTCTGGCGCAAGATCAACAAGCGCAAGCGCCGCCAGTACGGCAATCAGGTGGGGCTGGCCCTGCTGATCTGCTTTATTCTGACCCACGTGGTCAACAGCTGGGCGGATGCGACCCTCTATCAGCCGATCACCATGCAGAGAGCCAACTTCCCCCTCTCCTACCCCATGACGGCCCGCTCCTTCCTGGCCAAACATGGCTGGCTGGATCTGGATCAGTACGAGAAGCAGGCTGCTTCCCAGGGGGATAACAGCGACAGCCGGATGCACTATCCGCTGCGCCCGCTCAACGTCAACGCCCCCCTGACTCACAACAATCTGCTGATTGTGGTGGTCGATTCGCTGCGCTTTGACATGCTCAACAACATCAACATGCCCAATCTGCAGCGCTATGCGGATCAGCATCTGACGTTCCGCAATCACCTGAGTGGCGGCAACGACGACCTGATGGGCATGTTCAGCCTCTTCTACGGGTTGCCCGGTCACTACTACAAGGACATCAGCAGCGACAAGCGTCCGCCGGTGCTGTTCGACGAGATGCTGCGCCAGGATTACCAGTTCGGGCTGTTCGGCGCGATGGAAGATGCCCAGAAGTATCGCAAGAGCATCCTCGCCGGTCTGCGCAAACAGGTGTTTGTCTCCGAACAGAGTGACGATGGCAAGCTGCTGACCGACTGGCAACAGTGGCTGGAGAAGCGCTCTCCCGAGCGCCCCTGGTTCTCGCTGGTCTATCTCTCGAGCCCAGGCGACTACCAGTTACCCGCCACCATGAAGGGGCCGTTCCAACCGGAGCTTGCCAACTTCAATCCGGCGACCGCCTATCGGGCGGAGAACCTGCAAAAACTGGAAAACCGCTACAAGAACTCGGTCTTCTATACCGACCAGTTGCTTGAGCAGATGCTGACCAAATTGCAGTCGCAGGGGATGGACAGCAACACCATCGTCGTCATCACCTCCAACCACGGTCAGGAGTTCAACGACACCCGCAGCAACAGCTGGGGCGCAGGCAGCAACTACTCACCCTATCAGGTGCAGGTACCGCTGGTAATGGCCTGGCCGGGGCGCGGCAGTGACGTTCGGGAACAACCGAGCAGCCATTTCGATCTGGCGCCGACCCTGATGCAGGGGATGCTGGGCGTGCGCAATCCGGCGCGCGATTACAGCGTTGGCCGCTCGCTGTTTGATACCAGCCCGCGCAACTGGCTGCTGGCCGGGGATCAGAACGACTTCGCCATCTATGAAGGGGAGACCATCACCCACTTCAACAAGCAGGGTGACTTCGAACTGCTGGAGCGCAACAGCTATCGCCCGATCAAGCACGGCACCCCGGATATGGGCGCCATGATCCAGGTGATGAACGAGCTGAACCGCTTCTATCGCAACCAGTGAAGCGCCCGTTGATGGCTTGATACCATAAAAAACGCCCCGAATTCGGGGCGTTTTTCGTTGTATAGCCGGCCACGTTCACGACTGTTAGCCACCCCACCCTTGCGGGTACTTGTAGCCGACGAAACGCTTGGCTGCATAGGCTTTGAAAGCCGCCGAGTTGTAGGCTGCCGCCACATCTTTGGCAAACGGCTGATCCGCATCTGCGCTTTTCACCACCACCCAGTTGATAAAATCGTAGCTGCGCTCCAGAAACAGTCCTTCACTGAACGGGATTCCGCTGGAGGCGGCAAAATTACCGTTGATCACCGAGAAGTCCACATCCTCCCGCGAGCGTGGCAGTTGCGCCGCCTCCAGCAACACCAGCTTGAGATTGTGCGGATTGTTCACCACATCAAACTCGCTCGCCTTGAGCGGGTTTATCCCCTCCTTGAGAGTGAGCCAACCAAGATCCTGCAGCATCAACAGCGCCCGCGCCTGATTGGTGGGATCGTTGGGGATGGCCACCGTGCTCCCCTCTTTCACCTTGTCGAGTGCTGCCAGCTTGCCGGAATAGAGTCCCATCGGACCGGTTGGCACCTGGGTAATGGGCGCCAGCGACAAGCCGCGATCTTTGGCAAAACTCTCCAAATAGGGTTTGTGCTGGAAGCAGTTCACATCCAGTGATCCGTCAGCCAGAGCAATATTGGGCGTCACATAGTCGGTGAACTCCACCAGCTTGACCTTGTACCCCTTGGCCTCCAGCTGCGGCTTGATCGAGTCGGTCACCATGTCGGCAAAATCCCCCACCGTAGTACCAATCACGATCTCCTGCTTGGTCGGCAAGGGAGCATCGGCGGCAACCGCGGAAAAAGAGAGGCTCCCGACCGCCATCGCGGCAATAAAGGTGCTGGCGCCAGCAGTGGCGCGCAAGGAAGCAGTCAAAGGAGAAGATAAGAAGGAACGAAACGGCATAGGGACTCCCTGTCAGGTACGCATCAAGCTATGGGACTGCGGCGGGGTGGCTCTCATAGATTAGGCCCCTCAAACCGCAGCAATCTAGCCATCCAAACGGCCATTTCAATTACCATAACAGAGCCATCCACCGCCGCCAAGCAATAAACCGCTGGTCCCACCTCATCACCCTTGCTGTCACCCCCGAATGCATAGCTGTATCACATTGGCACATACAACAATGCCACTCACGTTCAAGAGCGCACGAGCTCCCCTCGGGATTGCCCCGAATCGAGATGGCTGCGGCGAAGGAGAGTCGCGAGAGGAGTGAATTACAGATAAAAAGATCAGTAGTGGGCGGTGAGAACCATTCTCAATAAAACACATAACCAGCGTCATTGGAATACCTACCATAAACCAGATCGGATTTCTTTGAACCTCATTGCGTTTTTTGAAAATGGCTCTTTTTGAACCCCCTCCACCCGTGTATAGATTTCCGTCGCACTCAGGATGGTGCGATCCAAGATGGAGTTAAAAAAATAATGAAGCAAACATCGTTAGCACTGGCGATCACAGCACTGCTGTCGACCCTGCCCAGTGCGCTCGTTCAGGCAAATGAAGGTTGTGCGCCGCTCACCGGCAAGGAGAGCGGCATGGATATCGGACGCAGCAGCACCGAGCGCTGCCTGCCAGGTGCCAATCCCCTGCAGGAGCAACAGTGGTATCTGCTCAACAGCGGCCAGGATGGATTCAGTGCCAGGGCAGGAATGGCAGGCAATGACCTCAACCTCTGGTGGGCACACCGTACCGGCGTGCTGGGACAGGGTATAAATATCGCGGTAGTGGATGATGGCTTGGCCATCGGCCACCCGGATTTGGCGGACAACGTGCGTCCGGGTTCAAAAAATGTGGTAACCGGCAGCGATGACCCGACCCCGACCAATCCGGATACCGCCCATGGCACCTCGGTGGCGGGCATTATCGCCGCGGTGGACAACACCATAGGCACCAAGGGGATCGCCCCCCGCGCCCAGTTGCAGGGATTCAATCTGCTTGATGACGAGAGTGAACAGCTGCAGCAGGATTGGCTCTACGCCCTTGGCGACAGCGAGGCCAGCCGCGACAATCGGGTCTTCAACCAGAGCTACGGCATGAGCCTGGTGGATCCCCGTCCGGCCAACGATCTCGATCAGGTGCAACTCGATCGTCTGTTCGAACAACAGACCCTCAAGCGGCAAGGGGCGGCCTATATCAAGGCTGCCGGCAACGGCTTCAACAGAATAGCGGCAGGTGGCTATGTGCTGAACCGCACCGGCAGCGGCCCCAAATTGCCGTTTGAAAACAGCAATATCGACCCCTCGAACAGTAACTTCTGGAACCTGGTGGTAAGTGCGCTCAACGCAGATGGTGTCAGATCCTCCTACTCCAGCGTCGGCAGCAACGTCTTCCTGAGCGCCACCGGTGGCGAATATGGCACCGACTCCCCCGCCATGGTCACCACGGATCTACCCGGTTGTGACATGGGCTACAACCGTACCGATGATCCCAGTAGCAACCGGCTGCACGGCAACCTGCAACTGGATGCCAGCTGTGACTACAACGGTGTGATGAACGGCACCTCTTCGGCGACCCCGAGCACCGCTGGCGCCATGGCGCTGCTAATGTCTGCCTATCCCGATCTGTCGGTGCGGGACCAACGGGATCTGCTGGCACGCAGTGCTACCCGGGTTGATGCTGCGCACCCTCCGGTCATGGTGAGCTACACCAGCAGCACCGGAAAACGCCGTGAGGTCAAGGGACTGGAAGGGTGGGAGCGCAATGCCGCCGGCATGTGGTTCAGTCCCACCTATGGCTTTGGCCTGATCGATGTCAACAAGGCTCTCGCGCTGGCGGCCACTCACCAGCCACTGCCGCCACTGGTTCAGTTGCCATGGCTGAAGGTCAAACCGGTGGATCGCGCCTCCTCTGCCATTGCCGATGTGGGCAATAGCCCGACCAGTTCGACCGCCACAGTCGCAACCCCGCTGACCGTCGAAGCGGTACAGATCACGGTCAGCCTGGATCACCAGCGTCTGCCCGATCTGCTGATCGAACTGGTTTCCCCCGCCGGTACCCGCAGCATACTGCTGAACCCGTTCAACAGCCTGGTTGGCCAGTCGCTCGATCTGCAAAAAATGGGCTATGTGCGCACCAAGGGCTTGCGTGACATGCGCCTGCTCTCCCACAAGTTTTATGGTGAACCGGCACAAGGAGCTTGGCGACTGGAAGTAACCGACGTTGCCAACGGTAATCGCGAGGTCTCTCTGCTCAGTCTCCAGACCCGTGAGCGCACCACCCTGACCGAGCGCAACAACCGCCAGCCAGGCAAGCTGATCGAGTGGTCCTTGCGGATCCTGGGTCACGACGCCAACCACAGCTAACAAGCGAGGAGTTTTATCATGAACAAACCGGTTACCTTACTGCTGGCCAGCCTGTTGGCCCCCCTCGTGCTTAATGCTGTGGCGGCAGAAGCCGTGACTCTGGAGGGCAAGCAGTACCGCACTATAGAGGTAAATGGCCAGACTTACCTCATCCCCGACCATGGCAGCAAGTCGCGAACCACCCGCAGTCTCGATGGCAAGGAACCGCTGCAGACCCTGCACCGTGGCGATGTGCTGATGCAGGGGGCCGCCAGCCCCGAGCTCACCGTCAGCGGCACCCTGCTGGTGGAAGCCGATGACGACCAGGCCAGCGCACTGGCCAGCCGTCACGGCCTGCGCTTCAAGCAGAGCAGCGGCGGCATCGCCCTGCTGGAAGCCAAGCCGGGTACCGATCTGAACGCCGTCGCCACGGCGCTCAAGCAGGAGGGGGTCAAGGTGCAGATTGAACTCGCCGGGGCCCTCAAACAGCCCAAGTGAGCCGTCCCGGGCCATTGCCCGGGCATATCAGCTGATCTTCGAGGGGGCCGCCGGCCCCCTCGCGTGTTGCCCGCGGTCATCTTCATTGGCCATCAGGCCACCCGTTTTTTCCGCATCTCCCCTGCCCTTCTCCCCTCTTGTCACTTTCAGCCCCTGGTTTGGCACCGCCTTTCGATGCGACCTCGCTCACAACTCGGCACCCTTGCTCCCGCCGGCACATTTCTCGCTCCCCCGGGGCAAGGCGGCCCTCGCCCGGCTTGTTAACCTGCCTGCAGCCAAACGCCGGCCCACGGGCCCGTTCGGCCTTCCTTGCGATATCCAATGGCAGCCGCCAGCAGAGCGGCCCAGCCCGGGCGGATGCCTTCCACCCGGTGTCGATATCTCCTTTTTATTTTTATTCAGACAGTTACGAGGACGTCTTCATGCCTATCACCACAAAATTGAAAGCGGTTTCACTGGGTGTCAGCCTGGCGCTGGCCGGCCTGCTGGTCGGTTGCAACCAGAATGACTCGGATCCCCTGGTCAAGGACGATGCCTATTACCGCGACCAAGCCGAGGCCATGGTGGCCAAGCTGACCCTGAGCGAGAAGCTGGACCTGCTCTCCGGCCCCGGTTACGGCAGTGCCAACGGCGCCATCAACGTCAAGCAGGACGTGCCCGGCGTGGCGGGTTACATCAACGGCGTGCTGCGCAGCGCGGACGGCATCGACATTCCGGCCCTCAAACTGGCGGACGGGCCGGCCGGGGTGCGGATCAACGCCAACCGCGACGGTGACAGCGCCAGCTACTACGCTACCGCCTGGCCCATCGGCTCGCTGCTCGCCTCCAGCTGGGACGTCAAGCTGGTCAAGGCCGTCGGCGAAGCCATGGGGGACGAGGTGCGCCAGTACGGGGTCGACATCCTGCTGGCCCCGGGCATGAACATCCAGCGCAACCCCCTCAATGGCCGCAACTTCGAGTACTACTCGGAAGACCCCCTGCTCACCGGCAAAATCGGCGCCGCCATGGTCAACGGGGTGGAGAGCAACGGGGTAGGCACCACCATCAAGCACTACTTCGGCAACAACTCCGAGACCAACCGCAACCAGATCAACGACATCGGCGAACCGAGAACCTTCCGCGAGATCTATCTGCGCGGCTTCCAGATAGCGGTGGACGAGGCCCAGCCCTGGGCGGTGATGACCTCCTACAACAAGGTCAACGGCACCTATGTGAACGAGCGCAAGGATGCGGTGACCGACCTGCTGCGCGGCGAGTGGAAGTTCGACGGCCTGGTGATGTCCGACTGGTTTGCCGGCGACGTGGCCAACAACGCCTACAAGCAGGTGCTGGCGGGACAGGATTTGATCGAGCCGGGCAACGTCAAGGAGCAGTTGCAGCAATCCATCGAGCAGGGCCAGCTCGACGAAGCCAAGGTAAACGAGGCCGCCATCCACATCCTGACCCAGGTAATGAAGAGCCCCTCCTACAACCAGCTGGCCATCAGCAACAGCCCGGACCTGACCGCCCACGCCAAACTGGCCCGTCAGGCCGGTGCCGAGAGCATGGTGCTGCTGCGCAACCACGCCGCGGCCCTGCCGCTGGCGGCAAGCAGCACGCTGGCCAGTTTTGGCATCAACCAGATCAACACCTACAAGGGCGGCACCGGCAGCGGGGATGTGAACGCCGCCAGCACCACCACCATCGCGCAGGGACTGGCGGCACGCTTCCCGGTCAACGAGGCGTTGCAGAGTTACTACCGCGATTTTTACGAGAACAACAAGGTCTATCACGAGGGGCAATTTGGCGCCAAGGGCTACTACACCTGCGCCGAGGCGCCAATCAGCGGCGATCTGGCGGCCCTGATCGCCAGTGCGGCCGCTACCCAGCAAGCCGCCGTCATCAGCATCGGCCGCCAGGCCGGGGAAGGGGCGGATCGCAGCAGCGGCAAGGGGGACTATCTGCTCGGTGATGACGAGCGCGCCCTCATCGACGCGGTGAGCAGCGCCTTCCACGCCCAGGGCAAGAAGGTGGTGGTGGTGCTCAACGTCAACGGCGTCATCGACACCGCCCAGTGGAGCGACAAGGTGGATGGCATCCTGCTGGCCTACATGGCCGGCCAGGAGACCGGTCACGCGGTGGCGGACGTGCTCTCCGGCGCGGTCAACCCGAGCGGCAAACTGGCCCAGAGCTTCCCGCACAGCTACGCCAGCGTACCCTCCGCCGGCACCTTCCCAGGCGAGGACACCGACGGGGACGGCGAACCGGACGATCTCTACTACAACGAAGGGATCTACGTGGGCTATCGCTACTACAGCACCTTCGAGCAGGCGGTCTCCTACCCGTTCGGCTTCGGTCTCTCCTACACCAGCTTCAGCTACACCAGCCCCGCCATCGCCAGCAATACCCTAGCGGACGGCAGCGCCGGCAACCTGGTGCTGACCGCCACCATCACCAACACCGGCGCCGTGGCAGGCAAGGAGGCGGCCCAGGTCTATGTGACCGCCCCCGAGGTCAAGCTGAAGAAACCGCTCATCGAGCTCAAGGCCTTTGCCAAGACGGCGCAACTGGCACCGGGGGCCAGCGAACAGCTGAGCTTCACCATTCCGGCCAGCATCCTCGCCAGCTTCGATGAGGCCAGCAACCAGTGGATCGTGGAGCCGGGCCGCTACAGCGCCTACATCAGCCCCTCGTCGGATGTCTCCGCCAGCACGCCGGTCAGCTTCACGGTTAGCAAAGAGATCGTGGTGAGCAACACCACGCCAGGGGCACTGGCACTGCCGACCGGGGTGGATCCCGCCAGCGTCACCACCATCACCCGCTAACAAAGGCAGGCACGGCCGGGCCCCCAGCCCGGCCTTGCCCGAACATTGCCCAGCAATGACCCGCCCACGGGACCGGCCTTGCACCAGTCCCGTTTTTATTGGCGGGCGTTGCGATAGGCTAGCGGCGTCATCCGGGTGTTGGCCTTGAAGAAGCGGTTGAAGGCGCTCTGGGACGAGAAGCCGACCCGATCGCTGATGTTCTGTAGCGGTTGATCACCCTCCCCCAGCAAGCGGCAGGCTTCGCTCACCCTCGCCTCCCTGAGCAGGGTTGAGAAGCTGCGTCCCTCCCCCTGCAATTTGCGATTGAGGGTCCAGCGGCTGACATTCATGGCGGCGCACACCTCCTTGAGCAGGCTCTCGTCGCTCTCCAGCCCCCCTTCCCGGATCTTGTGGCGGATCCGCTCCCCCACCAGACAGGCAAAGGGGGCCCGCTCGGCGATGTCGGCACAGATCTGCGCCAGCTGAGCCAATTGCAGATGACCCAGCGGCTCGTTGTAGCACTGGCTGGAACAGTCGAGTTGGGCGTTGTCGATGGTCAGGGTGTTTTCCTCCTGCTCCCAGCGGCAGCGGGTGGCGAAGAACTGGTCCAGCAACTGATGGCGCGGTGGCGGCCGCCCCGTGAAGCCCACCGAGACCCGGGGATCCGCCAGATAGACCCGCAAAATCCGGTAGAGCATGATGAAGTTGGGGATGGCCTGACTCGCCCCCAGGCTGGCAGGCCCCTGATTGACATACAGGTATTGGCTGGCCTGCGCCCCCCGCCGTACCCGCAGCTCGTCACAACTGCCGATGATGGGGCGATAGGCCAGCAGCACCTCGAGCGCCGCCCGCGGCGAGGGCTGGTTCAGGCACAGGCTGATGAGCGGCGGATAGTGCTGGTAAAGCTGGCCGATGTCGTAGGAGAGGATGGTTTCGTGAAAACTCGCCAGATAGGGCTGCATCAGTTGCAGCATCCGGTAGTGGCTGTGGGCCGGCAGCCGGCCCTGCTCCCGCTCGATGTCGAACGACGTGAGGCCGCCCGCCATCAAAATGGCATCGGGATCGCCCCCCTGCTGCTGGCAGGCTCCCAGCATTCGTCTGATCACCTGGTTTGATACGCTCTGTGACATCCGTCGTCCAGGCCTCCGTGCTGACAGGAAATTGCTCGTGATCTCCACTTTATCGACTACTGATCCACCTCCCATCGAACAGGGTTAGGAGACCAGGGACCATTATGGGGCGGTCACAGGACGAGCAGATGTAACGGAGTGTAAAAGCACGGGCCAGCACGCATATTTACTCCCTATCGTCAGCCTCACCCATTATGAGAGAGGCAGTCCGGCAGGAATCGGACAAGAGCAGCGATAGTCAACCAGTCGCCCACCGCGATAGGGAAGAGAATCACCCATATCAGGAGGCATACGACGAGCCGACCGGGTTTCACACGGAGTCGGCCCCATCCATCTGTTGAGCTGCATGGATCAGATGTGCCCGTTCATTATTCAGAGGCGGGCGGCAGAGTTGGAAAAACTGGTGGGGTTGTGTGGATTAGCGACACGAAGCTCACTGTGACATGGAGCCAAGCCACGGGAGTGGGTGTGAAAAAGCAGATAAAAACAATGCCAGTCAGGCTTTACTGACTGGCATTAGCCTCATACCGAGGTTTTTTATCACCGGGTAATCGCCATCTCCATTCAGGAGGGCTGTTCGCCTTTGCTCTGGGCACCCGGCGGCAAGGGTTTGCGCGCCATCAACTCCAGTTCGAGCAGAGCATAGCGGTGCTCGATGAAGTCATAGACGTTGTTGGAGAGCGCCAGCTTGAAGTAGCTGATGGCTTCCTTGCGGTTGCCTTTGCCCAACTCGAACTTGCCCAGATAGAAATAGGTTTCACACAGGCGCTCGGCCAGCTCCCGGTTATCTTTCACCCCTTTCACCACATTGCCCATCAGCTGGGACGCGTTGATCTCACCGGTGTAGAGACGCACCAGATCCCAGTTCCATGCATCGTCATCGTACTTGTTGAGGCGCTCGCGCATCCGGCTCATGGCCGCAGCGGGATTGAGCTTCTGCTCGGCCAGATAGAGCCAGATCACCCGATAAGGGTCTTCCGGCTGCGCTTCGTAGAAACGCTTCATATCGGCCGCTGCCAGCTCGGGACGATTACCGTAATAGAGGGCAATACCGCGGTTAAGGTAGGCATAGTCATAATCGGGTGCCAGCTCGAGGGCTGAGTCGAATGCCTCATAGGCTTCGTCGTAGTTCTGCTGCTGTACCAGATAGACACCGATGAAGTTGTAGGCTTCAGCGAAATCCGGTTTCTCCCGCAGGGCCCTGTTGAAATCGAGACGGGCAAGGGAACGCAAGCCGACGCGATCAAACACCACGGCACGTTCATAGAACAACTCGGCCCGTTGCTCCGTGGTCAACTCCATTTCACTCAGCATCTGCCCGAGTCGGGCGAGCGCCAACTCGCTTTGGTAGGAGACCTGCAGGGGGGTCGCCAATACCAGTGAAGCAGGCTGCGCCTTGGGAACCTTAGGGGTGTTGACATGACTGCTACTGCTGCAACCCCACATGGGTAGCAGCAACAGGATACCAAGGAGGTATCCAATCCCTTTCCTGACGTTCAATGAACACTCCGACGCTTACGCTTGACCCCGCATATGGTAAAGGTCAGCCGCCACTTTGTCATGTAGCTGAGCCCCTCTCCATCAAATAAATCAGGATTCGACAGGGTATCCGGCCTCCAGCCAGCCGCGAAAACCGCCGTCAACACTGATTACGTTGCGATAACCCATCTGTTGCAAATTGTCGGCCGCCAGTACGGAGCGAAAACCGCCACCGCAATAGAGATAGAGCGTGGTCTCGGGATCCGGGAACAGGGTCTCGATATCCCGCTCAATCACTCCACGACCCAGATATTGGGCTCCGGGCAGATGGCCTTTGGCCCACTCGCTCTCTTCCCGCACGTCGATCAGGTGAAACGTGCGCCCTTCGTCCTGCCAGCGCTTGATCTGGTGAACATCGGTTTCGGTGATGCGGGAGCGGATCCCGTCAACCAGCGCCAAAAAACGGGGATTGTGTTGCATGGCAAGCTCCTTTTGTTGAAATCATCTGCGTCAGCAAACGACACGCAGAGATAAGAAAAGAGCGCCATGAGGCGCTCTTCACTGTTACGGCAGGATTTCCTGTTGGTCCGCACCCTCTTTCTCTACCTGGGTGGGCAGCATGTGCTCGCGCTTGACGCCGAGGAACATGGCAAACGCACTCGCCACATAGATGGAGGAGTAGGTACCGAACGCCACACCGATCACCATGGCCACGGCAAAACCGTGGATCAGCGCGCCGCCCTTGAGCAGCAGCGCCAGCACCACCACGAAGGTGAGCCCGGAGGTGATGATGGTACGGCTCAGGGTCTCGGTCATGGAGAGATCGAGAATGTAGTCGGTATCCCCTTTGCGCACCTTGCGGAAGTTCTCCCGCAAGCGGTCGAACACCACTATGGTATCGTTCAGGGAGTAACCCACTAGGGTCATCAATGCCGCCAGCACGGTCAGGTCGAACTCGTACTGGAAGTAGGCAAAGACGCCCAGGGTGATCACCACGTCATGCACCAGCGAGAGGATGCCGCCCATGGCCAGACGCCATTCAAAGCGCACCGCCACGTAGATCAGGATACAGATGATGGAGGCCAGCATCGCCAACGCCCCGTCAGTAGCCAGCTCGTCACCGACTGAAGGGCCGACGAATTCGACGCGTTTGAGTACAGCGCCCTCATCGAGCAGCTTGGCCGCTGCCAGCACCTCGTTACCCTGCTGCTCGACCTTGACCCCCTCTTTCGGCGCCAAACGGAACAGCACGTCACGGCTGGAGCCAAAGTGTTGCAGGGTGGCCCCTTCAATCTTCTGCTCTTCCAGAACGTCGTGGATCTTGTCCAGGCTCACCGACTGCTGGAATCCCACCTCGATGGTGGTACCACCGGTAAAGTCCAGACCCCAGTTCAGCCCCCGATCAAACAGGAAGAACAGGGCTACCACCATCAGCACGGAAGAGAAAACCACACCCGGCTTGGCATAGCGCATAAACGGGATCGGTTTTTCAAAATGTAGAATCTGAAACATCTCTCTATCCTCAGATGGGCAGCTTGTCGATACGCCGTCCACCCCAAGCCAGGTTGATAATGGCACGGGAAACTGTGATGGCAGTAAACATGGAGGCGGTCAGACCAATGCCCAGCGTCAGGGCAAAGCCCTTGATGGCGCCGGTGCCGATACCGAACAGGATCACACAGGTGATCAGCGAGGTCACGTTGGAGTCGGCGATGGTGGAGAATGCTCGATCAAAGCCCAGATGGATGGCTTGCTGAACACCACGACCGTTGCGGATCTCTTCACGAATACGCTCGTAGATCAGTACGTTGGCATCCACCGCCATACCCAGCGTCAAGACGATACCGGCGATACCCGGCAATGTCATGGTGGCCCCCGGGATCATCGACATGATGCCGACAATCAACACCAGGTTCATGCAGAGCGCCAGATTGGCAACCCAGCCGAACGCGCGGTAGTAGATCCCCATGAACAGCACGATCACCAGCATGGCCCAGCCGATGGCTTCCATACCGCTGTCGATGTTCTGTTGACCCAGGCTCGGGCCAATGGTGCGCTCTTCCACGATCTGGATCGGGGCGATCAGGGCACCGGCACGCAGCAGCAGCGCCAGGTTGTGGGCTTCGTTGGCGTTGTCGATACCTGTGATACGGAACTGGCTGCCAAGACGCGACTGGATGGTGGCGACGTTGATCACCTCTTCCTGCTTGCGGAACTTGCGCTTGCCATCCGGACCCGGTTGACCGACCGGCTTGTACTCGATGAAGACGGTCGCCATCCCTTTACCGACGTTATCCTTGGTAAAGTTGGCCATCTTGTTGCCACCCTGGCCATCCAGCTTGATGTTGACCTGGGGACGGCTGTACTCGTCGAAACCGGACTGGGCACCCACAATGTGGTCACCGGTCAGGATCACCCGCTTTTGCAGCACCACGGGACGACCGTTGCGATCGTTGTAGACCTTGGAGCTGGGCGGGACACGGCCGTCGGCCGCAGCCTGGATGTCGGCAGTCTCATCGACCATGTGGAACTCCAGGGTCGCGGTTGCCCCCAGGATCTCCTTGGCGCGGGCGGTATCCTGAATACCGGGCAGTTCAACGACAATGCGCTCGGCACCTTGCTGTTGTACCAGCGGCTCGGCCACACCCAGTTCGTTGACCCGGTTACGGATGATGGTGATGTTCTGCTCGAGGGCGTACTTCTTCACTTCCTTTATCTTGGCTTCGCTCAGACCAGCCAGCAGGATGAACTCATCCCCTTTCTGCTCGGTAGTGAAGGTCAAATCAGGGTTCTGACGACGCAGATGAGAAACGGCGCGTTCCTGATCGGCTTCGTCACGGAAGATCACCTGCACCTGATCACCGACCCGGCGCACGCCGGAGTAACGGATCTTCTGGGTGCGCAGCTCGGAGCGGAAATCCTGCACCATCTGCTCTTGCTGCTTGGTCAGTGCTTCGGCCATGTCCACTTCCATCAGGAAGTGCACACCACCGCGCAGATCAAGACCCAGCTTCAGAGGCGCCGCACCGATGGCTTCGAGCCAGGCGGGAGTGGAAGGTGCCAGGTTGAGTGCGGTAATGAAGTTGTCGCCCAGCTTGTTGGCAACGATATCGCGCGCCTTCAGCTGGTCTTCGGTGTTCTTGAAACGGATCAGGATAAAACCGTGCTCGAATGCAGCATGTTTGACCGGGATCTTGGCCGCTTCAAGGGTCTCTTTCACCAGATCAAGAGTATCTAGCTTGACTTCGGCACCACGGCTGGCAGAAACCTGCAAAGCCGGATCTTCGCCGTAAAGATTGGGGGCTGCATATAGAAAACCGATGGCGATCACCAGGATCACCATCAGGTATTTCCACAGCGGATAGCGATTCAACACGCTGTGCTCCTTGGGAGATTAAAGGGACTGGATAGAACCCTTGGGCAGAACGGCAGAGACGAAGTCCTTTTTGATGGTGACTTGAGTCTGGTCGTTCAGGGCGATCACCAGGTAATCGCTGTCTGCAGCCACTTTGGCAATTTTGCCAACCAGGCCACCGGAAGTGAGCACTTCATCACCCTTGGACAATGAGCTCATCAGATTGCGGTGATCCTTGGCACGCTTGGCCTGGGGACGATAGATCATGAAGTAGAAAATCAGGCCGAATACGGCCAGCATGATGATCATTTCCATACCACCACCCTGTGCACCCGGTGCTGCGCCTTCTGCATACGCCTTGGAGATAATGCTCATTTAACAACCTCTTATTGATGTAGATTTAAAAAAAAATTATATGTTGTTGTTATTTAACGTCATTTTCAGCTAACGGAGGCACAGGCTTCCCTTGCCGACGGTAAAACTCTGTTACAAAGTCGTCTAATTTACCCTGCTCGATCGCGTCCCGCAAACCCTGCATCACACGCTGGTAATAACGCAGGTTATGAATCGTATTCAGACGGGCACCGAGGATCTCGTTGCACTTGTCCAGATGGTGCAGGTAGCTTCGGCTGTAGTTCTTGCAGGTGTAGCAATCACACTCGGCATCCAGGGTACTGGTGTCGTTGCGATGTTGGGCGTTGCGGATCTTCACCACACCATCGGTGGTGAACAGGTGGCCGTTGCGGGCGTTGCGGGTCGGCATGACGCAGTCGAACATGTCGATACCACGGCGCACCCCTTCCACCAGATCCTCCGGCTTGCCGACCCCCATCAGGTAACGCGGCTTGTCGGCTGGAATTTTCGGGCAGACGTGCTCGAGGATGCGGTGCATGTCCTCTTTGGGTTCACCCACGGCCAGACCACCGACCGCATAACCGTCGAAACCGATCTCCAGCAGCCCCTTTAGGGAGACATCCCGCAGATCTTCGTAGACCGAGCCCTGAATGATGCCGAACAGGGCGTTCTTGTTACCCAGTGCATCAAACTTGTCGCGGGAGCGCTTGCCCCAGCGCAGGGACATCTCCATGGACTTGCGCGCTTCTTCATAAGTAGCCGGGTACGGGGTGCACTCGTCGAAGATCATCACGATGTCGGAGCCCAGATCGTACTGGATCTCCATGGACTTCTCGGGGTCAAGGAAGATCTTCTCGCCATTGATGGGGTGACGGAAGTGGACGCCCGCTTCGGTGATCTTGCGAATATGGCCCAGGCTGAACACCTGGAAACCACCGGAGTCGGTCAGGATCGGGCCCTGCCAGTTCATGAAATCGTGCAGATCGCCGTGGGCACGCATCACTTCCTGACCCGGACGCAGCCAGAGGTGGAAGGTGTTACCCAGCAGGATCTGGGCGCCGGTTTCACGCACTTCTTCCGGGGTCATCCCCTTGACGGTGCCGTACGTCCCGACCGGCATAAAGGCCGGCGTTTGTACCACACCACGTTCGAAGACCAGTTGACCGCGACGGGCACGGCCGTCGGTGGTTTTCAGTTCAAATTTCATTGCTACCTCGGCTGCGTCAGATAAACAGTCTGACTATAGGAGGGCCGCTCACGGCCCGGTAAATAAGCTGAAGCTTATGCTTCAACCTGGCGACGGGTGACGAACATGGCATCCCCGTAGCTGAAGAAACGGTACTGTCCGACCACGGCTGCCTGATAGGCCGCCATCACGTTGTCATAACCGGCGAAGGCGCTGACCAGCATGATCAGGGTCGACTCCGGCAGATGGAAGTTGGTGACCATGGCATCGACAATCTGGAACTGGTAACCAGGGAAGATGAAGATATCGGTGTCACTAAAAAAGGGCGCCAGCGGTTTGCCCTGCGCCAGGGTGACCTTGGCCGCGCTCTCCAGCGAACGGACCGAAGTAGTACCGACCGCAATCACCCGGCCACCACGGGCACGGGTGGCCGCGATGGCATCCACCACCTCTTGCGGCACTTCCGCATACTCGGAGTGCATGTGGTGATCTTCAATCTTATCTACCCGCACCGGCTGAAAGGTGCCCGCCCCTACATGCAGGGTGACGAAGGCCGTTTCAACCCCTTTGGCCCGAATTTTCTCAAGCAGCGGCTCATCAAAGTGCAGGCCGGCGGTCGGCGCAGCGACAGCGCCCGGCTTTTGATTGTAAACGGTCTGGTAGCGCTCCTTGTCGGCATCCTCGTCGGGGCGGTCGATATAGGGGGGCAGCGGCATGTGGCCGATGGCCTCCAAAATCTCCAGCACCGGACGCGGGTCGAGGAAGTGGATCTCGAACAGGGCGTCGTGGCGGGCGCGCATCTCTGCCTCCACACCACCATCCATGATCATCCGGGTGCCGGGCTTGGGCGCCTTGGAGGCCCGGACATGGGCCAGCACGCTGTGCTCGTCCAGAATGCGCTCGACCAGTACCTCCAGCTTGCCGCCGCTGGCCTTCTGGCCAAACATGCGAGCCGGAATGACACGGGTGTTATTGAATACCAGCAGGTCACCCGGATTGAGCTGATCCAGCACATCCACAAATTGACCGTGGCGCAGGGCGCCAGTCTGACCATCGAGCTGCAACAGGCGGCTGGCAGTACGCTCTGCCATCGGATAGCGGGCAATCAGCTCGTCTGGCAGATCAAAATGAAAATCGGATACTTGCATCTTTCACCTCGGGGGGAATCGGCGGCTAGTCTAGTTATCCCCATCTTCCAAGGCAACCCAAAAGACCAAAAACCCAAGAGAGACAAGGGGTAGCGAGCAATATTGAGACACACATCCGGTTAATGATTCTTTAATGTTCTGTATTGACCCTGATCATGTTTTGCCAATGGGCGCTGGGCTAGGGTGAAAGCAGATACACAAGGAGGCCCACCATGATGACCCTATCCGAAATCATGACCGAACACCCCTTCACTCTGGGTCCGTCAAACAGTGTCAAACAGGCGATGGACCTGATGCAGCAGGAGCGAATCCGCCACATTCCCATCGTCGACGAGCAGCATCACCTGCTGGGGTTGGTAACTCTCACCGATATCCTGGCCACCCGGGAATCCAAGCTGCTGCTCATCAGCCCGGAGCGGGAAGCCGAATTTACCGACAGCGTGCAACTCGACGAGATCATGACACGGCAAGTGGCGAGCGTAGATCCTCACGCCGGCATCAAGGAGGCAGCACTTTACCTGCAGCGCCACAGATATGGCTGCCTGCCGGTACTCAAAGGACGCAAGCTAATCGGCATTGTCACCGAGTCGGACTTTATTGCCGTGGCCATCAACCTGCTGGAATTGATGGAAGAGCAGGAACCACCTACCGACTTTTGATAGATTAAGTTGTAATTAAATTACAATAAAAGCGTTTTCAGCCGTCTAAATAAGCTGAAATGATGAAACACTTTCATTTTGATTGAAAAATTACAACAAACACTTGCCTTGTGATCTGCGTCACACTATTATCCCTCCCATGCAATAGTTGCCGAGGGGAAGACGAGGGATTGTGCACCCATTATCTTCCTCTCATATGTCTGCAAGTTTGCACACCCCGTAGTTAGTCTTTGCTGTAAAGCATTTGTTTATATAGCCATTCCTTGTTTGATGACCCGGCCCTGTCGTTGCGATAGCGCCGGGATTTTTTTATCCGCGTTTTCTGCTCTCCCCCTTGTCAGCACATCCCCCATCGCTGCGAGGAACGGTCTCAACCTCCTCGCCACCTGTTTGCTCTATATGTTTGCACCACCGTTTATCTCATCGCGTTATCGTGGCTCTGCACACCTCTTCCCATGCCTTGAAAAGGCGATGTAGCGCACAGATATTGAACCACGACAAGGAGTTATCTCAGTAGGCCTGAGATATTCATGTTAGGTACAGCCATAGTGAGTTATCTAATAAGTAGATTTAAGCGATTCAAAATTGCGGCTTTTCTCGATTAGTGGAAGCCCCTATGATGAATCCATCGAAAGTTAAGCGCCTCGTCTGGCAGACTCTTCAACACCAGACCGGCATATGTACATCACCAAGGAGCAATTACATGTCTACCTACATCAACACTGAAATCAAGCCGTTCAATGCTACCGCCTACCACAATGGTAAATTCGTTCAGGTGTCTGACGCTGACCTGAAAGGCAAGTGGTCCGTGGTCTTCTTCTACCCGGCTGACTTCACCTTCGTTTGCCCGACCGAGCTGGGCGACCTGGCTGACAACTACGCTGAATTCCAGAAGCTGGGCGTTGAGATCTACTCTGTCTCTACCGATACCCACTTCACTCACAAAGCATGGCACGACACTTCTGACACCATTCAGAAGATCCAGTACCCGATGATTGGTGACCCGACTGGTACCATCACCCGCAACTTCGGCGTGATGATCGAAGAAGCTGGTCTGGCTGACCGCGGTACCTTCGTGATTGACCCGCAGGGCATCATCCAGATCGTCGAGATCAACGCTGGCGGCATCGGCCGTGACGCACTGGAACTGCTGCGCAAAGTCAAAGCAGCCCAGTACGTTGCTTCCCACCCGGGTGAAGTGTGCCCGGCTAAATGGAAAGAAGGCGAAGCCACTCTGGCCCCGTCCCTGGATCTGGTAGGCAAGATCTAAGCCTCCCGCTTCCAAGACCGGCCCGCATAAGGGCCGGTCTGCTTTCCGGCATTGCCAAATAGGCCTGAAAGCAGACCGACTCACATTTAATGCCAACTCGCCATTACAAGAAGGAATTCGACCATGTTGGATACCAACCTCAAACAACAGCTGAACACCTATCTGCAGTACATCGTCAATCCCATCGAGATCAGCGTGTCCGGCAACGACAGCGACAAATCTGCAGAGCTGCTGGCACTGGCCAGCGAGATCGCCGAGATGTCCCCCAAGATCACCCAGACCTCTGGCACTGCCGTTCGCAAGCCTTCCATGAGCGTCGCGCCCCAGGGCCAAGCACCGCGTGTTCACTTTGCCGGCATCCCCATGGGTCATGAATTTACCTCTCTGGTACTCGCCCTGCTGCAAAGCGGCGGCCACCCCTCCAAGGCCGATGCGGCAGTGCAGGAGCAGATCCGCAATCTCAAAGGTGAGTTCCACTTCGAGACCTATATCTCCCTCTCCTGCCACAACTGCCCGGACGTAGTACAGGCCCTCAACCTGATGGCGACCCTGAACCCCGGCATCACTCACACCATGATCGACGGCGCCCTGTTCCAGGAAGAGGTCGCCGAGCGTCAAATCATGGCGGTACCGAATGTTTACCTGAACGGTCAACCGTTCAGCCAGGGCCGGATATCGCTGGAAGAGATCGTCGCCAAACTCGACACCGGCGCCGCCGAGCGCAAGGCTGCCGAGCTGAATGAGAAAGATCCCTACGACGTACTGGTGGTGGGCGGTGGCCCGGCTGGCGCCGCAGCGGCCATCTATGCCGCCCGTAAAGGCATTCGCACCGCCATCGTTGCCGAGCGTTTCGGTGGTCAGGTGATGGACACCGTCGGTATCGAGAACTTTATCTCCGTGCCCTACACCGAAGGCCCCAAACTGGCCGCCAGCCTGGAGCAGCACGTCAAACAGTACGGCGTGGAAGTGATAACCGAACAGCGCGCCGCCGCCATCAGCAAAGATGGATATGTGAACGTGGATCTCGCCTCTGGTGCCACCTTGAAGAGCCGCGCCGTGATCCTGGCTACCGGTGCCCGCTGGCGTGATCTGAACGTACCGGGCGAGCTTGAGTACCGCACCAAGGGCGTGGCCTACTGCCCGCACTGCGATGGCCCCTTCTTCAAGGGCAAGCGAGTAGCTGTGATTGGTGGCGGTAACTCCGGTATCGAGGCGGCCATCGATCTGGCTGGCATCGTCGAGCATGTGACTGTGGTGGAGTTCGCCGACACCCTGCGTGCCGATGAAGTGCTGCAGAAGAAGGCTCGCTCCATGGGCAATATCGACATCATCATGAGCGCTCGCACCACCGAAGTGATCGGTGATGGCAGCAAGGTGGTCGGCATGGATTACGAAGATCGCACCACAGGTGAGATCAAGCACCTGGCGGTAGCGGGCATCTTCGTCCAGATCGGCCTGGTACCGAACACTGAGTTCCTCAAAGGGAGCGAGATTGCCATGACCCGCTTTGGCGAGATCGAGATCGATACCAAAGGGGCGACCTCCCTGCCCGGCGTCTACGCCGCTGGCGATGCCACCACGGTACCGTTCAAGCAGATCATCATCTCCATGGGTGCTGGCGCCACCGCCGCACTGGGTGCGTTTGATTACCTCATCCGCAACCCGGCGCCGGAAGCGACCAAGGCTGATGCTGTGACCGCCTGATAAACCCAGCGCAACAAAAAGCCGATGCTCGATTTAGTAAACACGAGCGTCGGCTTTTTTATATCTGCATCGATGCGCAATAGAAACCCCGCCGCAAATGGCGGGGGTGTTCATGACTGGACTTAAACGACGGGCATCACTCCAGCAAGAAAACAGCCTCAATATTATCACTTACCGTGATCTGCTGTTGTTGATAGCTGTTGTCCGCCATATCCGCCGCAGGTGCAGCCATCGCCATGGCCTGCACTACCTTCAGGTTGCGGCTGTAGGCGGTAATGGGCGAAGCATTGCGGTACTCCACACTGTAGACCTTGCCAAGCTTCATCCCGAAGGCCTTGGCCAGAGATTCAGCCTTGGTTTTGGCATCCTCAACGGCATTCAAACGGGCCTGCTCCTTGATGACCTGCGGCGATTTCAACCCGTACTCAATCTGGGATACGGACTCCAGCCCGGCTTTGAGTGCGGTATCCATCAGGGGGCTCAACTTGTCGAGCTGATAGAGCTTCACCGCCAATTGTCGCTGAGCACGGTATCCCAACAATACCGGCTTCTTGTTCTCGCCATACTGATATTCCGGAGAGACCATCAGGTTGCCAGCCTCAACATCGCTGCGCTTGATCCCCAGCCCTTCCAGTTGGCTGAAAAAGGCTGCGACCTTGGTATCGACCTGCTGCTTGGCCTTGAGGCCCTGCTTATCCAGTGCACTCACCGCCACATTGAGGGTGAGCATATCGGGTTCGGTCTTCTGCTCGGCATAACCACTCACCACCAGATGGGGCGCTTGCGGCACTTCAATCGCCAGCAGCGGAGCACTGACAACCAGAGCGGAAAGAGTAAGAAGGGGACGCCACATAGAAAAAAACCTCAATCGAAAAGATTGAGGCCATTATGCCCGTGCAGCTACGGGATTCATATATCATGCGAGGGGGGGAACTGATCCAGTATCTGATTGGTCAGATCGAGACTGATGGTGACCACGCTGCAGACATCTGGGCTCTGCTCTACCTTATCTTGTGACGATGTCGCACCGCAGACCTGCACCTCATCATCGAAATGGAACGAGTCCCACGACAGAACATGTCCTTGCACCGCCTGTCCGAGATCGGTGCCACCAATTGCCTCCTCCATCGCAGACCAAGGGATGGTATCAGACGGCCCAAGCAAATTTTGCAACAACGGAGGGTGAAAACTGACCAGTGGATACTCCTGCTGACCCTGCTCATGGCCAACCAGAATCATGTTATGGGCAGACTCGGTATCCAAAACAGGCACATAGGTGATAGAGGCTGCAGCAAAGTCAACATAGAGCGAGCCCGCGACATCACCGGCCTCATTCTCTATCTCCATCCCATCCAGCCGATCACCGGCGATCGAGGCCTGATAGCCAAACTGACCTGCGCAGGTAATGTTGCCCTGTCCATCCCAGCTATAACGGATGCCATCAATGTCGACCCAGTTGAATGACTGCATGATTACCCTCTCTTCTACGGCCGCTATCTTATCCATCCACCTAAAGAAAAAACAGGGGCCAGGCAAGCCCGGCCCCGAGAGAGGGTTACGGATCAACCTTCAAGTTACCGTCATCCAGCAAGTGCTTGATGATCTCCTGATTGGAGCCCAGTGAGGCGAGGTCGAGTGAGTTCTGGAACTGGATGGTCAGTTCCGGGCTCCCACCGGCCCCGGCAGGATCTATCGTCAACGTCTTGGTCGTCGTGTTGAACTGCAGATAGTTGTCCAGCACGGCTGCCAGATCCTCGTTGTTCCCCACTGCAGGTACGCCGACCAGCAGATCCGAGAGATCCAGTACATCTCCACCATTGTTGGTATCACCTAAAGTGAAATCAGTAATGGTATCGATACTGCCGTCCGCATCCCCCGCCAGCCACTTGAAGGTGTCACTCTCCCCACCACCGGTCATGGTATCGCTGCCAAGGCCGCCGATCAGAATGTCCTTACCAAGGTCGCCCGTGAGTATATCGCTACCAGAACCACCATCCAGATAATCATCACCGACACCTCCAACAAGGGTGTCGTTCCCTTCCTGGCCAAAAAGGATATCGTTGCCACTGCCACCATATAGGGTGTCATTACCACCACTGCGGCTACTCTCCCCACTCAGCTCAGTAATATGGGTCCGGATGTAATCCACCGTCTGTTCACGTGTCCACCCATGACTGGACTCCAGCGTTTCAAATACCAGCCAACCAGAACCTTGGGGCAGATCCAGTCCCAACTCGCTGGCCAGCGTATCGGTATTGAGTACATCGCCAAACAGGATGTCATTGCCAACACCACCATCGGCCACGTCATTGCCGGCCCCCAGCAACACAGTAATCTGATCCCCCTCGGTCAGGGCTGCCGTCAACTGCTCGGCACTGGTCACAATCTGGGCATCGCCGATCGGGGCATTGAAACCCTGCTCGATCCGGATATTGTCTATCCGTACCTCAGCATTCCGGTCATTGGAGCTGTCGAGCAGTTCGAACACAAACCCGTATTGCCCGACAGGCAGTCCATCGGTTGTGATAGTGCTGTAAGCCGTCAAAACAGATGAACTAACGCCAGTAATGGTGCCCGTTTGCACTGGATTGAGCATATCCCAGACGCCACCCTCGAGTTTCACCAACTTCCAGGTGAAGCTGTCGCTGCTATTAACACCATTCAAGGCATACTGGAACTGCAGACTTGCTCCGGCTTGTGCCGCAGAAACCTGGATGGCATTGGCCACGGCGAGCGCCAATATTGTCCTGTCAGAATCAGAACCGGTTCGATCATCCCGGATCCGCAAGCTTCCATTTGTAACAGTATGCGATCCCTGAGCATCACCACTGAGCACCCATCCCGAGGCGGCATTTATGCCGCTACCACTACCAAATGTGGCCAAGTCAAGGAAGCTGCCTGCCGAGTAAAACTGATCTGCCGTTTCAGTCGTGTTATCAAAGAACTTCAACAAATCCTTGTTAACATCATTGGTCACCCCGATTGCATTGACCTGGCTGATGGCACTGAGTGAAACAAAAGCATCCACCGACTCCTTGATCACCTCAAATGTGGTGCTGTTGCCTGGTCCGGCGACCTGATTGCTGTCATTGAGGTAGTAAGTCGGGTTACCATCCGTGACAAAGAATGTCAGGTTCTGGTAACCGGGAGCAGCCTTGCTACCATCATTGAACCACTGCACGGCCTGATTGAACGCGGCTTCATAGTTGGTGCCACCATTGGCAACCAGTGCATCAATGGCATTGGTCAGGTTGCTCACATTACTGGCATCAAGCCCTACTATTGTCACACTCTCGCTGGCATTCGCCGCAAAACCAATCAAGGTGACATTGATCTCACCATCATGATCTTTCAACTGGTTGGCCAAATGGGTCAGGGAGGCCTTGAGCATATTCAGTCGTGCTCCAGCCATACTTCCAGACACATCGACCACCAGGGCAATATTGTAATTCTCACCCGGGATGAAATTGGTACTGGTGCCGCCGATGTCCCCCACCACAATATCGTGACCAGCACCGCCTGCAACCAGACCATCCACACTACCGTTGGAGTTGGGCACCTTGTGATCATCATCCGTGCCGGGGGTCCCGGTAGTGTCGGGGGTATCCGAGGTGTTGCTGCCCACAACCAGAATATTGGACGCGACGGGAGGCTCATTGCTCTTGACCGATACAGTAAAGTTGGCGCTGGCTTTATCTCCATCGGCATCAGTCAAGGTAGCACTGAAATCAAGGTCAATATCAGGAGGCGTGATCTTGTCGATCACTCCGAAATTCTCGATCCTCACCGAGTCATTGCCATTCAGCACAAAGCGGACATAAAGCTGGCTGAACTCCCCATCGGGTTCTATGCTGGCCAACTGCATCGACCCTTTGAGTCCTGACAGAACAAGCTCTCCGGAATCGACGACGGTCACGCCATCGGCAGCATAAGCCACCCACTGTATGGTGCTGGTATTGGTGTTGCCAACCCCGTAGACGTTGAAAGAGAGCCCATCAACGGCTGCAGTCGTGGATACCTTGAACCCTTCGTTATTGTCCAGGTTGCCGTTCTTAATCCCGAAACCATTGTTGTTCGGGTTGAGATTATCTGCATCACTCCCCGGCAGATCCTGAGGATTATTGACGCTGCCATTGAACAGCAGACCATCGAACAGTACACCAATCCCGCCAGCAGTAACTCCGATCGTCTCAACAGGCCCGCCAGCACCGAACTGTGCCCCGATCGAGAAAGTTTGGGTTGGCTGGGGAGTAACCAGTTCAAAGCTGTAAGTATTGTCGTCATTGAGTGTCAATGTATAGAACACTTTAGGTGGCTGCCCACTACCATCAATGGTTGCTACCAGAGTCTTGCCATCAGTCGACAAGGTTTCGGTGATCCCTGCCAAATCAGGCCATCCAGTCAGTTTCAGTCCACCAGTACCCAGAGGGCCATCAGCACCAAAAGAGACGCCAAACAATCCACCGGTAGTGATGTCGGCTACATTCATCACTTCCAGACTTTCGATGCCTGTGATCACGGGCATATCGTCTTCAATAACAACACTGACCTGCTTGGTATCACTCAAGTCACCATCACTGGCTGACAGGTTGAAGGTAAATGTCTTCAGTCCTTCCTTATTGTCTCCAAATTCATGATCGATGGGCCCCAGCAAGGTGACGGTATATTTACCAACCGGATCTACAGATACTTGTATGACTGGGATCCCTCCCGCTGAACCCACCAGTGTCGCAGACCCTATACCACTCCACACAACTGGTACCCCTCCAGAGCTCAGGCCAGATGGAGCAGAAAGAGTGAACGTAAAGGTATTGCTGTCGATATCTGTCACACTTGCCGTCGCATGGGTCGAGGTGCTATCGGTAATATCGCCGGGATTGGGTGAATTGTCTGGATTGGATCCCGGTAATCCCTCCTCGGATATGCGCAGATCCGAGACAGTCAGCATGGGAGCATCATTAGTTGCAGTGACGGTCACGGTGAAGGGCTTGCTGTCTGCCCCACCCTCGTCCGTGGTCCCCGCCACATTGCCATTCACGACCCCGCTCCAGTC
>NZ_JAAKSD010000007.1:0-187408 GCF_049173735.1 Aeromonas sp. 602396 | reverse complement strand
TCCCATGCCGAACTCAGAAGTGAAACGCGGTAGCGCCGATGGTAGTGTGGCATTCGCCATGCGAGAGTAGGACACTGTCAGGCACCTATTTAGAAGAGGCCTCCCATTCGGGAGGCCTTTTTGCATTTCTGTCTTCCAAAAACTGCACTGCCGCCGGCATTTTAGTAAAAGTGCTGGGCTATCAAGGGATTGCCCGTTACTCTTTAGCCGTTGCCGATTAACACGTGATGCTGCCAGCGAGGTATTGATGGCTACGTTGAAGGAAATTGCACAGGAAGCGGGGGTTTCTCTCGCCACGGTATCCCGGGTACTGAACGAGGATCCCAGCCTGAGCGTCAAGGAAGAGACCAAGCAGCGGATCTTCGAGATTGCCGAACGGCTTGAGTACAAGACCAGCAGCGCCCGAAAGGGGGTGCACAAGAGCAAGCTGCACTTTCTGGTGGTCTATGCCTATCCCCAGAGTACCGAGGTCAACGACCCTTACTATCTCGCTATCCGTTATGGCATCGAGACCCAGAGTGCCCGCCTCAATATCGAACTGACCCATCTCTACAACTGCGGTGAAGGGCGCGAACTGAGCGCCGTGGATGGCATTCTGGTGGTCGGTACCCTCACAGCCGAGCGTCTCGTCCAGCTCAGGGCTTGTTCCAGCCAGCTGGTGTTTGTCGACTGCCGTTCACAGGGAGAGTTTGACTCGGTCGATGTGGATCTCGCCCTGATCAGCCAGCAGGTCGTCGATTACTTTATTGCGCAGGGGCACCAGCGTATCGGTTATATCGGTGGCCAGGATGAGAATCCGGACCTGCGTGAACTGGCTTTCCGGGATTATGGCCAGCGGCTGGGGGTGGTGCAGGAGAGCGATCTCTATCGTGGCGACTTCTCCAGCGCTTCCGGCTACCAGTTGGCGAAGGAGATGCTGGCCGGCGACTGGCCCAAGGCGCTGTTCGTCGCCTCCGACTCCATCGCCATCGGTGTGCTGCGTGCCATTCATGAGAAGGGATTGGCGATTCCCCAGCAGATCGAGCTTATCAGCGTCAACGATATTCCGACCGCCAAGTTCACCTTCCCGCCGCTCTCAACGGTGCGGATCCACTCCGAGTTGATGGGCTCCCAGGGGGTCAATTTGCTGGTTGAGCGGCTGCGTGACGAGCGGGATATTCCACTCCGGGTGCTGGTACCGAGCAAGCTGACCCTGCGCGGCACCACTCGCTGATTTTAGTAAAATACTCTGCTTTTTAGTCGCGCCATCTTGTGGTGGTGCGACACCTCTCCCAAGCAAACCTCTTTCCCATATCATCCAGTAACTTCATATCATATTGTTTTATAGTTGATTTTATTGCAGAACAGCCAGCTACTATCAACATCTATGCCACTCATCCATATCTTGCCCTCCTTTATCTCCCGCTTCTGATCTCGCTCACAAAACCATCTGTTCATTGTGATCAGGTTAAAACTTTACCAATTCAAAGCTGATATTTAGTAAATTTTTATCTAGAGTTTACCCAGTCAAAGTTGCCTTGTTCCGGGAGGACATGTGAATAACTGGGAAAACGTCCAATTTGTTGGTGAAAACAGGCTGGCCCCGCGCGCCTACTTCTTCTCTTATGCCGACCACGCGCTGGCGGCCACCATGCAGCGCGAGCTGAGCCGCCGTTTTCTGAGCCTTGGCGGCCAGTGGCAGTTCCACTACTTCGACCACCCCCTGCAGGTGCCGGAGGCCTTCTATCACAGCCCCATGAACGAATGGGGCCAGATCACCGTGCCCAACATGTGGCAGATGGAAGGGCATGGCCAGCTGCAGTACACCGACGAAGGTTTTCCCTTCCCCATCGACGTGCCCTTCGTGCCGACCAACAACCCCACCGGTGCCTATCAGCGCAGCTTCACGCTGAGCCCGGCCTGGGACGGCGAGCAGGTGATCATCAAGTTTGATGGGGTGGAGACCTACTTCGAGGTCTATGTGAACGGCCACTACGTTGGCTTCAGCAAGGGGAGCCGCCTCACCGCCGAGTTCGATATCAGTGCCTACGCCAACATTGGCGAGAACCTGCTGTCAGTGCGGGTGATGCAGTGGGCTGACTCCACTTACATCGAAGATCAGGACATGTGGTGGATGGCGGGGATCTTCCGCGACGTCTATCTGGTGGGCAAACCGGCCGCCCATGTGCAGGATTTCTTCATCCGCACCGCGCTGGCGGATGACAATCAAAGCGCTACCCTGAGCTGCGATATCCAGCTGGAAAATCTGGGGGCGCCTGCCCGTGATCACCGCCTAGTCTGGTCGCTGCTGGATCAGGGCAGCGAGATCGCCAGTGGCTCGCTCGACCATCTCGCCATCGACGGCAAGTGTGATTGCCGCTTCACGCTGGATCTGGCCAACCCCCATCTCTGGAGTGCCGAAGATCCTTACCTCTATCAGCTGCAACTCTCCCTCTACAACGGTCAGGGCGAGCTGCTGGAAGTGATCCCGCAGCGAGTCGGGGTGCGTGAAATCAAGGTCAAGGATGGCCTCTTCTACGTCAACGGCCACTACCTCAAGCTGCACGGGGTGAACCGTCACGACAACGATCACCTCAAGAGCCGCGCGGTCGGCATGGACCGTGTTGAACGCGATATCGTGCTGATGAAGCAGCACAACCTCAACTCGGTGCGCACCGCCCACTACCCGAACGACCCGCGCTTCTACGAGCTGTGCGACCAGTACGGTCTGTTTGTGATGGCGGAGACCGACGTGGAGACCCACGGTTTTGCCAACGTCGGCGATCTCAGCCGCATCACCGACGACCCCTTCTGGGAGCCGGTGTTCGTGGATCGCATCGAGCGCCATGTTCATGCCCAGAAGAACCACCCCTCCATCATCATCTGGTCGCTCGGTAACGAGTCAGGCTACGGCTGCAACATCAGAGCCATGTACCAGCGCTGCAAGGCGATCGACCCGACCAGGCTGGTGCACTACGAAGAGGATCGCGATGCCGAGGTGGTGGATGTGGTGAGTACCATGTATTCCCGTGTCTCCCAGATGAACTGCTTCGGCGAGTTCCCGATGGAGAAGCCACGCATCCTCTGCGAATACGCCCACGCCATGGGCAACGGCCCGGGTGGCCTGAGCGAATACCAGCAGGTGTTCGACCGTCATCCCCACATTCAGGGCCACTACATCTGGGAGTGGTGCGATCACGGCATTCTGGATCAGGACGAGCAGGGCCGCCCGGTCTACAAGTACGGCGGCGACTACGGCGACTACCCCAACAACTACAACTTCTGCATGGATGGCCTCATCTATCCGGATCAGACCCCGGGGCCGGGCCTGCGCGAATACAAGCAGGTGATCTGCCCTGTCAAGGTGCGGGCGCTGGATCTGGCGAGCGGCAAGCTGGCGGTGGAAAACCGCTACTGGTTCTCCACTCTCGACGATATCCGTCTACTGGTCGAGGTGAAGGCCGAGGGCGAGCTGCTGGCCAGCCAGCAAATCCGGCTGGAAGGGGTTGCCCCCGGTGCCACCACCGAGTTGCAGCTCGAGCTGCCATCCCTCGATGGGCGGGAAACCTTTGCCCAGCTGCGGGTCATCAAGGCCACTGCCACCCGCTACAGCGCGGCGGAGCACGAGCTGGGCCAGTACCAGTTCCAGCTGAAAGAGTCGACTCGCCAGCTGCAGCTCTTTGCCAACCCCAACGCCACTCCGTTGCAGATTGCCGATGAGCGCCTTGACCTGACCTTGAGCGGCAGCGGCTTCGCCCTGCGCTTCTCGCGCCTCGATGGCAAGCTGGTGAGCTGGCAGCAAGATGGCAATGAGCTTATCGAGCGGGCGCCGCGTCTCACCTTCTTCAAGCCGATGATCGACAACCACAAGCAGGAGTACGAGAGCCTGTGGCACCCGAACCACCTGCAGATCATGCAGGAGCACTTCCGCACCTTAAGCTGGCGTCAGCTGGGCGAGGCGGTCGAGGTGACGGTCGAGAGCCTGATCGCGCCGCCGGTGTTCGACTTCGGCATGCGCTGCCGCTACGTCTACACCCTGAGCCCGAACGGTCAGCTGCACGTTGCGCTGTCCGGTCAGCCCTATGGCGGTTATGACGACATCATCCCCAAGATCGGCTTCGAGCTGGGCATTCGTCAGGATCTCGACCGGGTGCACTACTACGGCATGGGCCCGGGGGAGAACTATCAGGACAGCCGCCAGAGCAACTGGATCGACAGCTTCCAGAGCACAGTCAGCGAGATGTGGGAGCACTACCCCTTCCCGCAGGATAACGGCAACCGCCAGCAGGTGCGCTGGGCGACCCTGACCAACCGCCACGGCGCCGGTCTCTACGTGCGGCCTGATGCCCCCATCAACCTGAGCGTCTGGCCCTACAGCTGGGAGCATATCCACGCGGCGCAGCACATCAACGAGCTGGAACCGAGCGGTTATCTCACCCTCAATCTGGATCACAAGGTGCTGGGACTGGGTTCCAACTCCTGGGGCTCCGAGGTGCTGGACTCCTGGCGGGTGCGCTTCGAGCCGTTCAGCTTCGGCCTGACCCTGCTGCCCATCGCCCGTGGCAACCTCAATCCGGCTGCGCTGGCCGGGCTCGATCTCACCATCAACGGCGGGAGGAACCTCGCATGATCACCCTGGACAACCTGACCCTGTTCAAAAACATCTACCGGGAGGGCAAGAAGTGGGGCCGCTGCGTGGAGGCCATCAACAACCTGGCCAACCTCAAACCCGGTATCTGCCACTCCATCGGTGACTCCCTCACCTACCGCTTGCAGGAAGGGGCCAGCCCGGCCACCTCACTGTTCGAGGGGCAGCGCCGCTACTTCGACGTTCACTACTACCTGGAAGGAGCAGAGACGGTGGAGTGGGCCCCCAAATCGGAGCTGGCGGTCGAGCAGGCCTATGACGACACCACAGACCGCGAGTGGCTGGCCGGTGAGGTGCGTGAGCGCCAGCAGGTGGGCAACGGGCAGGTGGTGATCTTCGAGAACGACGAGGCCTACCGATTCGTCGGCGACAGCCAGGTGCGCAAGGTGATCATCAAGGTCACCGTCGAAGGCGGCTACTTCAAGAACAAATAACAAGCCGCCGGTTCTGCACTGATAAAAGCCGGAAGGGCGGGGCTCACCCTACAAATCATGCCCCGCCCTTTCGCGGCAATAACTACAGGTCTGGAGATGCACCATGTCTGATTCCAAACGCAATACGATAGGCAAGTTTGGTCTGCTGTCGCTCACCTTCGCGGCGGTATTCAGCTTCAACAACGTCATCAACAACAACATCGAGATCGGTCTGGCCTCGGCCCCGATGTTCTTTCTGGCCACCATTTTTTACTTCATTCCGTTCTGCCTCATCATTGCGGAGTTCGTATCACTGAACAAAAACTCCGAAGCAGGGGTGTATGCCTGGGTGAAGAGCTCCCTCGGCGGTCGCTGGGCCTTTATCTCCGCCTACACCTACTGGTTCGTGAACCTGTTCTTCTTCACCTCGCTGCTGCCGCGGGTTATCGCCTACGCCTCCTATGCCTTTCTCGGCTACGAGTACATTCTCACACCGGTGGCGACCACGGCATTGAGCATGGTGCTGTTTGCCTTTGCCACCTACGTCTCTACCAACGGTGCCAAGATGCTCGGTCCCATCACCTCGGTGACCTCGTCCCTGATGCTGCTGCTGACCCTCTCCTACATCCTGCTGGCGGGTGCGGCACTGGTGGGCGGCGTGCAGCCGGCTGACCCCATCACGGTCGAGGCCATGGTCCCCGATTTCAGCTGGGCCTTCCTCGGCATCACCACCTGGATCTTTATGGCGGCCGGTGGCGCCGAGTCGGTGGCGGTCTATGTCAATGACGTGAAAGGGGGCTCCAAGTCCTTCGTGAAAGTGATCATCATCGCCGGGATCTTTATCGGGGTGCTCTACTCCATCGCCTCGCTGTTGATCAACGTGTTCGTGCCGAGCGGCACCCTGAAATATACCGGCGGCTCGGTGCAGGTATTTGAGGGGCTGGCGGCCTACTTCGGCCTGCCGGAGATCCTGATGAACCGCTTCGTCGGGCTGGTCTCCTTCACCGCCATGTTCGGCTCCCTGCTGATGTGGACGGCGACCCCGGTGAAGATCTTCTTCTCCGAAATCCCGGCCGGCATCTTCGGCAAGAAGACGGTCGAGCTGAACGAGAACGGCGTGCCCGCCCGTGCAGCCTGGATCCAGTACCTCATCGTGCTGCCGCTGATGGTGATCCCGACCCTGGGCTCCAACACCGCGCAGGATCTGATGAACACCGTCATCAACATGACCGCCGCCGCCTCCATGCTGCCGCCGCTGTTCATCATGCTGGCCTACCTCAATCTGCGCCTGAAGCTCGACCACCTGCCGCGGGAGTTCAAGATGGGTTCGCGTACCACCGGCATCGCCGTGGTCTCGGTGCTGATCGCCATCTTCTCGGTGGGCTTCCTCGCCTCCACCTTCCCGACCGGTGCCGACATCATGACCATCATCTTCTACAACGTCGGCGGGATCGTGATCTTCCTCGGCTTCGCCTGGTGGAAATACAACAGATACGAGGCCTCCCTCAGCGCCGAAGCGCGCGCGAAAGAGGCCCAGCCGACAGCGCAGGTTGCCATGCAGACGCCATAGGCACTGCATTGAATCCCAATCAAACCGGGTGGCCGTTGGCCACCCGCAAACCGTTGAACCAGAAAAGGAAAAGAGCATGAGCGAGACGATCGAGTTTGCCGAATTCAAACGGGTCGAGATGAAGGTGGGCAAGGTGCTGGAGGTGGTGCGTCACCCCGGGGCCGACAAACTCTACATCGTCCAGATCGACGTGGGTGGCGAGCGGCCGCTGCAGACCGTCACCAGTCTGGTGCCCTACTACAGCGAAGAGGAGCTGATGGGCAGCGAGGTGGTGGTACTGACCAACCTCAAGCCCACCAAAATGCGCGGCGAGCGATCCGAGTGCATGTTGCTCTGCGCCGAGACCCCGGACGAGAGCCAGAGCGTGCTGCTGCAGCCGCGGGTGCCGATGGCGCCGGGCACTCCGATCGTCTGAATGGTATTGCGAGCCGGTGCGGGAGACGGTACCGGTTCAGCAACGAGGCCGTCCACGCGGCCCGATCATAACAAGAGAGTAAAGCGCGGGGCCGACAGACCCTTGCCAAACACATCACAGAGTCACAGCGTTACCCGCAGGGAGCGCAAGTCCACTGGAGGACACCATGTCTGAATCCGTACGCGGCACCATAGGCAAGTTTGCCCTGTTGTCGATGACCTTTGCCGCCGTGTTCAACGTGCGCAACATCGTCAACAACAACATCGAGCTGGGGCTCAGCTCAGCCCCCATCTTCCTGCTGGCGACCATCGTCTACTTCATCCCGTTCGTTTTCATCATTGCCGAGTTCGTTTCGGCCAATAAAAACTCCGAGTCGGGGATGTACGACTGGCTTAAAAAACCGCTCGGCACCCGGATGGCCTATCTGGGCTCGTTTCTCTACTGGTTCGTGAACCTGTTCTGGTTCGTCTCATTGCTGCCCAACGTCATCGCCTACGCCTCCTACGCCATGCTGGGCTATGAGTACAGCTTCTCGCCCATGGTCACCTCGATCATCTCCATCGTGCTGTTTGCAGCGGCGACCCACATCTCGACCAAGGGGGCGAGCTGGCTCGGCAAGATTGCCGAAATAGTGGCCTACGGCGTCTTTGCCCTGTTCGCCATCTATGTGCTGGGCGCCCTGATGGCTTTGAGTGGCGATCATGTACCGGCCCAGCCCATCACGCTGGAGGCGATGACCCCTACCGTCAACTGGGCGACCCTCGGCATCATGTGCTGGATCTTCCAGGCGGCGGGTGGTGCCGAGACCGCAGCGGCCTACCTCAATGACGTGAAGGGCGGCCAGAAGTCCTTCATCAAGGTGATCATCAGCGCCGGTATCGTCATCGGCACCATGTATGCGGTCGGTTCCCTGTTGGTGAACGTGTTCGTGCCGCGCGAGAGCCTCACCTATGCCGGCGGCATGGTGGAGATCTTCACCGGCATGGCGCAATACTTCGGTCTCTCCGAGGCGCTGGTGGGCCGCTTCGTCGGCGTGGTGCTGTTCATCGCCATGTTCGGCTCCATGATGATGTGGACCTCGGCGCCGGTGAAGATCCACTTCTCCGAGATCCCGCAGGGGGTTTACGGCGAGAAGACCACCCAGCTCAACGAGCACGGCGTGCCGGTGCGCGCCGCCTGGTGGCAGTTTGTCTTCGTGTTCGCGATGCTGGTGGTCAACGGCTTCGGTTCCGAGTCGGTGCAGCAGATGATGAACACCGCCATCAACCTCACCGCCGGCACTGCCATGTTGCCGCCGATCTTCATCATGGTGGCCTACTTCGTGTTCCGCTGGAAACATGACGACACTCCCCGCGACTTCCGCATGGGGTCGCGCAAGTTCGGGATGGGCGTGGTGTCGGTGCTGATCGCCATCTTCGTGGTGAGCATGAGCGCCTCCGCCTTCCCGGCCGGGGTGGATCTGGTGCGCGCCTTCTTCATCAACGTCTTTATGACCGCGGTCTTTTCGGCGCTGGCCTACTGGTGGATCTCCCGCTTCGAGAAGCGGCAGGCTCGCAAGCTCGCCGGCAATGAGAAGAAAACCGGCAACGGCCAGCTGGCCAGCCAGCGCTGATCGGCTGAGCGAAAAAACGAGACGGGCGGCCTGGGTCGCCCGTTTTTTTATCCATTTCGCGCCGGTTTGGCGCTATCTGGCCGCGGCTCATCAACTTCCGCTATTCGACAAAGCAAAGGCGTTAAGCATTGATGAACAATTAACCGCTGCACAACGTTGCGCCTCTCCGTTATCGGGGTAAGCTGGAGGTTCGTTTTAGCGGGAGGTGCCAGACATCTCCCGCTCTGTTTCTTGTCCTCCCCAATCCTGACTGTCGCCATGGCTGCAGGATGCCCTTCTGATGGAGACCTTTCGTGCGTCTGGATCCCTTTACTGTTGTGCTGATTGCGGTGGTCACTCTGGCCTCCCTCTTTCCCTGCGAGGGGCAGGTAGCCGTCTGGTTCGGTCTGCTGACCAAGCTGGCGGTGGCGCTCTTGTTCTTCATGCATGGCGCCAAGCTGTCGCGCCAGAACCTGCTGGCAGGCCTCGGCCACTGGCGGCTCCATCTGGTGGTGATGCTCAGCACCTTCGTGCTGTTTCCGCTGCTCGGGCTGCTGCTCACCCCGCTGGTACCGAGCTGGCTGAGCCCGGCCATCTACCTCGGCTTCCTCTATCTCTGCGCCCTGCCTGCCACCGTGCAGTCGGCCATCGCCTTTACCTCGATGGCGGGGGGCAATGTGTCGGCGGCGGTGTGCAGCGCCTCGGCCTCCAGCATCCTCGGCATCTTCCTCTCGCCGGTGCTGGTGGGGATGATGATCCACGTGCAGGGGGAGGGGATCGACACCTGGCACTCCATCCAGTCCATCATGATGCAGCTGATGCTGCCGTTCGTGGTGGGCCACCTGTCGCGTCCGCTCATTGGCCGCTGGGTCGACAGCCATCGGCCGCTCATCGGCAAGCTGGATCAGAGTTCCATCCTGCTGGTGGTCTACGTCGCCTTCAGCGAGGCGGTGGTGCAGGGGATTTGGCATCAAGTAGGCTGGTACGATCTGGCCAGTATCGTGCTGCTGAGCTGTGTCTTGCTGGCGCTGGTGCTCTGCTGGAACGTCTGGATCAGCCGTCGCCTCGGCTTCGACAAGGCGGACGAGATCACCATCGTCTTTTGCGGTTCGAAGAAGAGTCTCGCCAACGGGGTGCCGATGGCCAACGTCATGTTCCCGGCCGCCAGCGTCGGTGTCATGGTCTTGCCGCTGATGATCTTCCACCAGATCCAGCTGATGGTCTGCGCCGTGCTGGCGCGCCGCTATCACGAGCAGGGGCATTGATACTCGCGCCGTTTTGACTGTCATAACAAGAGGGAGGCCCGTTGGCCTCCCTCTTTTCATCTGCATGCAGATCGGCGGACTAGCGTTTGCGCCAGACGGTGAGCTGCGCCACCGTGTGCTGGTATTTGCGGGCGGTCTCGCGGATGACGAAAGGCACATCCCGCGGCGAGCAGTGCTCCTCGAACTCCGCCGCCAGCAGCCGTTGCAGCGCCTGATAGGTGGTGAGCGCCTCGCCGTTTTCACGAATGCCACCGAGCCAGTTGGCGGGTGGGGTATATTCCGCCAGCCAGGTATAGGGGCTGGTGAGCACCAGCAGGCCACCGCTGCGCAGCCGCGGGGCGATATCCCGCAGGAAGCGGGCGGGCTCCCGCAGCCGGTCGATCAGGTTGGAGGCGAGCACCAGATCGTAGTGGTCATATTTGGGCTTGAGGTTGCAGGCATCCCCCTGACTGAAGTGGATGCGCTCCGCCTGAATCGCCCCCAGCCCGTGGCACGACAGGCGCGCCTCGCAATACTCCACCAGTTCACCCTCCAGCGGAATGGCGTAGCGGAAGCTGTCTTGGCTGGCGAGGGCCAGCGCCACATCGATGAAGCGGGCCGAGTAGTCCACCCCGTCCACATGCTGGAAGTGGCGGGCCAGTTCGAAGCTGGCGCGGCCGGTGGCACAGCCGATATCCAGTGCCCGCTGGTGGTTGCTGCACAGCTCGCCAGCAAGATCAGCAAGCGTCTTGGCGTAGTTGGCTACCCCGAAGTGGCTCGGGCCGTACTGGAAGTCGAGGTACTGAGCGACGAGCGTGTCGGTTTCATAGGGATTCACGATAACGGGTTCCTGATAACGGGAGACCAGATAGCGGAAACCCGCATGCTGGAAGAAGTGACGCCGGAAGGCGTAACGGGATGATTTGAGCGCTTCGTTGCCCGTGCTGATCCAGCTGCCCCCCTTGATCAGGGTGTGCTTGCCATCAAAGGTGGGGGTGGAGAAGTCGTCGTAGAGCGGGTGGATTTTAAAGCCGTCGAAGCCATCGATGGCGGTGCTGGTCCACTGCCAGACATTGCCCACCAGATCGAAGAACTCCCCTTGCGGGCAGGCATCCACCGGGCAGGAGGAGGCGAAGCGGGCCAGATTGATATTGCCGGGTGCCTCCGTCCAGTCCGGCTGATCGCCGGGTAGCTGCTCGCGCAGCAGCATCCACTCCGCCTCGCTCGGCAGCTGGATGGGGAGTCCGGTCTGTGCCGCCTTCCAGCGACAGAAGGCGGCCGCTTCCAGCTGATTCACCTCGACCGGCCAGTCCCAGGGGATGGCGACCTGCTCGGTCATCAGCCGCAGCTGCAATTGTTCGGGCTCGGCGGGGTCACCCACCCAGAAGGTGGGCATCTGCGCCCTGGCGTACTGGCACCAGCCCCATCCCTCCTCATCCCACCACTGTTGCTGGTCGTAGCCGCCCGCCTGGACGAAGGCGAGGTACTCGGCATTGCTCACCAGCATGCGGCTGGCCTGAAACGGGGCCAGCTCGATCTGGCGCTCGCCATATTCGTTGTCCCAGCCGTAGGTGGCGTCCTGCTTGCCAAGGCGCACCTTGCCGCCGGCCACCGGCAGCAGGCTGTTGGCGGGTACTAGGTCAATGCGGTGGCGGGCTTCGGTACAGGTGGGCCAATAAGGCTGCGGTCGCACCCAGGCGAGCGGCAACTGGCGGATCAGCACGCTGGAGGTCTCGAGGTGGATGCGCTCGTGCTCTATCCCCATCAGGATCACCCAGGCCGGGCTCTGCCAGTCGATGGGCAGGGTGAGCGGCATCTGGCGGATGAAATCACCCACCAGCGAACGGACTTTGGCCCGATAGCTGCGCAGCTCGCTGACCTTGGGCCAGTCGTAGTGGGTCTCGTCCAGATCGTCCCAGCTCATCTCGTCCACCCCGATGGCAACCATGGCCTCGATGCGGGCATCCAGCCGCTGATCGATCAGGCGCGCCGCCAGCAGCTTGTTGATAAAGAAGGCGGCGGTGTGGCCGTAGTAGAAGATGAGCGGGTGGCGCAGCGGGATCGCCTTGTTGAACCAGGCCCGCTCATCGGCCAGACAGTCGAACAGCGAGTCGTAGAGATCGAAGGTCTGACAGAAGTAGGCGAGCAGCTCGCGCCGTTTCTGCTCGGGATCGCTGCCGGTCAGCAGCGGGGTGCGAGTCGGCTCCGGCAGACCGGTGGCAGTGGAATAGAGAGGGCTTGCTTGGGTCACGCTCTGACTCCTTGTTGGCAGTGAAGACTGACAAGACAGTGGTAATGACATTACCGCAATGGAGAGCTTGGTACGCACGAAGTACCACTATTGGCTCAACAGACCGGCAGGGCAATTAAAAACTTCCACGGGCTGTCAGCATAGTGACCGGCAGGACGACCCGCCAATCAGCCACAATCATATCCGTTCGAGAATGGTTATTTTCACCAAAATATGGTCTAAATGGCTCTCTTGATTCTTCTGTCTGTTCTGGTTGAAATGGTTATTTCCTTTTGAATCATTAGGTTAATTTTTGGCTCACGCTTTGCAGAGCATGAAAACCAATTGGCCCTGGATGGCCAACACATAAGGAGGAGAGTAGCGATGAAATGGATGATGGTTGTCATGTTGATGGCAGGGCTCAGTGGTTGTCACTGGCTGGATCAGACCAGAGTGACCGGAACGGGAGCTGTGGTCGAGCGCCAGCAGGCGCTTGGTAACGGGGTGACCCGGGTGCTGGCGGGGGTGCCTGCCACCCTCCATCTGGTTGCGGGGGAGCCGCGCGGTATCCTGATCAAGGGGCAGGAGAACCTGCTGCCCTATCTGGTGCTGACCGAGAGCGGTGACAAGCTGGAGATCGAGGTGAAGGAGGGTTACCGGCTCGATCCTACCGAGCCGCTGGAGCTGACCATCACCTTACCGGAGCTGAACGAACTGGCATTGGCCGGGACCGGCAACGGCGATCTGAACGGCTTCAAGGGGGATGAGCTGGTGCTGTCAGTGGCCGGTACCGGTGACATCGTTGCCAGTCAGCTGGAGTTGAAACGGTTGGAAGGCAATATCGCTGGCACCGGCAGTCTGGAGCTGGGCAGCGGTTCGGCACAGGCCATCGAGCTGAACATTGCCGGATCTGGTGATGTGCTCGGGAGCGAGATGCGCGGCAAGGAGGTAGAGGTCAATATCGCCGGTAGCGGTGATGTGGCGGTACGGGCGCAGGAGACGCTGAAAGTCGGCATCGCCGGCTCAGGCAACATCGCCTACTGTGGTGATCCCAAGGTGGAGCAGCAGATCGCAGGCTCCGGCGGCGTGACCCGCGCGGGCAGTTGATATCAACCGATCACCACAACTGAAACAGGCCCGTAACGGGCCTGTGTTGATCAGAGGTGGCGGGCGTGAAAGCGCAGGTGCGCCTCGATAAAGCTCGCCACGAAGTAGTAGCTGTGGTCATAGCCCTCGTGGCGGTTGAGCTCCAGTGGCCACCCCTTGCTGGCGGCCACTTCGGCCAGCGCATCAATATGCAACTGCTCGGCGAGGAAGGGATCATCCAGCCCCACATCCACCAGAGTTGGCAGCGGTGTGACCGGCTGGTGGCGCAGCAGCTGGCAGGCATCCCACTCCTGCCACAACAGCGGATTGCTGCCGAGGTAGGCGCCGAGCGCCTTCTGGCCCCAGGGGCAGCGGCTCGGGTGGCAGATCGGACTGAAGGCCGACACCGAGCGGTAGCGACCGGGCTCCCGCAACGCGGCGATCAGCGCTCCGTGACCGCCCATGGAGTGGCCGCTGATGGCGCGGCGGGTCGAGACCGGGAAGTGGGTCTCTATCAAGTCAGGCAGTTCGCGGGTGACGTAGTCATACATCTGGTAGTGCGCCTGCCAGGGGCTCTGGCTGGCATTGACGTAAAAGCCCGCGCCCATGCCGAGGTCATAACCGGGATCGTCGGCCACGCCGTCGCCGCGGGGGCTGGTGTCCGGCGCCACCAGGGCGATGCCAAGCTCGGCGGCGATACGCTGGGCACCCGCCTTCTGCATGAAGTTCTCATCGTTGCAGGTGAGACCGCTGAGCCAGTAGAGCACGGGCACCTTCTGGCCGGTGAGGGCCTGGGGCGGCAGATAGATGGCAAAATTCATCTCGCAGCCGAGCACGCTGGCGTGGTGGCGATAGCGCTTGTGCCAGCCGCCGAAGCTCTTGTTGCTGCTGATAATCTCCAGATTCATCGAAGGACTCCTGCACCCCGCCCACGATGGCGGGCGGGGTGATCATGCTCAGTAGTGGATAACGGTGCGGATGCTCTTGCCTTGGTGCATCAACTCGAACGCCTCGTTGATCTGCTCAAGCCCCATGGTGTGGGTGATGAAGTCATCTAGGCGGAACTCACCCTGCATGTAGCGCTGCACATAGCTCGGCAGCTCGCTGCGACCGCGAACCCCGCCGAAGGCGCTGCCGCGCCAGACCCGGCCGGTCACCAGCTGGAACGGACGGGTGCTGATCTCCTGACCCGCTCCGGCGACGCCGATAATGACCGACTCGCCCCAGCCCTTGTGGCAGCACTCCAGCGCCGCGCGCATCACCTTGACGTTGCCGATGCACTCGAAGGAGAAGTCGACGCCGCCGTCGGTCAGCTCGACGATCACCTCCTGAATCGGTTTGTCGTAATCGTTCGGGTTGATGCAGTCGGTGGCGCCCAGCTTGCGGGCCAGCTCGAATTTGCTCTCGTTGATATCGATGGCGATGATGCGCCCAGCCTTGGCCAGACGGGCGCCGATCACCGCCGAGAGGCCGATGCCCCCCAGCCCGAAGATGGCGACGCTCTCACCCTCTTTCACCTTGGCGGTGTTCATCACGGCGCCGATGCCGGTGGTGACGCCACAACCGAGCAGGCAGACCTCTTCCAGCGGGGCGGCCGGGTCTACCTTGGCGATGGAGATCTCAGGCAGTACCGTGTATTCGCTGAAGGTGGAGGTGCCCATGTAGTGATAGATGGGCTGGCCATCTTTCGAGAAGCGGGTGGTGCCGTCCGGCATCAGCCCCTTACCCTGGGTGGCGCGGATCTTCTGGCAGAGGTTGGTCTTGCCGGATTTGCAGAATTTGCACTCGCCGCACTCGGGGGTATAGAGCGGGATCACGTGATCCCCCACCTTGACGCTGGTGACCCCTTCGCCGACCGATTCGACGATGCCGCCTCCCTCGTGACCGAGAATGCAGGGGAAGACCCCTTCCGGATCCTCACCGGAGAGAGTGAAGGCATCGGTGTGGCAGACGCCGGTGGCGACGATGCGCACCCGCACCTCGCCCGCTTGCGGCGGCATGACCTCGACCTCTTCGATGGAGAGGGGCTGGCCCGGGCCCCAGGCGATGGCGGCCTTACACTTGATGCTTTGAACCTGTGCCATGACGGATGTCCTTATTGTTGAGCAGGGTGAACAGAGATGAGTTCGGGCATTCAGTGTAGTTTCCCGCCGATTTGGTGATAATGAGGGCAAATCTCAAATCACTTTTACACACAGGTAATAATGTTCAGCTGGGAAGGGATCTGTGAATTTGTCAGCGTGGCGGAGCAGGGGGGTTTTACCCCGGCGGCGCGCAAGCTGGGAGTGTCGGTGGCGCAAGTGAGCCGGCAGGTGGCACAGCTGGAAGATCGGCTGCAGGCCAAGCTGCTGCTGCGTACCACCCGTCAGGTGCGGTTGACCGAGCTTGGCGAGATCTACTATCGCCACTGCCGTCAGCTGCTGGACAACCTCTATGAGGCGGAGCTGGCGGTGGGGCGCCATCAGGCGGTGCCGCAAGGAACGCTGCGCATCACGGCCCCCGTCTCCTACGGCGAGAGCCGCATCGCCCCGCTGGTGAACGACTTCATGGTGCGTTTCCCCCAGCTGGAGGTGACCCTCAACCTCACCAACCAGCTGCTGGATTTGGTGCATGAGGGCTACGATCTGGCGCTGCGGCTCGGCCACCTCAAGGATTCGACGCTGGTGGCGCGCAAGCTGGCGCAGCGGGTGCCCTATGTCTGCGCCTCACCGGCTTACACCGCTCGCCACGGCATGCCCAACAGCCTCTCCGAGCTGACCCGCCACACCTGTCTGGTGGGCAACAGTGACGAGTGGCACTTCACCCTGAATGGTCGCCCCCATAGCGTACGGGTGCACGGATTGTTGCAGTGCAACAGCGGCCATGCCCTGCTGGATGCGGCGCTCAAGGGGATCGGCATCATCCAGCTGCCGGACTACTACGTGAGCGACCATCTGGCCCGAGGCGAGCTGATCGAGTTGCTGCCTGAACTGCGTGCCCCGGCGGAGGGGATCTGGGCCCTCTATCCCCAAAACCGCCACCTCTCCCCCAAGGTGCGGCTGCTGGTGGACTATCTGGCCGAGCGGCTGAGCGACCCTCACCAACCGGCGCTGGTGATGCCGATAGGCTAGGGCTCTCCCCAGCCGTTGACTCACCGGCGGCGGGCGACAGGTGCGATGGCCTGAAAATAAAAGAGCCCTTGAGGAATCAAGGGCTCTTTTGCAGGTAACAACCGGATAGTCAGCGACCCATCACTCGATGTTCTGAATTTGCTCGCGCATCTGCTCGATGAGGACCTTCAGCTCGACGGCGGACTGGGTCACTTCGGCGTTGATCGACTTGGAGCCAAGCGTGTTCGACTCGCGGTTGAACTCCTGCATCATGAAGTCGAGGCGACGGCCACAGGCGCCACCCTTCTTCATGATCTTGTTGGTCTCGCTGATGTGCATCTCCAGACGATCCAGCTCTTCGGCCACGTCGATCTTCTGGGCCAGCAGCACGATCTCCTGTTCGATGCGGGCCGGATCCAGCTCCACCTTGGCTTCGGCCAGACGGTCGGTGAGCTTCTGGCGCTGCCACTCGATGATCTGCGGCAGGTGGACGCGCACCTTCTTCACTTCCACCTGAATACCGGCCAGACGCTGTTCGATCAGCGCCTTGAGGTTGGCCCCTTCGCTGGCGCGGGAGGCGAGGAAATCTTCCATGGTCTGGTCAAAACCGCCGAGCAGCTCGGTGGCGACCGCGTCCATGTCTTGCTCGGCGGCAGCCATGACCCCCGGCCAGCGCAGCACGTCGACCGGATTGAGCTGGCCCTGACCCGCCTCTTTCATTACCCAGCTGGCGCTGTCGATGATCAGCTTGGCCAGCTCTTCATTGATGTGGAGCTGGCTGGCAGCGGCCTGAGCGGCTTCGAAACGCAGGTTGCACTCCACCTTGCCGCGCTGCAGCTTGGCGCGGAAACGCTCACGCAGAACCGGTTCCAGGCTGCGCAGTTGCTCCGGCAGGCGAATGTAGGTTTCCAGATAGCGCTGGTTGACCGAACGAATTTCCCAAACGGCTGTGCCCCAGTCGCCCTTGAATTCCTTGCGGGCGTAGGCGGTCATGCTGTGAATCATTGATTGTTCCGGGCTTGATAAAGTGTGCGGCCAGTATACTCAGCCCGGCCCTGCTCGTCAGCCGATGCCGTGGTTTTAGCGGCTGATATTTGGGGCGGGATCACTTATAATCCCACGCCAATTTGAGCCAGCCCAGAGGTCCGTTCCATGTCACGTCCAAGCGATCGCAGTGCCGCGCAACTTCGCCCAGTTACCATTACCCGCAATTTCACCAAACATGCAGAAGGCTCAGTGCTGGTGGAGTTCGGTAACACTCGCGTGCTCTGCACCGCCAGCGTTGACACCAGCGTGCCGCGCTTCCTGAAAGGGAAGAATCAGGGCTGGGTAACTGCCGAATACGGCATGCTGCCGCGCTCCACCCACTCCCGGATGAACCGCGAAGCGGCCTCCGGCAAGCAGAGTGGCCGCACTCTGGAGATCTCCCGTCTGATCGCCCGCTCCCTGCGCGCGGCGGTAGACCTGACTGCGCTGGGCGAGCACTCCATCACAGTTGACTGTGACGTGCTGCAAGCCGATGGCGGCACCCGCACCGCTTCCATTACCGGTGCCTGCGTGGCGCTGGTGGATGCGCTGAACTGGATGGTCGAGAAGGGCATGATCAAGCAGAGCCCGCTCAAGCAGATGATCGCCGCCGTCTCCGTCGGTATGTATCAGGGTGAAGCCATCTGCGATCTGGAGTACATCGAAGACTCCGCCGCCGAGACCGACATGAACGTGGTGATGACCGAAGATGGTCGCATCATCGAGGTGCAGGGCACCGCGGAGGCCGAGCCCTTCACCCATGAGGAGCTGCTGGAGATGCTGGCGCTCGCCAAGGGCGGCATCGCCGACATCATTGCGCTGCAGAAGCAGTCGCTCTCCTGATACCAGGACCTGTTGATGTTTCGGCACAAGTCGCGTTGCAGTGTCAAAGGATGCCAGGCTAGGCGCAGGATGCCGCCAATGGTTATTCCCTTGGCAAGTCCTGCAACAACGCATGGCATCCTTTGCCACGCAACCCGTAGGGACGGGTCTGTTTTTGTGCATAACGTCGTTATTCGATGCCTCGTTTGGATTACCAAACTTCGCATCTCATGCCTAGTTCTGCGCAAAAACCGACTCCGTCGCGGCTGTGACGAAGCGTCAACAGATCCTGCAAACGCGGCATTGACCGCGTTTTTTTATACCCCCACACAAGACAACGACAAGCCAAGCAAGGAGCCAGAATGAAAGCCTACCAGCGTCAATTTATCGAGTTCGCCCTGGAGAAACAGGTCCTCAAATTCGGTGAATTTACCCTGAAATCCGGTCGTAAAAGCCCCTACTTCTTCAACGCCGGTCTGTTCAACAGCGGCCGCGATCTGGCCCGTCTCGGCCGCTTCTATGCCGCCGCTCTGATGGATGCCGGTATCGAGTTTGATGTGCTGTTTGGCCCGGCCTACAAGGGGATCCCCATCGCCTCCGCTACCGCCGTGCAGCTGGTGGAGCAGCACGATGTGGACGTGCCCTGGTGCTTCAACCGCAAGGAGGCCAAGGATCACGGCGAGGGCGGCAATCTGGTGGGCAGCCCGCTCAAGGGGCGCGTCATGCTGGTGGACGACGTCATCACCGCCGGCACTGCCATCCGCGAATCCATGGATCTGATCCAGGCCAACGGCGCCTCGCTGGCTGGCGTACTGATCGCGCTGGACCGTCAGGAGAAGGGCAAGGGCGAACTCTCCGCCATTCAGGAAGTGGAGCGTGACTACGGCGCTCACATCATCGCCATCATCCAGATGAGCGACTTGATCCAGTATCTGGAAGAGAAGCAGGCCGAACAGCCGGAGCTGGCGGCGCAACTGGCGGCCATGAAGGCTTATCGCGCCCAGTACGGTATCTGAGCTCCGCTCGCACCGCGCAATAGCTGAATGCGGCGCCCGTTTGTTCTCTGGCAGCAAACGGGCGCCGTTTTTTTCATCTGCAAAAAGTGGATCATGTGGCTTGAGCTTGCCCTTACAGTAAAGGTTAGGGTTTGCCAGTCGGCGTTTTGTTGTGCCGACGGGTTCCGGGGAGGAACAACATGACCACTCATCTTCAATCACCCATTCATCTGCAGTTGCCGCTCAGCGGCATGAGCTGCGCCAACTGCGCAGGCCGCATCGCGACCGCCCTCAACAAGCTTGAAGGGGTCGAGGCCACCGTCAACTTCGCGCTGGAGCAGGCGGCCATCGAGCTGGCCAGCCCCGATCGCCTGCCTGCGGTGCTCGACAGCATCAAGAGTCAGGGTTACGACTACGGCAGCGAGACCTTTTTGTTCCAAATTACCGGCATGACTTGTGCCGGTTGTTCGGCTCGGTTGAACAAGATGCTGGCCGCGCTGCCCGGCGTTATCTCGGCCGAGGTCAATTTCTCTATCGAACAGGCCCGCATCGTGCTGGTCCCCGGGATGCAGACGCCCGCCGCTTTGCGCGAGCAGATCGAAGCGCTCGGCTTTGGCGCCCAGCTGGCACAAGGCTCGGCCAGCGGCCGCCGCCAGCAGTTGCTGGAGCGGGAAGCGCAGGAGGCCGCCACAGCCCGTCAGGCTCAAACCCGGGTCATCGTCTCGGCTTTGCTGACGTTGCCGCTGCTGGTGGGGATGCTGGCCATGGCCGGACTGTTCCCCTGGCATCTACCCGCCTGGCTGGAGCTGGTGTTCGCCACCCCGGTGCAGTTCTGGATCGGGGCCCGTTTCTATCGCGGCGCCTGGCTTGCCATCAAGAATCGCGCAGCCAATATGGATGTGCTGGTGGCCACCGGTACCAGCGCCGCCTACTTCTACAGCCTCTATCTGCTGCTGACGTTGGGGATGGCCGCCAGCGGCAAGCTCTATTTCGAGGCGAGCGCCATCATCATTACCCTGATCTCCCTCGGCAAGTTGCTGGAGGCTCGGGCCAGACGCAGCACTCAGTCCGCTATTCGCGAACTGATGGCGCTGCGGCCGGAAACCGCCACCGTCTGGCGTGGTGAGAGCTGGCAGAGCGTCGCCATCGACGAGGTGCTGCGCGGCGATCGGCTGCGGGTGCTGGTGGGTGAGCGGGTGCCGGTGGATGGCAAAATCGTGAGCGGCGCCAGCGAGCTGGACGAGTCGATCCTCACCGGCGAGAGCCTGCCGGTGCCGCGCGGCGAGGGCGACAAGGTGCTGGGCGGTGCCATCAACCGCTCCGGCGTGCTGGAGATCGAAGCCACTACCGTGGGGGAGGATTCCAGCCTCAGCAAGATCATCGCCCTGGTGGAGAGCGCCCAGATGGGCAAGGCCCCGCTACAACAGCTGGTGGACAAGGTCTCTGCCGTGTTCGTGCCGGTGGTGATGGCCATCGCCCTGTTCACTCTGTTGGTGTGGTATGCCATCAGCAACGACTTCGGTCAGGCGCTGCTGGCGGCGGTAGCGGTGTTGGTGATCGCCTGTCCCTGTGCGCTGGGACTGGCCACGCCGGCTGCCATCGTCACCGGTACCGGAGTGGCGGCGCGCCACGGCATTCTGATCAAGGATGTGGATACCCTGCAAAAGGCTCACGCCATCAAGGCGCTCATCTTCGACAAGACCGGCACCCTGACTCAGGGGCGGCCTGTGCTGGCCAGCTGGAGCGGCACAGCCGAGCAGCTTCGTCTCGCCGCCGCCCTGCAGCAGGCGAGCGAACATCCGCTGGCGCTGGCCATGCGCGAGGCGGTCGGCAAGGAGGCTATACTGCCCCAGCCGGAGGCGGTCGAGGTGCGGGTCGGTGCCGGTATTGTCGGTCAGGTGGCGGGCCACAGGGTCGCCATCGGCAATCGTTCTCTGCTGGCCCAGCTCGGCATTGAGGTGCCACAACAGGATGAACAAGCCGCCGACGGTGCGACCCGGGTCTGGATGGCCATCGACGGCGTGGTGGCCGGCATTGCGGCGCTGGCTGATACCCTGCGCCCCGAGAGCCCGGAAGCCATCGCCACCCTGCGTCTGCGCGGCATCGCCAGCTGGCTGGTGAGCGGCGATGCGCCGGCGCCGGTGGCCCATATCGCAGCCAAGCTGGGACTGGACGGAGCCTTTGACTCCGTGTTGCCGGCCGGCAAGGTGGAGAAGGTCGCGGCGCTGCGGGCGCAAACCCGCGGGCTGGTGGCCATGGTGGGGGACGGGGTGAACGACGCCCCGGCGCTGGCGGCGGCGGATGTCGGCATCGCCATGGGCTCCGGCTCCGATGTGGCGATGGAGACCGCCTCCATCACCCTGATGCGATCCGACCCGCGGCTGGTGGCCGATGCCATCGACATCTCGGCGGCGACCTGGCGCACCATACAGCAGAATCTGTTCTGGGCCTTCGTGTTCAACATCATTGGCATTCCGCTGGCGGCATTGGGCTACCTCAGCCCCGAGTTGGCGGGGGCGGCCATGGCCCTGAGCAGTATTACCGTTTTGAGCAATTCCCTGTTATTGAAGCGTTGGCAGCCGCGGGCCCTCGCCCAAGTCGGCCACAATCTCAGCACAGAATCGAACCGTTAAGGAGTCATCCATGAACATCAGCAAGGTAGCCAAGGCGACGGGGCTGACCGCCAAGACCATCCGCTACTACGAGAGCATCGGCCTCATCACAGCCCCGGTACGCAGTGACAACGGCTATCGCAGTTACACCGAGGGGGCCTTGCGCGAGCTGCGTTTCGTCAAGCGGGCGCGGGAGACCGGCTTCAATCTGGAGGAGTGTCAGGAGCTGCTGGCGCTCTACCGGGACGAGCACAGAACCAGCGCTCAGGTGAAGAAGTTGGCGCAGGAGAAGATCGTCGATCTGCGTGCTCGCATCGCCGGGCTGCAGGCCATGCTCAGCTCGCTGGAAGGGTTGGTCTGCTGCTGCCACGGGGATGAAAATCCCGAGTGCCCGATCCTAGACGAGCTGGAGAAGGGGTGAGCAAGGGCTCACCGGCCAGCGCAGGAGAAAGCGCCGATGATTGATTAACTTCTTAATAAACGGCGCTTTATTGTTGCCGGTCAGGGGGGAGTGGTAGACTGCTCGGCTCTTGTACAGGAGTACTCAGTTGACCCAGAGTGTGACACGCCAGGTTAAGCAGGCCATCATGGTCCAGCTCTATACCCATGCATCGTTCAGTCTCCCCTGTTTGGGCCTGCTGGCGTTTGGCTGGAGTCTGCTGTTTCACGACTATCTGCCTGCCGTCGAAGCGCTCGGCTGGTTGGCCGGGATCTTCTTCTGGCTGCTTGGTCGGGGGTGGCACCTGCGCTGGAGGCAATCCCGCCTGTACCAGACGCCATTGCCGGTGCTGGAGCGGGAGCTCTTTATCGGAGCCACCATCACCTCCATTATCTGGGCCCTCGGGGTGCTGCTCTACATGGACAAGTTGCCCGACACCTACCGGGCCGCCATGATGATGCTCTCCAGCCTCATTCTTACCGGCAGCGCCATCATGCTGTTTGGCAGCCGCCGTACCCTCTATGGTGCCGTGTTGCCGCTGGGTTGCGCTATGTTGTTTGAACTGGGGGCGGGCAATGAGCAGGAGCGAATCGTCTCCTGCATGCTGGCGGGCTATCTGTTTGTCTTTCTGCCGACCCTGTTGCGCCGGATGCGGCGGGAGCAGATCGCCTCGCTCCACCACCGTTTCTCCAACGCCGAACTGGTGGCCGAGCTGAAGGCGGTCTCCGAACATCTGCGTCTAACCTCCCGCCTCGATGGCCTGACCGGCATCGCCAACCGCGCCCACCTCGACGACTCTCTGGAGCGGGCCTGGCGCCGCTGTCACCGTGCCCGGGCACCGCTGTCGCTGGTGCTGGTGGATGTGGATTACTTCAAGCAGTTCAACGATCTCTACGGCCATCAGCTGGGGGATGACTGCCTGCAACAGGTGGCTGGCTTGCTGGCCGAGGTGGAGCGGCGCGAGGACGATCTGGCAGCCCGTTACGGTGGCGAAGAGTTTGCCTTGCTGCTGCCCTGCACCGGCATGCAGGGGGCACTGCAGGTGGCGGACAATGTGCGGCAGGCACTCAAGGAGCTGGCCATCCCGCACCAGAAGTCACTGGTCTCCGGTCGGGTCACATGTAGTTTTGGTGTTGCGACACTGATACCGGACAACAGCATGAAAATCGCCGATTTGATCCAAAAAGCGGATGCGGCACTCTATCAGGCCAAGCATAATGGACGGGATCGAATCGAAGTAGCCTTGATGGGTAAGGTTGCCTGAATTTAACGTGACAGATTAAAGAGGTTGTCTATGCAATGTCATCGTATCGAAGAGCTGCTGGAGTTGTTGCAGCCTGCCTGGATCAAGGAACAGGATCTCAGCCTGGTGCAGTTTGTTGCCAAACTGGCCCAAGAAGCGGGATTTGAAGGGCCTCTGTCCGAGCTGACCGACGACATGCTGATCTATCACCTCAAGATGCGGGAATCCGACAAGCAGGCGATGATCCCCGGTCTGGCCAAGGATCATGTGCCCGATTTCAAAGAGGCGCTGCTCAAGGCGCGCGGAATCAAGTGAATCTTTAGCGGAAGCGCATCACCTCGTGGTGATGCGCTTTTTTGTTGCCGAAAATTGCGATCCAACCCCAATGTTAGATACATCTAATCCACACAATTAGCATGCCGTTTAAGATATAATCCGCTCCATAACAAATAAGGGAGCGATGTCTTGCAATGGCCGATCACGACAAAATCGATATCAAGGATGTCACCGACAAGGGCGTAACCGGGACCTTCAACCCCAATACGTTCAAAGCCAGCGACGACAGATTCAACCCAGGCAACCGCATCTATGTGCGGGCCCAGAAAGGGTATTGGCAGCGGATGCGCAAGGCCATGGGCTGGTTCTTTGTGGCGCTGTTCGTGCTGCTGCCCTGGCTGCGTTACGACGGGCGACAGGCGGTGCTGTTCGACCTCGGTCACCAGCAGTTCCATATCTTTGGCGCCACCATCTGGCCGCAGGATCTGACCCTGCTCGCCTGGCTCTTCATGATCGCCGCCTTCGGACTCTTCTTTATTACCACCTTCCTCGGTCGGGTCTGGTGTGGCTATCTCTGCCCGCAGACGGTGTGGACCTTCATGTTCATCTGGTTTGAAGAGAAGCTGGAAGGGCCCGCCAACAAACGGCGCAAGCTGGACGAGGCGCCCTGGAGCGGCGAGAAGCTGGCTCGCAAGGGGGCCAAGCATCTGGCCTGGCTGGCGATCTCGCTGGTGACCGGTCTGACCTTCGTCGCCTACTTCCAGGATGTGACTGAACTGGTGCCGGACCTCTTCACTCTGCAGGCCAGCGGATGGGTGCTGTTCTGGGTGCTCTTCTTCACCATCATCACCTACGGCAATGCAGGCTGGATGCGTGCCATCATGTGTATCCACATGTGCCCCTATGCCCGCTTCCAGTCCGCCATGTTCGACAAGGACACCTTCATCGTCGGCTATGACACCAAGCGTGGCGAGACCCGTGGTGCCCGCTCCCGCAAGGCAGATCCCAAGGCGATGGGGCTGGGCGACTGTATCGACTGCGATCTTTGCGTGCAGGTCTGCCCGACCGGTATCGATATCCGCGACGGCCTGCAGTACGAGTGCATCAACTGCGGCGCCTGCGTCGATGCCTGCGACCAGACCATGGAGCGGATGGGCTACCCGAAAGGGCTCATCAGTTACACCACCGAGCACAAGCTGGCCAACGACTCCACCCATGTGGCGCGGCCCAAGCTGATTGGTTACGGTCTGGTGATGGCGGTGATGCTGGGGGTGTTTGTCTACAACGCCATGTCCATCATGCCGATGGGGCTCGATATCCTACGGGATCGCAACCAGCTGTTCCGCGAAAACAGCGAGGGGCTGATTGAGAACACCTACACCCTCAAGATCCTCAACAAGACCCTGCAGTCCCAGACCTACCAGCTGGATGTGGAGGGCTTGCCCGAGTATCAGTGGTTCGGCCCCCGTGAAGTGACCCTGAAGGCGGGCGAGATCTACACCCTGCCGGTCAGTCTGGCGGTCGATCCTTACAACCTGAAACGGCCGGCGCTGGATATCCAGTTCGTGCTGAAACGGGAGGGTGCGGCGCCCGATGACAGCAAGGGCAACCTGCGCCAGGGCAGCAAGTTTATCAGCCGGTTGTAACTGCGTGTGGCTGCGGGCCGGGCGTGACACCAGTCCGGTCACCAACGAGCACGGCAATGCCGGTCAGTAGTGATAGAATGGGGCGCAACGGCGCCCCTTTCTTATGGTGGATGACATGCGTTTCAACTATTCCGACCTCAATCCCGACCTCATCATGGATGCGCTCGATCTCAGTGGCCTGCGGCTCGACTCCGGCCTTATCGAGCTCAACAGCTACGAAAACCGGGTCTACCAGTTTCAGGATGAGGATCGTCGCCGCTATGTGGTGAAGTTCTACCGTCCCGGCCGTTGGAGCCGGGCCCAGATCCTCGAGGAGCACGAGTTTGCCACCCGCCTTGCAGAGGCGGAGATCCCGGTCGCCGCGCCACTCGCCTTCGCGGGCGAGACCCTGCTGGAGCACGAGGGCTACCCCTTTGCCATCTGGCAGAGCGTCGGTGGCCGCCAGTTCGAGGTGGATAACCTCGATCAGCTGGAGTGGGTGGGGCGTTTCCTCGGCCGTATTCATCAGATCGGCGCCAGCAAGCCGTTTCATCATCGGGTGCGGCTCGATGTGGAGAGCATGCTGCACGAACCGCGTCAGCTGCTGGCGTCTGGCGAGTGGCTGCCAAGCGGGCTGGCGAAGCAATTCTTCGGGGTGCTGGACGAGCTGATCAAGCATGTGAGCGACGCCATGACCCTGGATGTGGCGCAGATCTCCCTGCATGGCGACTGCCACCCGGGCAACATCCTCTGGCGTGACGGTCCCATGTTTGTCGACCTCGATGATTGCCGCACCGGCCCCGCGATTCAGGATCTTTGGATGATGCTCAGCGGCGAGCGCCACGAGCAGCAGATCCAGCTCGACACCCTGCTGGCGGGCTACGAGGAGTTTATGGAATTCGAGTCGCGGGAGCTGGCGCTGATCGAGCCGCTGCGGGCGATGCGCATCGTTCACTACATGGCGTGGCTGGCGCGGCGCTGGGAAGATCCCGCCTTCCCCCGTCACTTCCCCTGGTTCAATACCGATCACTACTGGCGTCAACAGATAGCGACACTGCACGATCAGCTGGAGACGCTGAAGGCACCGCCGTTGACCCTTATGCCGGGGTGGTAACTTATCCGGCGGCCAGCAGATAGCCCCACCTTTGGCACGATCAGCTGGAAGTACTGAAGGCACCGCCGTTGAGTCTGATGCCAAACTGGTGAAATAGAAGGGATCTTGCGCGGCAAGCGGGACTCGATCTCCGGCCCTGACCATTGACGTCAGCATGGCGAAACAATAGGCTTGGCACTGCTTCGGTTCGCCGGGCGTGCCTCACAGTGATCCCTTAACAGGAAACATCATGAAAAAAGTTCTATTTTTCCTTGCTGCCATGCTGATGATCCCCATGGTTCACGCCGCCCCCGAGTTCAAGGAAGGCGTCAACTACGATGTGGTCAAACAGACTGGCAGTGCCCAGCCGGAAGTGATGGAGTTCTTCTCCTACTACTGCCCGCACTGCGCTACCTTCGAACCGATCGTTGAACAGTTGAAGGCCGGGTTGCCAGAGGGTGTGCCCCTCAAGAAGAACCCGGTTGCCTTCCTCGGCCGCGAGATGGGCCCCGAGATGCAGCGCGCCTATGCCGTTGCCAGCCTGCTCAATGCCGAAGCCAAGCTGACTCCGGCCATCTTTACCAAGATCCACACCCAGCGTCAGCCGCCGATGAGCCGTGACGATGTGAAGAAGATCTTCGTGGATAACGGCGTACCGGCTGAAGAGTTCGACGGTGCTGTCGACAGCTTCGCCGTCTCCGGCATGGTCTCCCAGTTCGATCGCAACACCGAGAGCTACAACATTCGCGGTGTACCGGCTTTCCTGGTGAACGGCAAGTACATGGTGAAGATTGAATCCATCACCTCTCAAGAGCAGTTCAACAAGCTGGTGCAGTTCCTGCTGGCCAAGAAAGACTGATACCTTTTGAGTTGATTAAAAAAGCCTGCCGGTGCGAACCAGCGGGCTTTTTGTTTTCTGGTGTTGGGGAAGATCAGACCCCGACGTGGAACGCCTGTTTGAGGTTGCGGATAAACTCCGCATCCCGGCAGAGGGTCTTGCCCGGGCTGTCGGAGATCTTGGCGACCGGGCCGCCATTGCACTCGATCAGCTTGAAGACGATGTTCATCGGGCTGACACCGGGCAGATCGCAGGTGAGCTTGGTGCCGATGCCGAAACTGGTGTTGATGCGGCCACGGAAGTGGCGGAACAGCTGCACCGCCTTGTCGAGGTTGAGCCCGTCGGAGAAGACCAGAGTCTTGTCGGTGGGGTCGATGCCAAGGCGCTGATAGTGGCTGATCGCCTTCTCGCCCCACACCACGGGATCGCCGGAGTCGTGGCGCAAGCCCTGATAGCTGCTGGCCAGCTCGAAGTCGAAGTCGCGCAGGAAGGCATCCATGGTGATGCAGTCGGTCAGGGCGATGCCGAGATGGTCGGTGAACTCGTCCAGCCAGCTGGTGAGGGCTGCGCGCTGGCTGTGCTCCAGCGGGAAGCCGAGCTGCTGGTGCGCCTGGAACCACTCATGGGCCTGGGTGCCGACCGCGGGCAGCTTGTACTTCTGGGCCAGCATATAGTTGCTGGTGCCGCGAAACGCCGGCAGACGCTCCTTGAGGCGACCCACTACCGCATCCTGTACCGCATGGGAGAAGCGGCGGCGGGTGCCGAAGTCGATGAGGTTGAACTCGCTCATCTCGTCGCTGCTCAGCTCCCGTTCCAGCTTATCGATCTTCTGATCGAGCCGATCCAGCGCGTGGCTGACGCCGAACTGGGGGTAGCGGAAGCGGTTGCGCATCTCGCTGATGATGGCGAGCACCGGGATCTCCCACAGGATCACATCCTGCCACGGGCCCTCGACCCGCACATTGATGCGGCCATCCTGCTCGAACACCTTGAGCAGGGAGGCATCGAGCGGCTTGCGGCGCAGGTGGTCGAGGTAGTCAGGAGTGAAGAAGGGACGCTCGGCCAGAAAATCGAGCTCTGGCCTGGTCAGTCGCAGGGAACCGGCGAGGCGCAGTTGCTCCTCGATCTGCCCCATCATGGGCAGCAGATCCTCTTCATTGCGGCTGTGAAACTCGGCCACCACCTCGGCATCCGGATAGCGATGGAACACCGCCTGCTGCATATGCAGCTTGTAGGCGTCGGTGTCGAGCAGGCTGGTGAGGATTGGGGGCATATCAGGCTCCTCGCAGACTGGTGAGCACGATGGAGCTCCCCTGCCGCATATGTAACGTGCAGGCGTCGGTGTCGAGCAGGCTGGTAAGAATCGGTGGCATATCAGGCGTCCAGCAGGCGTTGTACATCGATCAGGGTCTGGGCCAGTTCGGCGCCAGCTTCGATCATCTGGGTGTGGGCGCTGGCAACCGTCTCGGGGGCGATGCCACGGCAGGCATCGAGATGGACGATTACCCGGAAACCGGCGCGGCGCAGTTGCAGCACGCTGGTTTTGACACAGTAGTCGGTGGCAAGGCCGCCGACCAGTACGGTATCGACCTGGCGGGCTTGCAGGAATTCGATGAGTCCGGTGCTGCGCCGTTCTGCCAGGTCGTGGAAGCAGGTGCCGTAGGGATGGAGATCCGGCTCGACCCCCTTCCAGACGAAGAAGTCATAGTCGATGGGAGCGGGCAGGCCGTCGAGCAGCTCGAAGCCCTTGCTGCCCGGTACGCAGTGCACCGGCCAGGTGAGGTCGGCGTTGGGCAGATCCAGCGGCAACAGCATACCGGCAGGGTCAGAGACGGCCCAGTCGGCATTGGCAGGGTGAGAGTCCTTGCTGCCGATCCGCAGCGTGGCGAGGGTGGCCTGAGCGTTGAGCGCAGCCACAATATCATCACCGCCCGCGACGGGCAGTTCGTTCGGGCAGAGAGGGGTAAAGCCCTTCTGCGCATCAATATCCAGGCTGGCGACGGTTCCCATGATTGGCTCCTGCACATACTATTCGTGTGATATTATCTACCAAACATTAATGGAAGGCGAGCAGGGCGATCGGCATGCTGAGAATGAGTCTGGATATGGTGGTGCTGCGGTTGCATGAGGAGCGGCTCGAGCTGCTGCTCGAGACCCGCGATCGCCCCCCCTTTGCCCACTGCTGGCAACTGCCTGCGCTGCGCATCGACGAGACCCGGGATCGGGATCTCGATGCCGCCCAGCGCCGTCTGCTGGCGGAGTGGGGGCTCGGTCACTGCTACAGCGAGCAGGTCTGCACCCTCGGCAATCTGGAGCGGGATCCCCGCGGCTGGTCCACGACCCTGGTCTATCTCTGTCTGGTGGATCCGGAAGTGGAGGCGATCCACGGTTGCTGGCATCCGCTCGCCAACCTGCCGGGGCTGAGCCTCGCCTTCGACCATGTCCAGCTTATCGCCAAGGGACTGGAGCGGCTGCGGATCAAGAGCCGCTACAGCACCCTGCCGCTGCAACTGCTGGGGCCCGAGTTCACCCTCTCCGAGGTGCAGCGCGCCTTCGAAATCATCCTGCAAACACCCATGAATACGGCGGCATTTCGCAAGCGGATCCATCGCGCCGACATTCTGGTAGATACCGGCCGTAAGCGCACCGGCAAACAGCGCCCCGCCATTCTCTATCGGCTGGAGAGCCCCTGCTGCGTGATGTTCGATCAGGTGATGCACGGAGCAGAAGCGTAAAAGAGAGATCGTTGTTGCTATGAATTACAAAGTGAAACTTTCGCTAATTGTGCGAGATGTGGATAAAACCTGTTTTTGTGCTGGCGCCAAAGAGCTTAGCTTGCCCTTCGTTCCATTTGTTGGGCTCCGTTTGCATGAAGATATGCAAGTCTACACACTAGCGACTGTTGGGTGGGCAGACAATGAACAGTGCTTTTATTGTTCTGTAGAAATGAGTGAAGAATTATTGTCCGATGGTGATTTGATAGACATGGATTTCATTATTGAAACAGCAAAAAATTCCGGATGGGTTGGGTTCAATAAAATTCATAGAGCAGAAGTATGAGAGGGAAGGTTTTAGTTAGCGCCTGCTTGCTGGGTCAGCCGGTGCGTTACGACGGTCAGAGCAAGGGAATCGTCAGCGACTGGCTGAGTGCGCTGGGAGCCGAAGGACGGGCGCTGGCCTTCTGCCCCGAAGTGGCGGGCGGTCTGCCGACCCCGCGCCTTCCTGCCGAGCGGCAGGGCGAGCGCGTAGTGACGGCGAGCGGACTGGATGTGACTGACGAGTTTGATCGCGGCGCCGAGCTGGCGCTGGAAATCTGTCAGACGCAGGGCATTCGCTTCGCCCTGCTGAAAGAGGGGAGCCCCTCGTGTGGCAGCGGCCGTATCTATAACGGCCGCTTCGAAGGTGTTTCTGTGGCGGGCGAGGGCAAGACCACCGCCCTGCTGCGCCGCCACGGGATTGCTGTCTTTTCCGAAGATCAGTTGGCCGAGTTGGCTTCTGCGCTCTCTTTGGATTCATTCCCGGATTTGGCGGCAACTGGCAGCGGTGACTGACCGCTCTGCCACCCCTCCAGCACCTCGTCTTTCTCCTGCCAGCGCTGGTTTAGCCACTCCTGAAAACCGCGTTTGAACTGCTTGTCGTTGAAGTAATCTCCTATCAGTTGTTCATTCACCGGCAGCTCCTCAATCCGCACCTGAATGCGTTTTACCCGTCCCATCAGGAAGTCCTTGAACGGGGTCTCGGCGTTGTCCGGATAGCGGATGGTGACGTTGATCAGGCTGTCGAACTGTTCGCCCATGGCTGCCAGCGTGAAGGCCAATCCTGCCGCCTTGGGGGGCATCAGGTGACGATAGCGGGAGCGTGATGCGTCCCGTTTCTGCTCGGTGAAGCGGGTCCCTTCCACGAAGTTGATGACGGTGGTGGGGATGTGGCGAAACTTCTCGCAGGCATTGCGGGTGGTCTCGATATCCTTGCCGCGCAGGTGCGGGTTGCGCAGCAGGAATTCCCGTGAATAGCGGCGCATAAAGGGCATATCGAGCCCCCAGCAGGCGAGCCCCAACAGCGGGATGTAGATGAGCTCGTGCTTCATAAAGAACTTGGGCACCGGCATCCTATCGCGGAACAGGTGGCCGAGCACCACGATATCGGTCCAGCTCATATGGTTGCTGATGATGAGATACCAGCCATCCTTGCGCAGCTTGGTATTGTCCTCCACCTGCCAGTCAATGCGGGTGGTGAGGCTGATCACCAGCGCATTGCAGGCCAGCCACAGGCGCATGAAGCGGTTATTGAGGCGACTGCAGGCGCGACCAAAGGCCGGGATCGGCAGCACTAGTTTGGCCAGCGACACCAGCAGGATCAGGCTGGCGCACCAGGCGGTGAAAAGGATGGTCAGGCCCGCGCTGATGATCAGCACCAGCGGGCCGGGAAGCAGGGATAGCATGAATGTTTACTGCGCCTTGGTTGCCAGCAGTTGGCTCAGGGTCTGGTCCTTCTCGTGCCAGATCCCGTTCAACCACTGTTGAAACTCTTGTTGGAACTCGGGGTCATTGAAGTAATCCCCCACCAGCTTGCGGTCGATCGGCAAATAGCGGACCTGAACCTTGATTTGCCCGACCCGACCACACATGAAGTCCCAGTAGCTGGGGATGCCGTCCGGATAGGCGATGGTGACATCCACCAGTTGATGCAACTGGTCACCCATGGCTGCCAGGGTAAAGGCGATGCCGCCTGCTTTCGGGTGGAGCAGGTGACGATAGGGCGAACCCTGCTTCTGATGTTTGCCCTTGGTGAAGCGGGTGCCTTCGACGAAGTTCATCACACTCACTGGAATGTGGCGGAACCTGGCACAGGCTTTACGGGTTGTTTCAATGTCTTTTCCCTTCAGATGGGGATGCTTTTCCAGAAATTTCCTGGAATATCGCCGCATGAAGGGGAAGTCGAGCGCCCACCATGCCAGACCGAGAAAAGGTACCCAAATCAGCTCTTTCTTGAGGAAAAACTTCAGGAAGGGGATTTTTTGGTTAAAAACCCGCTGCAGTACCAGTATGTCGACCCAGGATTGATGGTTGGCAATCACCATATACCACTCATTCCGGTGCCCTTTGTCCACTCCGACCACATCGAAAGGGGTTTTGATGATGGTTTTCTGGATCAAATTGTTGAAACCGATCCAGCAGCTGGCACAGCCATCCAGCAGCCAGTTGCAGAGGGTGCGCCACCCCTTGAGGGGGAGCAGGAGCTTGAGCAGACCCAGCGAGAAGATGGGGACAAACCAGAAGAGGGTGTTGAAAAAATAGAGCAGGGTGGAGAGGCTGCCGCGCAGTCGCTCTGTCAGCTTGTTGGGCATGAGTCGGGTCCGTCTTGCTGTCGATAAAGGGCCATCAAGTGGTCAGATCTGTGGCCATAATATCAGCCGATTGCCCGTGAGACCATTCAGAGCCGTTATGGGGTCGGACTCACCCTTTCCCTTCTGTCAGCTGCTGCGCAGTCGCGACAGCAGCCTGTCCATGGCGCGATAACCGAGCGCCTCGATAAGATGCTCCTTGCTGATGGCGGGTTGCCCGGCCAGATCGGCGATGGTGCGTGACACCCGCAGGATGCGATGCCAGGCCCGGATGCTGAGCCCCAGCTTCTGGATGGCGTTCTCCAAAAATTCGGCATCTTGCGGTGATAGGCGGCAAATATCCTCTATCTCACGGCTATCCAGCAGGTTGTTGAGCTTGCCGTTGCGACTCAGCATGCGCTCCCGTGCCACCAGTACCCGATCGCGGATCTGCTGGCTCGACTCCCCCCGCTCCGCCTTGCCGGTCAGGCTGCCCTTGGGTAGCAGTGGCACTTCCACCGTCAGATCGAAGCGGTCGAGAAAGGGGCCGGAGAGCTTGCCGAGGTAGCGCAAGATCTGATCCGGGCTGGAGCGGGTCTGGCCGTCACCATAGTGGCCGCAGGGGCTGGGGTTCATGGCGCCCACCAGCTGGAAGCGAGCGGGAAAGTCTACCTGACGGGCGGCACGGCTGATGGTGATGTGGCCCGTCTCCAGCGGCTCGCGCAGGGAGTCGAGCACCTTGCGCTCGAACTCGGGCAATTCATCCAGAAACAGTACCCCGTTGTGGGCCAACGATATTTCGCCGGGCCTTGGGTGGCTGCCGCCGCCCACCAGCGCTACTGCGGAGGCACTGTGGTGGGGCGTGCGATAGGGTCTGTGGTGCCAGTGACCGGCGCGCGGAGTGAGGCCGCCGATGGAGTGGATGGCGGCGGTCTGCTGCGCCTCCTGCTCGCTGAGCGGCGGCAGAATGCCGGGCAATCGGCTCGCCAGCATGCTCTTGCCGGTGCCGGGTGGGCCGATGAACAGCAGGTTGTGGCTGCCGGCAGCGGCGATCTCCAGCGCCCGCTTGGCCTGTGACTGGCCAATCACATCCTGCAGGTCTGGCACATCGGGCAGGCTCTCCGCGCTTTGGGGATTCGGCAGTGGCAGTTCGTATTGTCCTGCCAGCCAGGCGGTGACTGCCAGCAGCTGGTGGGCGGTGCGCACCTCGGCATCCTGAATGAGGGAGGCTTCCGGGCCGTTCTCCCGCGGCACCAGCAGGGTGCGTCCCGCATCCCGGCAGGCGAGTACGGCAGGCAGTACCCCGAGTACGGGGCGGATCTCTCCGGTCAGGGCCAACTCCCCCAAAAATTCGTGATCGAGCAGGTATTTTGCGGGTATCTGCTTGGAAGCGGCGAGAATGCCGATGGCGATGGCCAGATCGAAGCGGCCCCCCTCCTTGGGCAGATCGGCGGGGGCCAGATTGACCGTGATGTGTTTGCTCGGGAACTCGAAATTGCCGTTGAGCAGAGCGCTGCGCACCCGATCCCGCGACTCCTTCACCGAGGTTTCCGGCAGGCCGACCATGTTGAAGGCGGGCAGGCCGTTGGATAGGTGGACTTCCACTGTAACTTGCGGGGCCGCGATCCCGAGGCTGGCACGGCTATAAACCACAGCTAATGACATAAATCCCGTCCTTGAGTTGATATATGTTCTGACTAACTGCCTATTGTTGGTTTTTTATTCCATAGTTCCGGCTGAGGAATAGCCAAAATCAGTGGGTTGTCACAGAAAAAAGGCTTGCCCAATAAAAATCACCGTGCTAGTTCTAATAGCCATTCGCGGTAGAAACCGCCCCAATTTCACAGGATTTCCGGTTGTAACTATGAACATGGCCTCCCGTTTCGTCAGCATTATTGTGGTCCTAGTGGTGATTATTATCTCACCGCTCGGGGCTCGTTTAGCTGCACGGAACAAGGGATAGACCCACCACCGGACAGAACGAAACAAGCGACCCCCGAGCCTCACAGCCCGGGGGTTTTTTTTCGACCAAAGGACAGGATTTTCCACATGAACGGCGCGCAGTTTTTGGTACAGGCTCTCAAAAAACAGGGTGTGACCCAGGTGTTTGGTTACCCGGGCGGGGCCATCATGCCGGTCTACGATGCCCTGTATGACGGTGGTCTGGCCCATCAGCTCTGCCGCCACGAGCAGGGTGCCGCCATGGCCGCGGTCGGTTATGCCCGCGCCTCCGGTCAGGTGGGGGTCTGCATCGCCACTTCCGGCCCCGGAGCTACCAATCTGGTAACCGGTCTGGCGGAGGCGCTGCTCGATTCGGTGCCTCTGGTGGCCATCAGTGGACAGGTGCCCTGTTCCGCCATCGGCACCGATGCGTTTCAGGAGGTCGACGTGCTCGGCATGTCCCTCTCCTGCACCAAGCACTCCTTCATGGTGACCGATGCCACCGATCTGGGGCGGGTGCTGGCAGAAGCTTTCGCCATCGCCACCGAAGGGCGCCCCGGCCCTGTGCTCATTGATCTCCCCAAGGATGTGCAGCTGGCCGCCGTGCCGCCCCAGAGCCCGCTGTTTGCGGTAGAAGAGCCGGAGGTGCTCAACCTCTCGGAGCTGACCGCAGCCCGCACTCTGATCGCTGCCGCCGAGCGTCCGGTGCTCTACGTCGGTGGCGGAGTGGGCATGGCCAATGCCGAGCAGCAGTTGCGCGACTTTGCTGCCGCAACCGGCATGCCTGCGGTCACCACCCTCAAGGGGATTGGAGCGCTCGACCCCGATAGTTCCGTTTATCTGGGCATGCTCGGCATGCACGGCACCAAGGCCGCCAACTACGCGGTGCAGCAGTGCGATCTGCTGCTGGTGGTGGGCGCCCGTTTCGATGATCGGGTGACCGGCAAGCTGGAGGAGTTTGCTCCCGAAGCCAAGGTGATCCATCTCGATGTGGATGCCGCCGAGTTCGGCAAGCGCCGCGCCGCCGAGGTGGGTATCACCACGGATCTCAAGCAGGTGTTGCCACGCCTCGCCATGACTCTCGACATCGCCCCCTGGCGTGAACACTGCGCCGCCATGGCCCGCGAATATGCGTTTCGCTACGACCATCCGGGTCAGGCCATCTACGCTCCGGCTTTGCTCAAACAGCTATCTGCCAAGTTGCCGGAGAGCAGCGTGGTCGCCTGCGACGTGGGTCAGCACCAGATGTGGGTGGCCCAGCACATGCGTTTCACCAGCCCGCGCAACCACCTCTCCAGCGCCGGCCTCGGCACCATGGGTTTCGGTCTGCCCGCCGCCATCGGCGCCAAGATGTCGCGCCCGGAGGATGAAGTGGTGCTGGTAAGCGGTGACGGCTCTTTCATGATGAACGTGCAGGAGCTCGGCACCATCCGCCGCGCCCAGCTCAAGGTGAAGATGGTGCTGCTGGATAACCAGCGCCTCGGCATGGTGCGCCAGTGGCAGGAGCTGTTCTTCGACGGCCGCTACAGCGAGACCATCCTCTCCGACAACCCCGATTTCGTTGCCCTGGCTGCCGCTTTCGGCATTCCGGGTGAGACCATCACATGCAAGGAGCAGATAGCCGGAGCCCTCGATCGCCTGCTGGCAAGCGAGAGTGCCTACCTGCTGCATGTGGCTATTTCAGAGGAAGAAAACGTCTGGCCCCTGGTTCCGCCGGGAGTCGCCAACCACCAGATGATGGAGCAACGCCCATGAACCCGCACACCCTTGCCCAGCCCGCATTTGCACAACACACCCTGCATATCCACGCCCAGCCCAGACCGGAAGTGATGGAGCGGGTGCTGCGGGTGGTGCGTCACCGCGGTTTCAATCTCTGCGCCCTTAATATGGAGCAGGATTGCCAACAGCTGCGGATCACGGTTACTGTCGAGTCGGTACGTCCCATCCAGCAGTTGTGGAGCCAGCTGGTGAAGTTGGTGGACGTCTCCCGGGTCGATGCACTGGAACAGCAACCCCGAATCAGAGCTTAAGGAGCCAAGCCAATGTCACAGCCTTCCCAATCCGCCACTCACCCGCAATACATCTGGTTCAATGGCAAACTGGTGCCCTGGCAGGATGCCCAGGTGCACGTGATGAGCCACGCCCTGCACTACGGCTCCTCGGTGTTTGAGGGGGTGCGTGCCTACGATACCCCCAAAGGCACCTGCATCTTCCGTCTGCAGGAGCACACCCGCCGCCTGTTCGACTCCGCCAAGATCTACTGGATGGATGTCCCCTACAGCGAGTCCGAAGTGAATGAAGCCTGCCGCACCGTGGTGCGCGAGAACGGCCTGAAGAGCGGCTACCTGCGCCCGCTGGCCTTTGTCGGCAACGTGGGGCTGGGGCTGCATCCGCCGCTGGATGCCAAGGCTGACCTGATGGTGGCTGCCCTGCCGTGGGGCGCTTATCTGGGGGAAGAGGGGCTGAAAAACGGGGTGGATGTGTGCGTCACCTCATGGAACCGGCTCGCTCCCAACACCATTCCCACTGGCGCCAAGGCGGGCGGCAACTATTTGTCATCCCAGCTGATCAGCCGCGAGGCCAAGCGCAACGGCTTTGCCGAGGGGCTGGCGCTGGATGTGAACGGCTACCTGAGCGAAGGGGCGGGGGAGAACCTGTTCCTGGTGAAGAATGGCGTGCTGTTTACCCCGCCTGCCACCGCAGCCATCCTGCCCGGCATCACCCGCGACACCATCATGACGCTCGCGCGTGACTTGGGTTACGAGGTGCGCGAGCAGGCGCTGCCCCGTGAGGCGCTCTACGTCGCAGACGAGATCTTTATGACCGGCACCGCCGCCGAAGTGACCCCGGTGCGCTCCGTCGATCGGATGAAGGTAGGGGCTGGCAGCCGTGGCCCGGTGACCGAGCAGCTGCAGAACGCCTTCTTCGGCCTGTTCAATGGCAAGACCGAGGACAAGTGGGGCTGGCTGACGCCAGTCAACGACTGATGAGAGAGGGGAGGCGCTGTGCCTCCCCGAGTCGCTTCCGGTGAGAACTTCCCAGAGGAGCTTTCACCAGGATCGATTCCGATCCACTCGTATCATCACCGCATAACGCATCGAGCCCATATGGGCATTCAGGGAGTAGAGACATGCCGAAGTTGAGATCCGCCACCACCACCCACGGACGTAACATGGCCGGGGCCCGCGCCCTGTGGCGTGCCACCGGAATGACCGATCAGGATTTCGGCAAGCCCATCATCGCCGTGGTCAACTCCTTCACCCAGTTCGTGCCGGGCCACGTCCACCTCAAGGATCTGGGCCAGCTGGTTGCGCGCGAGATTGAAGCCGCTGGCGGCGTCGCCAAGGAGTTCAACACCATAGCAGTAGATGACGGCATCGCCATGGGCCACGGCGGCATGCTCTACTCCCTGCCGTCGCGCGAGCTTATCGCGGATTCGGTGGAGTACATGGTCAACGCCCACTGCGCCGACGCCATGGTCTGCATCTCCAACTGCGACAAGATCACTCCGGGGATGCTGATGGCCGCCCTGCGCATCAACATCCCGGTGATCTTCGTCTCCGGCGGCCCGATGGAAGCGGGCAAGACCAAGCTCTCCGACCAGATCATCAAGCTGGACCTGGTGGACGCCATGATCCAGGGCGCCGACCCCAAGGTTTCCGACGCCCAGAGCGAACAGGTGGAGCGCAGTGCCTGCCCCACCTGCGGCTCCTGCTCCGGCATGTTCACCGCCAACTCCATGAACTGTCTGACCGAGGCGCTGGGTCTCTCCCAGCCGGGTAACGGCTCGCTGCTGGCGACCCACAGCGACCGCGAGCAGCTGTTCAAGCTGGCGGGCCAGCGCATCGTGACGCTGGCCAAACGCTGGTATGAGCAGGACGATGCCTCGGCACTGCCGCGCAACATCGCCACCAAGGCGGCGTTCGAGAACGCCATGGCGCTCGACATCGCCATGGGTGGCTCCACCAATACCGTGCTGCACCTGCTGGCGGCGGCCCAGGAGGCGGGCGTCGACTTCACCATGGCCGACATCGACCGCATGTCGCGCAAGGTGCCGCAGCTCTGCAAGGTGGCGCCTTCTACCCAGAAATACCATATGGAAGATGTGCACCGTGCCGGTGGCGTGGTCGCCATTCTGGGTCAGCTGGAAAAAGCGGGCCTGGTGCATGGGGATACCCGTACCGTGCTGGGTTGCTCCCTCGTCGAACAGCTCAATGAATATGACGTCAGCCGCCAGCCGAGTCAGGAGGTGGTGGACTTCTACCGCGCCGGGCCGGCCGGGATCCGCACCACCAAGGCGTTCAGTCAGGATTGCCGCTGGCCGGAGCTGGATCTGGACCGCGCCGAAGGCTGCATCCGCTCGCTGGATAACGCCTACAGCCAGGAGGGGGGGCTGGCGGTGCTCTCTGGCAACCTCGCGGTCAACGGCGCCATCGTCAAGACTGCCGGGGTGGATGAGGAGAACCTCACCTTCCGTGGCCCGGCCCGGGTATTCGAGAGTCAGGAGAGCGCGGTGAGCGGCATCCTCGATGGTACCGTGAAAGCAGGCGAGGTAGTGGTGATCCGCTACGAAGGGCCGAAAGGGGGTCCGGGCATGCAGGAGATGCTCTACCCCACCACTTATCTCAAGTCCATGGGGCTCGGCAAGGCGTGCGCCCTGATCACCGACGGCCGCTTCTCCGGCGGTACCTCGGGCCTCTCCATCGGCCACGTCTCGCCGGAAGCAGCCTCTGGCGGCACCATAGGTCTGGTGGAGGATGGCGACATCATCAGCATCAATATCCCGGCCCGCAGCATGGTGCTGGAGGTGGCCGACAGCGTGCTGGCCGCCCGCCGCGTCGCCGTCGAGGCTCGGGGCTGGAAGCCGCTCGATCGTCAGCGTCAGGTCTCCTTTGCCCTGCGCGCCTACGCCATGTTCGCCACCAGTGCCGACAAGGGCGCGGTTCGCGATCGCTCGATGCTGGGGGAATAAATCATGGTCTCTGCGGCGGATTATCTACGCAAGGTGTTGCTCTCCCCCGTCTATGAGGCGGCGCGGGTGACCCCCCTGCAAACCCTGAAGAAACTTTCCGAGCGGCTCGGCAACCATGTCAGCCTGAAGCGGGAGGATCTGCAACCGGTCCACTCCTTCAAGCTGCGCGGCGCCTATCACAAGATCGCCACCCTGACCGAGGAGCAGAAGGCGCGCGGCGTTATCGCCGCCTCTGCTGGCAACCACGCACAGGGGGTCGCCCTGTCGGCCGCCAAGCTCGGCATCAAGGCGATCATCGTGATGCCCAAGACCACGCCGGATATCAAGATCGACGCGGTGCGCCGGCAGGGCGGCAACGTCATGCTGTTTGGCAACAGTTTCGACGAGGCCTACGGCGAGAGCCGCCGCCTCTCCGAGCTGGAGGGTTACACCCTGATCCCGCCGTTTGACGACGTCGAGGTGATCGCCGGGCAGGGCACCATCGGCAAGGAGTTGCTGGAGCAGGATACCCACCTCACTCACGTCTTTGTGCCGGTGGGCGGCGGTGGGTTGGCCGCCGGGGTGGCGGTCTATATCAAGCAACTGCTGCCGGATGTGAAGGTGATCGGGGTGGAGGCTGAAGGGTCTGCCTGTCTCAAGGCGGCGCTGGCGGCCGGCGAGCCGGTCAATCTGGAGCGGGTCTCGCTGTTTGCGGACGGGGTGGCGGTCAAGCGCATCGGCGAGGAGACCTTCCGCCTGTGCAACCAGTATCTGGACGAGGTGGTGACCGTCTCCAACGACCAGATCTGCGCCGCACTGAAAGACATCTTCGACGACTGCCGCGCCATCGCCGAGCCGTCGGGCGCCCTCTCGCTGGCGGGCCTCAAGGCCTACAGCGAGCGGGAGCAGGTCAAAGGGGGGCGGATGGCGGCCATTCTCTCCGGCGCCAACGTTAACTTCCACAGCCTGCGCTACGTGTCGGAGCGCTGCGAGATCGGCGAGAAGCGCGAGGGCATGCTGGCGGTGACCATCCCCGAGCGCAAGGGGGCCTTCCTCGACTTCTGTCGTCAGCTTGGCCCCCGCATGGTGACCGAGTTCAACTATCGCTACGCCGATGCCGAACAGGCGTCGCTGTTCGTTTCGGTGCGCCTCACCGGCGGTGACGAAGAGCTCGGCCAGATCATCGATCAGCTCGGTGGCAACGGCTATCCAGTGGTCAACATGACCGAGAGCGAGCTGGCCAAGAATCATGTGCGCTACATGATTGGCGGCCGCCCGGCCCGGCCCCTTGGTGAGCGTCTCTACAGCTTCAAGTTTCCGGAGCAGCCGGGCGCCCTGATGCGCTTCCTCGAGACACTGGGTTGTCGCTGGAACATCAGCCTGTTCCACTACCGTAACCACGGTGCCGACTATGGCCGCGTGCTCTGCGCCTTCGAGCTGCCGGATGAAGACGTGGCAGCCTTCCACGACTACCTGCGCGAGATTGGCTACGGCTGGAAAGAGGTGAGCGACGACCCCGCCTACCGGCTATTCCTGGCTAGTTGATGGCGGGATCGCGATGAAGCAGGAGGGAGGCGTTGTCCTCCCTCTGTTTTTAGGCTGCAATTGGGAACTTCTGTCTGAGCCATTGAAATCCATGGGCCAGTGCCATCAGCAGCAGGGTGCCGGGCAGCACCGTTTGCCACAGGAAGGCTGGCTCTTGTCCTGTCATCAGGATCAGCAAGGGATTGGCGCCCGCCGGAGGGTGAAGAATATTCAGTCCCTGCATCAGGGCGATGGCCAGCCCGGTTGCCAGAGCCATCTGCATTTCAGCAGGGAGGGGAAGCAGGCCGATGACCAGTCCGACGCAGGCCGTCAGCAGGTGTCCACCCAGCACGTTTTTGGGGCGCGCCAGCGGACTATCTGGCAGGGAAAACAACAACACACAGCTGGCCCCGAAAGGTGCCATGACTAGCGCGACATGCCAGCTCAGATTGAGCCATCCCAATATGCCGATGGTGAGTGCGGCGCCCACACCTGCCCATAACGGGCCATACCATTTTGTCATCATGCTTTCCTCTTGGTTTGCCAGAACTGATTAGGCACATTAGGTAGACAGATCGGTGTACTTCAAGAGGCAAATCATGAGTGAGAAGCGTCAACAACTGGTGGCGACGGCCTACCGTCTGTTCAACCGTCATGGCTTTCATGCCACCGGCATAGATCGCATCTGGGCCGAGGCGGGGAGTACCAAGCGCACCCTCTATCGCCACTTCCCGACCAAGGATGCCTTGATTGAGGAGGTGCTGCTCGCTCGTGACCGGGAGTTCTTCGCCTTGCTTGACCAGCGGCTGGCCGGTGTGAGCGGACGTGAAGCTCGCCTCCAGGCGCTGTTCGATGGTTTCGCGGCGTGGTTTGGCCGCTCTGATTTCTATGGCTGCAACTTTATCAACGCCAGCGCCGAGTTTGCCGACCCACGCCATCCGGTGCGCAAGCTGGTGATGGCCCACAAGCAGGCGTTATTGGGCTGGGTGATAAACCAGCTCAACTGTTCTCTGGCACAGGCCACCGAGCTTTGCCTGTTGCTGGAGGGGGCGATCGTGATGGCTCACAGCTATCAGCAGCCACTGGCGTTGGAGCAGGCCAGAATGCTGGCAAAGACCATTTTGGCCGACGATGGCGCGATAATGCAGGCCGCTTCACACTCCTGAGATGCTGGTCATTTGAGGCTGCGTTCGGATGGGATACCCTGAATAGCGGAGAGGCCGCCTGACGGCTTCACACAGGGAAGAGTGCGCACTCAGGCGCCCATAACGACTTATTGCAGAGGCGAAAATATGAATAAATCCATGCTTGCCGTATTGGTCAGTGGTTTGCTGGCGGCCGGAGCCGTGCAGGCCGCTGCTCAGGACAATACCTGGTATGTCGGTGGCAAGGCCGGTTGGTCCAATTACTATGGCGTTGACCACAACCAGTATGCCGAGTCGATTGCCCAGACGTTGGGTAATACCAGCGAGAACACGGATGATCTGGGTCTGGGTCTGTTCGCCGGTTACCAGCTCAACCCCAGCCTGGGGTTCGAGCTGGGTTATGACTGGCTTGGCAAATACGACACCACCTCGGGCACCGGCGCCAATACCCTCAATACCGAAGCCAAGAGCCAGATGATTCAGGCCACCATGAAGATCAGCTTCCCGGCAACGAATGTGCTCGATCTTTATGGCCGGCTCGGCGGTGCCTATGCCTGGACGGATAGCGAGATCAGCTTCGCCAATAGCAGCGAGACCGGTAAAAAGCATGGCGCCGCATTTGTCGGGGCGCTGGGTGCCGAGTACGCCATCGATCGTGACTGGGCCGCCCGTCTGGAGTACCAGTACACTACGCCGCTGGGAGATGCCTCTCTCGATCGCTCAGGCATCGAGCTGGATAACGGCCTGATTTCGTTCGGCATGCTCTATCGTTTCGGTCAGCAAGGGGGTGAGGTTGCTGTGCCGGCGCCAGCTCCGGCAGCCGAGCCTGCCCCGGCTGTGGTGGTGGAGCCCAAGACCTTCAGCCTGAGTTCCGATGTGCTGTTCGAGTTCAACAAGGCGACCCTGAAACCAGCCGCCAGCCAGGCGCTCGATGCCCTGTTCAGCCAGATTGTGGCGGCCAATCCGAAGGATGGCGTCGCGACCGTGGTCGGTTATACCGACCGCATCGGCTCCGACAACTACAACCTGGCCCTCTCCGAGAAGCGGGCCCAGAGCGTGGCCAGCTATCTGGTAGCCAAAGGCTTGTATGCTGACAAGGTGCGGGTCGAAGGGCGTGGCAAGGCCAATCCGGTTACTGGCAACAACTGCGCCAGCCGTTCCAAACAGGAGCTGATTGCCTGTCTGGCACCGGATCGTCGGGTTGAAATCCATCTGGAAGGGGTTTCCCAGCCGGCGCAGTGATGCTGCGGCTAGAGATGGGATTCGAGAAGAACGGGAGGCCAGGCCTCCCGTTTTCTATGGTCAGCGTGATCGGATGGTGGTGCAGACCTGATTTGCCAACATCATGAGTTATCGAATCTTTTCCTAATAGGAATAGTTATTATATTTCCAGGAAATTACAGGGTAAAAAAATAGAATTAAACTTTGCGCCTGAAGATCCTTTTGGTTAGAATCTCTGCGTGGTATCAATAGATAGGTAAATATTATGGACTGCGACAGTTGTAGCCGATTGCAAATCGCGATGCGGGTTTACCAGAGCTGAGGCCGAATATTTTATCTTCTCTCTCACTCTGATTGCTCGAATCACAAGCATAGAGTGCAGCATCTATATGAGTCAGCATCGACTCTCACAACCTCTTTATCCCGCCTTCATCAGGGATTCCGGTTGTAAATCTGGATCGTTCCGCTCATCTGCGAGCCATGCGCGCCTCGCGACCCCTGCAATTGAACGCTTCATCATGCATCCCGGTACTGCCCGTCAGGGCCGTCACAGCGTCGGAACCATGCATCCGTGCCGTGGTCGGGAAGGGATCAAGCGTAAAATAACAAGATGGATAATCTCATATTGAAAACTATTTCGTTTTCGATATGGCAGGTTGCACATTAAAATAAATGATGTGATTGATTAATATATTTCGGCGGTGGCAAGGGTCGCGCTGTAATATTTCTATAGGCGTGGTTTTCTCCGATGTTCTTACCCGCCAGATATCACTGATACTATTTCCTGCCCGCATCCAGTTATTTCAAACTGTCGTAATCCTGATTTTCTTTATGGGTGATGCCGCTCTAGTTGCGGGATCACCGGATTGGTCCGCTGATAATGCAGACTCGCGGCCATGCCTGCCAACGACAGTGTGTATCGCTGTCCATGGTTCGTCCGGCCCTCTCTCCACCCCACTCGGAGGATATCGTATGACCGAAGAGCCCAAACCTCGACCCTCGGGGTTCACGTCTCCCCACTCCTGATCCCCCCTGCGGGGACGGGATGCGGTGTTCTGACCCCTGATCTGACCCAACCATGCAGGTTAGCTCGACGGCAGACATTTGTCTGACGAGCCGCCCCGTGCGCGCCAGTTGAGCGTGCCGGCAACGAGTCGGGTTCACAGCTTTCGATATCAGTACTGACGCCTGGCCTGGCCCGCGACAGGGCCCTTCTGCAAGCGAAAATCAGGATTTAAAGTTATGAAGCAACAACATACTGCCAGCCGGCACAAGCAACAGGGGTTCGTCGCCCCGGGCCGTGCCAATGAGAAGCTCTCCTCCCGGGTGCTCGACGAGGCCGACAAGTCCCTCGAATACACCCTCACTGCCGTGCGCGGCAATATCGACGGCCTGACCGCGACCGAGGCGGCCAACCGTCTGGTCCAGTTTGGCCCCAACGAGGTGACCCACGACAAGCCGCCCCATCCATTGATCCAGCTGCTGCAGGCGTTCAAAAACCCGTTTGTGATGGTCTTGATGGTGCTTGGGCTGGTCAGTTACGTGATGGACGTGCTGATGGCCGAGCCGGGTGATGAGGACTGGGTCAAGGTGATCATCCTCGGTGTCATGGTGGGCCTGAGCGGTCTGCTGCGCTTCTGGCAGGAGTACCGTTCCGCCAAGGCGGCCGAGGCGCTCAAGTCACTGGTGCGCAACACTGCCACTGTACAGCGTCGTCCCTCGCCGGGCGCTACCCCCCAGCGCAAGGAGGTGGCAATGACCGAGCTGGTGGCCGGAGACATAGTGCACTTGCAGGCGGGAGACATGATCCCCGCCGACATCAAGCTGATTGAATCCCGCGATCTCTTCATCAGCCAGGCGGTGCTGACCGGTGAAGCACTGCCGGTAGAGAAGTATGACACTCTGGGAGCTGTGGCCGAGAAGTCGGCAGACGGCAACAGCACAGGGGACGTGGGGTTGCTCGATCAGCCCAACATCTGCTTCATGGGCACCAACGTGGTGAGCGGTACAGCCAAGGCTGTGGTGGTGGCCACCGGCAGCGACACCTACTTCGGTTCGCTGGCCCGCAACGTGGTGAGCCACAAGCGCATCGAGACCAGTTTCGATCGCGGCGTCAACAGCGTCACCAGGCTGCTGATCCGCTTCATGCTGGTGATGGTGCCCATCGTCTTTATGCTCAGTGGTATCAGCAGTGGTGACTGGATGTCGGCGCTCACCTTCGCGCTGGCGGTGGCGGTAGGGCTCACCCCCGAGATGCTGCCGATGATCGTCTCCGCCAACCTGGCGCGAGGGGCGGTGGCCATGGCCAAGCGCAAGGTGGTGGTCAAACGGCTCAACTCGGTGCAGAACTTCGGTGCCATGGACGTGCTCTGCACCGACAAGACAGGTACCCTGACCCAGGACAAGATCATCCTCGAGCACCACTACGACGTGCGTGGCAACCGGGACGACCGGATCCTGCTGCTGGCCTGGCTCAACAGTTATCATCAGAGCGGCATGAAGAACCTGATGGACATCGCGGTGATCGAGCATGCCGATGTGCTGGGAGCTGGCTGCAAGCCGGCTGGTTACAGCAAGGTGGATGAGTTGCCATTCGACTTCGTGCGCCGCCGTCTGTCGGTGATCGTACAGGATGAGCGTGGCCAGCAGCTGATGGTCTCCAAGGGGGCGGTGGAAGAGATGCTGGCCGTCTCCAGCCAGATCGCCGATGGCCAGGAGGTGCGGGATCTGACCGACGCCGATCGCCTTGCCCTGCTGCGCCAGAGCGAGGAGTTCAATGCCGAGGGCTATCGGGTACTGATCGTGGCGACCCGCGAGATCCCGGCAGGCGAGTGCAAGCAGAGCTATCGTACCAGTGATGAGGTCAATCTGGTGGTGCGCGGCTTCCTCACCTTCTTCGATCCGCCCAAGGATTCGGCCGCACCGGCCATCCGTGCGCTGAACGACTATGGTGTGGCGGTCAAGGTGCTGACCGGTGACAATCCCATCATCACCAGCAAGGTGTGTCGTGACGTAGGGCTGGAGCCCGGCTTACCGCTGCTCGGCAAGGATATCGAAGGAATGGATGACGTGGCGTTGTGCGAGGTGGTCAAGCAGACCACCATCTTCGCCAAGCTCACCCCGCTGCAGAAGTCGCGGGTGGTGAAGGCGCTGCAGGCCAACGGCAACACCGTCGGTTTCCTCGGTGACGGCATCAACGATGCGCCGGCGCTGCGGGATGCGGACGTAGGGATCTCGGTGGACAGCGGTGCCGACATCGCCAAGGAGACCGCCGACATCATCCTGCTGGAGAAGAGTCTGATGGTGCTGGAGGAGGGGGTGATCAAGGGGCGCGAGACCTTTGGCAACATCCTCAAGTACCTCAACATGACCGCCAGTTCCAACTTCGGCAACGTCTTCTCGGTGCTGGTGGCTTCCGCCTGGCTGCCATGGGCACCCATGCTGGCGATGCAGATGCTGATCCAGAACCTGGTGTATGACGTCTCCCAGATGCTGCTGCCGTGGGACAAGATGGATCCCGAGTTCCTCAAGCGGCCGCGCAAGTGGGAGGCGAGCAACATCAAGCGCTTCATGCTCTGGCTCGGCCCGACCTCGTCGGTGTTCGATATCAGCACCTACTGCCTGATGTGGTTCGTGTTCGGTGCTGGCGCCCTCTATGCCACCGCCAACGGCAGTATGGATCCGCTGGTCAACGGTCAGGCCATCATGAACTCCGGCTGGTTTATCGAGGGGCTGGTGTCGCAGACGCTGGTGGTACATATGCTGCGTACCCGCAAGATCCCGTTCCTGCAGAGTACCGCTACCCTGCCGGTGCTGCTCTCCACCTCGATCGCCATTGCCATCGGCTGTTACCTGCCCTTCTCGCCTGTGGCTGAGCACTTCGGCTTCATCACTCTGGATGGGCCCAAGTACTTCATGTGGCTGGTGATCACCATGCTGGCCTACATGGGGCTGACCCAGACCGTCAAGACCATCTACATCAAGCGCCACGGCCAGTGGTTCTGATGACGTGCTAGCTGACGGGCCGGTGTGATCCCGGCGCGACAGAAAAAAGAGAGCCAGCCCACGCAAGCGGACTGGCTCTCTTTATTTGGTGTGACCCGACTCCCTTGTTGGCGAGTACCGGCCTGTGGCTTAGAGCTTGAACAGCGGGCGCAGGCGAATACCGATCAGGCTGCCGGCGAGGGCCATCAGCATCCAGACCCAGCCGTGCAGGCTGCCGGAGGCGGTGCCGTCGAAGAAGCCGCCGAGGTTGCAGGCGCTGTACATGGCGCCCATCCCCATCAGCAGGCCGCCGAGGATGGATGCCAGACTGTTGCCGATCCGCATCGGGGCGAAGTTTCCGCCACCGCTGATGCAGCGCGCCAGCATGGCCCCCAGAATGCCGAGCCAGAACATGCCGACCATGGGATTGATGAAGAGTGGCTGGGCCAGCTTGGGGTTGCCCTCGAACAGGCCGAACAGAGAGGCGCCGCGCAGCGCCATGTCATAGACGGCGCCTGTGATGGTCCAGGCCGAGCCGTGCAGGGCGACGACAGTGGAGTTGAGTATGGCGATGATGATGCCGCCGGTCAGCACGGTGAAGCGGCCATCGCGCCAGAACAGGTTGCCGCCGCTGAAGAGGGGCTTGAGTTCGCCGGTACGCTTGAGTTCGCTGTTGCGAAACAGCAGGAACAGCGCGGCGACCAGCGCCAGGTTGAGCAGCATGCCGCTCCAGATATTGCCGGTCAAATCCTTGGCCAGCACCACATGGCTGGAGAAGGTGGCCTCCAGTTCGGGGCGGAACTGGTTGCTGATGAGGGTGCCGATTCCGTAGCAGATCAGCACCAGCCAGAAGCGGGGTTGTCCCTCGCCGCAGCAATAAAGAGTGCCGGTGGCACAGACGCCTGCCAGCTGCATGCCGATGCCGAACAGGAAGGCACCGACGATGAAGGGAATGCCGATAGCCATCACGTTGCCCACCATGGCATCGCCAAACAGGGCGTGACTAAAGGAGAGGAAGGTGGTGAACAGCAGAATTTCGATGGCGATGGTGAGCAGGTGAACCCGCACATAGTAACTGTTGCGCTTGGTCAGCATTTCGCGCCAACCGAACACGATGCCGAAGCGGCTGAAGGAGAGGGTGAAGCCAAAGCCGAATCCGATCAGGGCCATCAGGGCCCATTTCATACCAAAGGTGTTGCCAAGCCAGAGTAACGCTCCCCCCGCGATTGCCACGATGGGGAGCGACCATTTTCGAGTCATAGCTGTAATTCCTTATAGCTGGATGGAGAATAGGGAGTGCGGATCCTATTCCCACATTGAGTCCAAGGCTACCGGTTTAACAGGTCAGGGGGCGAGAAAATGGCATATCGCTTCTGATGACTTTGTTAGCTACTGATTTGATTTTGAAGGCTTTATATTGCTCGTTGCAGCAGGACGCTTGCCGTTGCGCAGCCCATCCAGCGTGAAGATCAGCAGCGCGCTCCAGATACAGGCGAAAGTAAGAGCCTTGTCCATTGCCAGCTCCTCGCCGTAGAGAGTGACAGCGAGGATGAACATCAGGCTGGGGCCTATGTACTGGAAGAAGCCCAGGGTGGAGAGCTTGAGCCGTGTCGCGGCGGCGGTGAAGCAGAGCAGAGGGGCTGTGGTGACGGCGCCAGCAGCGATCAGCAGCAGGTTGAGGTGCCAGTCGTTCTGGGTGAGATGGCTGGTGGGGCTGTCGGCAATGCCCCACAGATAGATTGCTGCCGGTGGCAGCATGATCATGGTTTCGATCAGCAGACCGGTAAGTGCATCGAGGGCCAGTTTTTTGCGCACCAGGCCATAGATGGCGAAGCTCGATGCCAACACCAGTGCAATCCAGGGCAGGGAGCCAAAGGCGATAAGCTGGATCGCCACCCCGGCAAAGGCCAGCGCCACCGCCCACCACTGCAGGCGGCGCAGTTTCTCGCTCAGAAACACCATCCCCAGCAGCACGTTGAACAGCGGGTTGATGTAGTAGCCGAGGCTGGCATCCAGCATGTGGCCGTTGTTGATGGCCCAGATAAACAGCAGCCAGTTGCCGCCAACGGTGACCGAGGTAAAAGCTAGGGTGAGCAGCACTTTTGGCTGACGCAGCACTGCCTGCACCTTGTGCCACTGGCGGCCAGCCAGGGTGAGCACCATCAGCAGCACGCAGGACCAGATCATCCTGTGGGTCAGAATTTCAGCGGCCGGGACGGCAGAGATGGTCTTGAAATAGATGGGGGCTATGCCCCAAAGGGTATAGGCGCACAGGGCGTAGATGACGCCCTGACGCTGGATCTGTTGCGGCATGCGGATGACCTTTACTGAAGCGTTGGATGCGGGAAAACATCGCAAAAAATCAGTGTAGCGATCCTTTTGCGGGGAAAGAAGCGAATAAACGAAGTTTGAGGGATAGGAGGAGTGTGGCTGGCAGGTCAGCCTTTACCGCGACGGATCTTGTCGACGTCCATCAACAGCCACAACATCAGGGCGATGGCGGAGATCCAGGGGCCCCAGGTCACGTAGGCCTCGCCGTGCCCCAGCACGAAAAACAGCAGGGGCAACCCGATCACCAGAAAAAGTACGCTTCCCAGAAAAAATAGCATTTTTGTCTTTATATTTAATGGTTTGCTTATTTGATGATTATATCGATTGTGCCGCCTGATGGAAGACCAAAATGCAAAAGGGGGGATTTCTCCCCCATTGCTGATGATGATGGCTATATATACCTTTATTCGAGCTGGATCCAGGTACTTTTCAGCTCGGTGTACTTCTCCAGCGCGTGCAGCGACTTGTCACGACCGTTACCAGACTGCTTGAAGCCACCAAACGGCATGGTCATGTCGCCGCCATCCCAGTTGTTGACGAATACGGTGCCAGCACGCAGGGCGCGGGAACCCTTCACCGCCTTGTTGAGATCCGCGGTCCAGATCGCCGCCGCCAGCCCGTAGTCGGTGTCGTTGCCCAGAGCAATGGCCTCTTCGAGCGTGTCGAAACCGGTCACTGCCAGCACAGGGCCGAAAATCTCCTCGCGGAAGATCCGCATCTCGGGTGTCACCTCGTCGAAGATGGTGGGCTCGATATAGAAGCCGCCGCTCTCAAGATTGGTGCGTTTGCCTCCCAGCAGTAGCTTGGCTCCCTCCTGCTTGCCAATCTCGACATAGCGCAGCACCTGCTCCATCTGGATGTGATCCACCATGGCGCCGATGCGGGTCGCAGGGTCGAGCGGGTTGGCTGAGATCCACTCGCGGGCATGGGCCAGCAGTCGCTCCATAAATTGCGGCTTGATGCTGTTTTGCACCAGCAGGCGAGAGGCGGCGGTACACACCTCGCCCTGGTTGTAGAAGATGGCGCCAGCGGCGCTCTTGGCCGCGGCGTCCAGGTCCGGCGCATCTGCCAGTATGATGTTGGGGCTCTTGCCGCCGCACTCCATAAAGGCGCGCTTGAGGTTCGACTTGCCGGAGCACTCCACCAGATGCTTGCCGATTTTGGTGGATCCGGTGAAGGTGATGCAATCCACATCCATGTGCATGGCCAGCGCCTCGCCCACGGTATGGCCAAAGCCCGGGAGTACGTTGAACACGCCGTCAGGAATGCCTGCCTCTTTGGCCAGACCTGCGATACGCAAGGCGGTCAGGGGGGACTTTTCGGAAGGTTTGAGAATGACCGAGTTGCCGGTAGCGAGCGCCGGCCCCAGCTTCCAGCAGGCCATCACCAGCGGGAAGTTCCACGGCACGATGGCGGCAACGACTCCGAGCGGTTCCCGGGTCACCAGCGCCAGGGCGGATTCCTCGACCGGCGCGACCTGATCGTAGATCTTGTCGATCGCTTCGGCGTTCCAGGCGATGCAGTTGGCGGCGGCAGGAGCATCGTAGCCCATGGCATCGCCGATGGGCTTGCCCATGTCCAGCGACTCCAGCAGTGCCAGCTCCACCTTGTTGAGACGCATCAGTTCGGCGAAGCGCTGCATGATCAGCTTGCGCTGTTTCGGCGGCAGGCCGCTCCAGCGCTTGTCGTTGAAGGCATCACGCGCGGCCTGTACCGCCAGCTCGGCATCGGCGGCATCGCAGGCTGCTACCCTGGTCAGCAGCTTGCCGTTGGCCGGGTTGATACAGTCGAAGGTGGCACCATCGACGGCATCCCGATAGCTACCGTTGATAAAGGCTTGTGAGGGCAGGGTCAGATGGGCGGCCTTGTGTTGCCACTGGGCCAGGGTCAGGTCACTCATGTTCACTCCTTGAACCGGCAAAAGTCATTGTCCGCGTATCAATATGCTAAACATCCTGCCACTTGTAAATCCATTTTGTAACAATTCATTAAACATTGGCGGCTGGCTGACCCCTTATCACCCTGTTAGAAACTGGCGGGGGTATTGGCCGAAATCAATACGCACTCCTGCTCGCCCACATTGCGAAAACGGTGAGGAGTGCGGCTGTCGAAGTAGTAGCCGTCCCCCGGTGTCAGCAGGTAGATCTGCTCACCCACGGTCACTTCAACCTCGCCCTTGATGACGATGCCGCACTCTTCACCCTCGTGGCTCAGCATGTCGTCGCCAGTGTCGGCGCCCGGTGGCAGCACCTCCTGCAACATGCCGATGGCACGGTTGGCACGGCTGTGGCCCACCAGCCGGTAGCTGATGGGGTGAGTGCCGAGATCCGGCATATCGGCGGCGCGAAAGATCACTTCGGAGTCCATTTCGGTCTCGTCAGTAAAGAAGCTGGCCAGTGACATGGGGATCCCTTCCAGCACCTTGCGCAGGGAGGCAACTGACGGGCTCACCTGATTCTTTTCGATCTGGGAGATGAATCCGTTGGTCACGCCCGAGCGTTTGGCCAGCTCGCGCTGGGAGAGGGCCGCCTTGGTGCGAACCGCCTTGAGACGGTGACCGATATCCATCGATAGACACTCCTTGACTGTTTACTATTATTAAATTTGTGTTAAATATCTTATACCACCCTGTAGAGTCATCTAGCTAGGGGTGGCATCAGACAGGGCGATAATGAGCCCTTTTTTATGGATTCAGGTGTTTAATTTAATGGGCAATAGCCAATAGTTGCTAAACACCTTAAGGATGAGGTGACCATGAAACCGATCAGCGACATCAATACCCCCTCCGACATGTCCGCCTTCTGGATGCCGTTCACCGCCAACCAGCAGTTCAAGGCGGCGCCGCGCATCCTGAAGTCGGCGGAGGGGATGTATTATCACTCAGAGGATGGCCGCAAGATACTGGATGGCACTGCCGGACTCTGGTGTTGCAACGCGGGCCATGGTCGGCGCGAGATTGCCGAGGCGGTCTCCCAGCAGATTTCCCACCTCGATTTCGCCCCCACTTTCCAGATGGGCCACCCCTTGCCGTTCGAGCTGGCCAACCGGCTGGTGGAGATCGCTCCCCAGGGCTTTGGCCATGTCTTCTATACCAACTCCGGCTCAGAGTCGGTCGATACCGCACTCAAAATCGCGTTGGCCTGGCAGCGGGCTCGCGGTCAGGGCACCCGCACCCGGCTGATTGGTCGCGAGCGGGGTTATCACGGGGTTGGCTTTGGCGGCATCTCGGTGGGGGGCATTCCTGGCAATCGCAAGTGGTTTGGATCCCTGCTGACCGGGGTGGATCATCTACCCCATACCCTCAATATCGCCAAGAATGCCTTCACCAAAGGACTGCCCGAGGAGGATGTGGCGCTGGCCGACGAGCTGGAAAAGATCGTCTTTCTGCACGATGCCAGCAATATCGCGGCGGTGATCGTCGAGCCCATCGCTGGCAGTACCGGCGTGCTGATGCCGCCGAAAGGCTATCTCAAGCGGCTGCGGGAGATCTGTACCAAACACGGCATCCTGCTGATTTTTGACGAGGTGATCACCGGTTTCGGTCGTCTTGGCTCCCCCTTTGCCGCACAGGAGTTCGATGTCATCCCCGACATGATCACCTGCGCCAAGGGGCTCACCAACGGCGCTATCCCCATGGGAGCTGTACTGGTGCAGAAGCACATTTATGACGACATGATGGCGGCAGGCAAGGGGGCCATCGAGCTGTTCCACGGCTACACCTATTCTGGTCATCCGGTGGCTGCTGCTGCGGGGCTCGCGACCCTCGAGATCTATCGCAACGAGAACCTGCTCAGCCGTGCCACCGATCTGGCGGGCTACTGGGAGGAGGCGGCCCATTCGCTGAAGGGCTGCAAGCATGTGAAGGATGTGCGCAACTACGGGCTGGTGGCGGGTATCGAGCTGGAATCGATGCCGGATGCGCCGGGCAAGCGCGCCTATGAGGTGTTTGTCCGCTGCTTCGAGAAGGGGGCTCTGATCCGGGTGACCGGCGACATCATCGCCCTGTCGCCACCCCTTATCATCGAGCGCAGCCAGATCGACGATCTCTTCACCCTGCTGCAGGATGCCCTGCAGGCACAACCCTAACCCATATTTGATGGCCCCGCACTGCGGGGCCTTGCGTTGATTTGCTCAGCGCATTTACCACATCAGTTATCACGGAGGATACATGACATACAGGGTCAGCAACTTCATCAACGGCCAGCCGCAGGAGAGTCGTAGCGAGCGCCAGGGCGCCATCTTCAACCCAGCCTGCGGCAAGCAGCAGGGGAGCGTCGGGCTTTCCAGCGCCGCCGAGTGTCAGGAGGCGATCGCCATCGCCGAGCGTGCCTTTGCCGACTGGTCGCAAACCCCGCCGCTGGTGCGGGCTCGGGTCTTTTTCCGCTTCAAAGAGTTGATGGAGCAGCACAGGGACGAGCTTGCCCAGCTCATCAGCCGCGAACACGGCAAGGTCTTCTCCGATGCGCAGGGTGAGTTGACCCGAGGGTTGGAGGTGGTGGAGTTTGCCTGCGGCATTCCCCATCTGCTCAAGGGGGAGCACTCCCTCAACGTCGGCCGTGGGGTGGACAGCTACTCCATGATGCAGCCGGTCGGGGTCTGCGCCGGTATCACCCCGTTCAACTTCCCGGCCATGGTGCCGCTCTGGATGTTCCCGGTCGCCATCGCCTGCGGCAACACCTTTATTCTCAAACCCTCCGAGAAGGATCCCTCTCTCTCGCTGCGGATGGCCGAGCTGCTCAAGGAGGCCGGTCTGCCGGACGGCGTGCTCAACGTGGTGAACGGTGACAAGGAGGTGGTGGATGTGCTGCTGACCGACCCGCGAGTAGGTGCCGTGTCGTTTGTCGGTTCCACCCCTATCGCCCAGTACATCTATGCCACCGCCTCGGCCCACGGCAAACGGGTGCAGGCGTTGGGCGGCGCCAAGAATCACATGGTGGTGATGCCGGATGCGGATCTCGATCAGGCGGTCTCTGCCCTGATGGGGGCCGCTTATGGGGCCGCGGGCGAGCGCTGCATGGCCATTTCGGTAGCCGTGGTAGTGGGTGACGAGACCGCCGATGCCTTGGTAGCCAAACTGAAACCGCTCGTTGAGAAGCTGCGGGTGGGCCCGGGGCTGGGCCAGAGCCCGGAAAACGAGATGGGGCCGCTCATCAGCAAGGAACATCTGGCCAAGGTGCGCGGCTACGTGGATCAGGGGGTGGCCGAAGGGGCCACGCTGCGGGTCGATGGTCGCACGCTGAGCCACGACGAGGGTTACTTTATCGGTGGCTGCCTGTTTGACGAGGTGACCCCCGAGATGCGCATCTATCGCGAGGAGATCTTCGGCCCTGTGCTCTCCATCGTGCGGGTGCCGGACTACGAGACGGCACTGCGGCTCATCAACGAGCACGAGTACGGCAACGGTACCGCCATCTTTACCTGTGACGGCGACACCGCGCGGGACTTCACGGCGCGGGTGCAGGTCGGTATGGTAGGGGTGAACGTTCCCATTCCGGTGCCGATGGCGTTTCACAGCTTTGGCGGCTGGAAGCGCTCCATCTTCGGGCCGCTCAACATGCACGGGCCGGACGGGGTTCGCTTTTATACCCGGATGAAGACGGTCACGGCGCGCTGGCCCCAGAGCCTGCGCAGTGGTGCCGAGTTCTCCATGCCAACCATGAAGTGATGAGCCAAAGGCTCACCACCATGATTTGATTCTCTTGCCCCCGCAGATCGCTGGTCTGCGGGGGCACTTCTGTAAAGGAGCAACAGATGCGATTGGGAATTCTCGATTGTGACCGGCTGGATCCCGATCTGGCGGATCGTTTTGGCCCCGTCTACTCCGAGATGTTTATCAGGGGGTTTCAGCCGCTGGCACCCGAGCTGGAGTTTCGGGTCTGGTCAGCCATCGATGGCGAGTTGCCGGAGGATATGCATGAGTGCGATGCCTGGCTCATCACAGGTTCACGCCACGATGCCTACAGCGATATCCCCTGGATCCAGGCACTGCGTGGCTGGATCCGCCATGCCCATGATGCCGACGTCAAGCTGGCCGGGATCTGTTTCGGCCATCAGGTGATCGCTCAGGCGCTCGGTGGCGAAGTGGTGAAATCAACCAAGGGGTGGGGGCTGGGGGTGTCGGTTCACCCCATGCTGGAAGATGCCCCCTGGATGGCGCCGGCGCGGGATCATATCCGCATTCTGGCGAGCCATCAGGATCAGGTGGCGTTGCTGCCACCCGGAGCAACCCGGCTGGCGGGCAACGATTTTTGTCCCAACTTCATGTTCCTGCAGGGGGACAACATAGTGGCCATTCAGGGGCACCCCGAGTTCTCTGTGGAGTACAACCGGGCGCTGATCGAACGGCGCCGTGGCCTGCTGCCCGACGAGCGTTACCAGAGCAGCCTCTCCTCGCTGGAGGGGGAGGTGGATTCGACCACCATGATGCAGTGGTTGCTGCAGTTTTTGGGGATCCTGCCGCTGCGGGCTGGCGCGGCCTGAGCCCGGTTTGTCAGCGACCCCCTTCGGGTGCTAGATTTTGTAGCAAAATGAAGGATCAAGCGCTGCGATGTCGGGATCGGATGATACACTGGCCGCCCTTTGTGGCGGCCTGTTTGTCTGGCGTGATCGCCGCACCAGCTTGAGAGGGTGAAGCCTTGAAACTACAGCAATTGAAGTACTTGATCGCGATCCGGGACCACAACCTCAACGTCTCGGTGGCGTCCGATGCGCTCTATACCAGCCAGCCCGGGGTCAGCAAGCAGATTGGCCTGTTGGAGAGCGAGCTGGGAGTGCGGATCTTCGAGCGCCGTGGCAAGCATCTGCACCGCATTACCCCGGTAGGCGAGGAGATCATCAAGTGTGCCGAGGCGATGCTCAACATCGAGAGCAAGATCAAGGCGATCTCCCGCGAGTATCTGGATCCGACCGTTGGCACCCTCAACATCCACACTACCCACACCATCGCCCGCTATCTGCTGCCCAAATCGGTTACCTACTTCACCAAGAAGTACCCCAAGATCTCGTTCCACCTCCATCCGGTGATGTCGGCGAGCAAGGAGCAGATCAGCAAGGGTTACTCCGATTTCTCCATCGTTGCCCACGAAATTGGCTTCGACAAGGAGCTGATCGCGTTGCCCGCCTACCTTTGGACCCTCTCGCTGGTGGTGCCGCAGGATCACCCGCTGGCCAAGGTGAAGAAGCCGACGCTGGAGCAGCTCTGCCACTACCCCATCCTCAGTTACGAGAGCGGTGCCACCGGTCGGCAGGTGCAGGACGAGGTGTTTCAGGCGGCGGGGCTGACCCCGAGCTACTACATGACGGTAATGGATGCCGGAGTGATCAAGCGCTATGTGGAGCTGGGCTTTGGCATCGGCATCATCTCCTCGCTGGTGGCCAACGACACCGACAGCCCCGGGCTGGTCTCAATCAATCTGGAGCACCTGTTCAAGCCCTGCCCGGCCCAGATCTGCTTCAGCAAGAGCATCCTGCTGCAGAACTACATGTATGACTTCATCAGCTCCTTCTCGCCCCACCTCACCAAGGAGGTGATCCAGAGCGTGATGCAGCAGCCGACCCAGGCGCGCATCGACGAGCTGCTGGCCGGGGTGGAGCTGCCCATCTATTGATCCTGATCGGATTCCCGATCGCTGCCGGTTGTCTCTTCTGTCAGGCTGGGCTCTACTCGGGGTTCAGCCTGTCTCTTTTGGGCTATATCCATCGTCCGAGGTCTCTATGTCCCGTATTCTGCTGCTTGCCAATCTCAACTGTGATCATGTGCTCTCCCTCTCCGAGCCGCTGGTGGCGGGGGCCCGGCTGCAATACGTGGATCAGGGACGCAGGCTGGGAGGTGGTGCCGCCAATACCGGCATCGGGCTGGTGTGGGCGGGTCACGAGGTGACCATTGCCTCACGCATCGGGCTGGACGAGACCGGCGACTGGCTGCTGGAGCAGGCGGCCGGTTACGGGCTGGATTGCAGCCATGTGGAGCGCTTTGGCGGCGAGACCGGCGAGTTGCTGATCCTAGTTGACTCCACCGGCGAGCGCACCATACTTCGCCGTCCCCGTCGTCCCGATCTGCCCGGTGATCTGCCACAGGAGGGGATCGACTGCCTCTACGTGAACTATCCCGGCACCGCCATCATCAGCTACATGCGCCAGATGCTCGGCAAGAGCTTCGTGGTGGCCCAGTATCCCAAGGGCGGCCAAGCGCGCCGTCCCTGCCATGTGCTGGTGGCCTCCCGCTCCGATCTCGGCGAGGTGAGCGACCCCTGGCAACATGCCCGCCAGTTGGCGGGGGATCAGCTCGAATGGTTGGTGTTGACCGAAGGCAAGGCGGGCGCAGTGGCCATCCATGGCGAGGAGCAGATCAGGGTCGCCGCCCGGCCGGTTTCAGTGGTTGATACCACGGGGGCAGGGGATGCTTTCGCTGGCGGATTGATCCATGGTCTGGCACGAGGCATGGCGATCAAGGATGCGTTGCAGTGTGCGGTGGACTGGGGCGCGTTTGCCGTCGCCTCCGAGAGTTCCATCCCCTCGGTCGCGCTGAAAAACTGGCTGAAACAGCCCCACTGAACCACCTCTCTACTGGTCGATTGAGGGGCGGTTCGCAGGCCATATGACTGCTGGTCGAAGGGGCTTGACGAGGGGGACTATTCGGGAGATTTACCCGCCATAAAGCGGGCAAACGCCCGGCTAACCCGGCAAGTTTGCGATCAATCAAAGAAAGTGTCGATTTATGTGCATCTTCATCGACACCCGGTTGTGCTGCTCTTAACCTGTGACTCCGCAACTCAGATTAAGAGACAGGCCCACCCTCTGGCGAACCAATGGCGAACCAATGGCGAACAGAGGCAAACCGGTTGTCTCCTGCCTCTTAGCTCAATGTTGTCGTCCTGATTCCTGGCTTGTAGTAAGAGGCAAGTGCGACCATGCAACTGACACGATTTACCGACTACGCCCTGCGTACCCTGACCTTCCTGGCGGTGCAGCCGGGCGATCGCCTGTCGACCATTACCGAAGTGGCCGATACCTTCGGCATCTCTCGCAACCACGTGGTCAAGATAGTGCACCAGCTCGGCATCAAGGGGTACATCGAGACGGTGCGTGGCAAGCATGGCGGTATCCGCCTCGGTCGCTCCGCGGTCTCCATCAACCTGCGCGATGTGGTGATGGACATGGAGCACGTGCTCTGTCCGGTCGACTGCAAGCGCGAGAACTGCCGTCTCTCCGGTGGCTGCCGCATTCAGGGCATTTTGCGCCGCGCCATGAACGCCTTCCTCGAAGTGCTGGGTGAGTACACCCTGGCTGATGCGGTGCGCGACCCGACCCGTCTCTGTCACCTGCTGGGCATTGAGCAGGAGTCCATTCTGGCGATGGCCTGACTGGTAGAAAACAAGAACAGATATAGAAGGGGCCTGATGGCCCCTTTTGCTTTTGTACGCAGGTGGTTTTAACGACTGCCCGGCTGGCGGATCAGGGTGATGGCGCCGTGCAGACAGGCTAGGCCGCAGGCACCGCAGCCATTGCAGGCATCCATATTGACGTTGATACCGTCGGCTGTGGCCTTGATCGCCTGCTGGGGACAGGCATCTTCACAGAGCAGGCAGTAGAAGCCCTGCCGTGCCTGACAGCTCTCTTCAATCTGCACCCGGGTCTGCACCTGACGACCCAGCTGCAGGTCGAGGGCGCCGGTGGGACAGGCTCTGGCGCAGCTGCCGCAGTAGCTGCACTGGCCACAGGCGAGATCGAGTACCGGCGTACCGGCGATGGGGCTCCCCTCGTACTCCTCCTGGGTGGCCGGTTTGAGCAGACCGCGCGGGCAGGCCTTGAAACACTCGCCACAGCGGCTGCAGAGGGAGAGGTACTGGGACTCCTCGATGGCCCATGGCGGGCGCGCTTCATGGCAAACCACTGCGGGCTTGCGGGAAGCTTGCCAACCTTGTGTCAGCCAACGGAGGAAATAGTGAGTCATGCTCGCCCCTTATACCTATTAGGGGTTAATTTTATCGAAGTTTCGGGAAGCAGGCCAGAGAATAGCGGCCGTCAGGATCGCAAGCGCAGTTGCCCTTGTGTAAGCTAGGCGGGTCTTTTTACGTGGTTGAATGAAAACATATGTGGCTTTTTCTCTGGCGTTCGTCCCTGCTCTATATCTTTCCCCTGCTGATGTGGGGCTACTGCCGCATCAAGGGCATCGAGTTCGTCGAGCTCGATACCGGGGTTAACAGCCACAAGTGGGTGGTGCTCGCCGCCTACCTCATCTACGTGCTGCTCTGGCTGCTGGCCAACCGCTATCTCGAACTCTTCCTGCGCCAGCGGAGCCGTAAATGATCGAGCCCGGGCTCTGGGTCATCCTGCTGCCAGCCGCCGTGCTGGCCCTCGGGCTTGGCTGGCTGATCGGGCGACGGGCCGCCACGGCACAGGCTCAGGAGCTGATGCTGGCGCAGGAGCGGCATCAAGCGTTGCAGGATCGCTTCGACGAGTTGCAGGATGAGCGCATGCAGGGCCAGCAGAAGCTGGATCAGCAGCAGACCCTGCTCATCAAACTCACCGCCCGACTCAAGGATGCGGAAGCGACCCTGCGCAGCGAGCGGCTGGCTGCCGCCGAGAAGCTGCAACTGCAACAGGAGGCGGAGCAGCGCCTCAGCCAGCAGTTCGAGAACCTTGCCAACCGGATCTTCGAGCAAAACTCCGGCAACTTCCGTGAACTCAACCAGAACAGCCTCGATCTGCTGCTCACGCCACTCAAGGAGCAGCTCGAGGGCTTTCGTCGTCAGGTGGGGGAGACCCACGCCCAGGAGACGGCCCAGCGCCACAGCCTCAAGTTCGAGCTGGAGCGCCTCGCCGAGCTCAATGCCCGCATGACCGAGGAGGCGGCGGCGCTGACCCGCGCCCTCAAGGGCGACAGCAAGCAACAGGGCAATTGGGGGGAAGTGGTGTTGGCGCGGATCCTCAGCGAATGCGGCCTGCGCGAGGGCCACGAGTACCACACCCAGGTCAATATCGAGGTGGAGAAGGGCAAGCGCTACCAGCCCGATGTGATTGTCCACCTGCCGCAGGAAAAAGACATCATCATCGACGCCAAGGTGTCGCTGACCGCCTACGAGCGCTGGTATAACGCCGGGGACGAGCTGGAGAAGGCTGTGGCGCTCAAGGAGCACGTCGCCTCGGTGCGCAACCACATCCGCGAGCTGGGCCGCAAGGATTATCAGCAGTTGCCCGGGGTGCGCACCCTCGACTATGTGCTGATGTTCGTGGCGGTGGAGCCCGCCTTCCTCACCGCGATGGAGGCCGATCCCTCGCTGGTGCGTTACGGTCTCGACAACAATATCCTGCTGGTGAGCCCCACCAATCTCATGGTGGCTCTGCGCACCATCGAAAACCTGTGGCGCTACGAGCGGCAGAACCAGAATGCCCGCCAGATTGCCGAACGGGCCGGTCGCCTCTACGAGAAGCTGCGGCTGTTTGTCGAGGAGATGCAGCAGATGGGCGGCAGCCTGCACAAGGCGCAGGAGAGCTACGACAAGGCGATGGGACGGCTGGTCAACGGCCGTGGCAACCTGATTGCGCAGGTCGAGCGTTTCCGCGAGCTGGGGGTGGAGGTAACAAAGAGCCTACCCGAGCCGCTAGTTGAGCGCGCGCTGGAACGCGACAAGGAGCGGGAGTAGTTTTTCCCTGCATCGCCATCCGCAAAAGGTCCAACCCCGGTTTGGGCCTTTTGCCATTTAACTTTGTTAACAGGCGATGGCTCCCATTCCCACTCGTCTTCTGAGTTTTTGGTATTGCTGGCCAAAGCTGGTTGTTTTTAGAACTGCACTGGTTGGTTGAGTCAATATATGAGCTGCGAGATAAAACATCCCTCGTTGTTTTAATGTCTGCGATCCATATTCCCCCCAACGGCTACCCCCTGTCTCATAGCTCGCTTCTTGCAAGGCGAAGATAACTTTCTCGGTAGGGTATGTATCTTCCTTACCGAATTGACCGAAAAACGAAGCGCGGAAGTGCCCAACAATATCTGGTGTAATATCCATCAAAAACCCTCTTTGTAAGAAGTAACCTCACGGTTACGCAATTAGAATGAGGGAGTTTGGAGTATTGCTCAACTCATTGTTTATAATGGTTTTTCATTGGCGAATTCGTCATGTGAGGCTTTTGGTTTTATGTCTGACCATGTAACAGGCAAATAGAAACGGCCCACCGAAGTGGGCCGTTTCTATTTGCAGTGCCGGTGTGGATCAGCGGCTGGCGGCGCGGGCGCTCAGCTCGGCTTTCTCGCTATCGCTCAGGAAGGCCAGGGTCAGGCCGTTCTGCTGGGCGGTGCGGATTTCGCTCGCGGTCATGCCGGCGGCCGGAGCGGCCACTTCATATTCGTGGGGCAGGTCGATCCCTTCCACCGCCGGATCGTCGGTGTTGAGGCAAGCCAGCACGCCAGCGGCCAGGAACTGGCGGATCGGGTGTTCGGTCAGGCTCGCCACTGTGGTGGTCTGGACGTTGGAGGTGAGGCAGGATTCGATGCCGATGCGGTGCTCGGCCAGATAGGCCATCAGGGCCGGATCCTGAATCGCTTTGACGCCGTGGCCGATACGCTCGGCGCCCAGCTCGCGAATGGCTTGCCACATGCTCTCGGGGCCAGCGGCTTCACCTGCGTGTACGGTGACGCGCATGCCTGCATCGCGCACCTGACGGAAGTGATCGACAAAGAGTTCCCCCGGGAAACCCAGCTCGTCACCGGCCAGATCGATGGCGACCAGCTTGTCGCGGTGGGCCAGACAGGCGGCCAGCTCCCGATTGCACTGCTCGGTGCCGAAGGTGCGGCTCATGATGCCGATCAGGTTGGTCTTGATACCGAAATCGCGGCTGCCCGCGGCCACGCCGTCGATGATGGCTTCTACCACGCCCTGCGGGTGCAGCTTGTGGGCCATCGCCATATAGGCCGGACTGAAACGCAGTTCGGCATAGTCGATACCGGCGCGCAGCAGATCTTCCACGTTCTCGTAGGCGACCCGGCGGCAGGCATCATAGTCGGCCAGCACGGCAACACCCCAGTCCAGCTTCTTCAGGAAGGCGACCAGGCTCGGCTCGTTCTCGACGATCTGTACGTGGGGGCGCAGCGCCTCCAGCTCGAAGGCGGGCAGCTGAATATTGTGTTGGCGACCCAGCTCGAGGATGGTTTGCGGGCGGATGTTGCCGTCCAGATGGCGGTGCAGGTCGGTCAGGGGGAGAGATCTGTCAATCATGATGGCGCCTTCTTCGAGTCGGGTTTGAAAGCCTGCCATTCTAGGCGGGGCTTTCAAAAAAGATACCCCGTTTGCTGGCAAACGGGGTCTTATTGGTCGGTGATTTATCAAGGCGTGATGGGAATCGTTTTTCCCCAGGACTCAGGAGAGATCGAGTTCCTTCAGCTTGCGGGTCAGGGTGTTGCGACCCCAGCCAAGCAGGCGGGCGGCCTCCTGCTTGTGGCCATGGGTGTGCTCCAGCGCTGTCTCCAGCATGATCCGCTCGAACTGGGGCATAGCATCGGCCAGGATGTCTGTCTCTCCCAGCGCCAACTTGCTGGCCACCCACTCTTGCAACTGTTGCTGCCAGCAACCGGGCAACGCCGGTTGGCCCGGTTCGGCGTTGTGGGTGATGGGGGTGAGCAGCTCGGCAGGCAGGTCGCCGACCAGCACTTCTTGCCCCGAGGCCATCACGGTGAGCCAGCGGCAGACGTTTTCCAGCTGGCGCACGTTGCCCGGCCAGGGCAGGCGGCTGATATAGGCCTGGGTATCCGGGTGCAGGCTCTTGGCCTCGACGTTCAGCTCTTTGGCGGCGCGCAGCAGGAAGTGACGTGCCAGCTGGGGGATGTCCTCACGGCGCTCCTTGAGGGCGGGGATGTGGATGCGGATGACGTTGAGACGGTGGAACAGATCCTCGCGAAACTCGCCATCGGCGACCCGTTTCTCCAGATTCTGGTGGGTGGCGGCGATGATCCGTACATCCACCTGCACCGGCTGGTGGCCACCGACCCGGTAGAACTGGCCATCGGCCAAGACCCGCAGCAGCCGAGTCTGCACATCCAGCGGCATGTCACCGATCTCGTCGAGAAACAGGGTGCCACCGTCGGCCTGCTCGAAGCGGCCGTGGCGGATGTTGTTGGCGCCGGTGAAGGCCCCCTTCTCGTGACCGAACAGCTCGGATTCGATGAGATCTTTCGGGATAGCCGCCATGTTGAGGGCGATAAAGTTCTTGTGGGCGCGCGGGCTGTGCTTGTGCAGGGCGTGGGCGACCAGCTCCTTGCCGGTACCGCTCTGACCGTTGATCAGCACCGAGATGCTGGAGCGTGACAGGCGGCCGATCGCGCGGAACACCTCCTGCATCGCCGGTGCCTCACCGATGATTTCGGGAGTGGCGGTGGCCTCTTGCTGACGAGACTTGCGCTTGGTGCGCTGCTCCTTGAGATGATTCTCGGCGCGGCGCACCAAGGTCACCGCTTCGTCGATGTCGAACGGTTTGGGCAGGTACTCGAAGGCGCCGCGCTGGTAGGCGTTGACCGCGCTGTCGAGATCCGAGTGGGCGGTCATGATGATGATGGGCAGATCGGCCTGACGGCGGTGGATCTGCTCCAGCAGGCTCAAACCATCGATGCCGGGCATCCGGATATCGGAGAGGATGACATCGGGCGATCGCAGCTCAAGGGCGTGCAGCAGGGCTTCGCCATCGGCAAAGCTCTCGCAGTTGAAGCCTTCGCTGCCGAGAGTGCGCTCCAGCACCCAGCGGATAGAACTGTCGTCATCGACGATCCACACTTTGGCGGTCATGGGGTTCCCTTACTTGCGAAGCGGTAGAAAAATGGTGAATTCGGTGTGACCCGGCCAGCTGATGCAGTCAATCCGCCCCTTGTGCTGGTCGATCAGGTTCTGGGCGATGGAGAGGCCGAGCCCGGTTCCCCCCTCCTTGCCGGTGATCATGGGGTAGAACAGGGTGTCGCGAATGGCATCGGGAATGCCGGGGCCGTTGTCGATGATCTTGATCTCCGCCGCCAGCCGGTAACGCTGGCCGTGGATGGTGATCTGGAACGCGGTGCGGGTCTTGATACGGATAAGCCCGGTCTGATCCCCCAGTGCTTCGGCGGCGTTGCGCACTATGTTGAGAAACGCCTGCTGCAGCTGATCCGGCTCCATCTCGAATTCGGGGATGCTGGGATCGTAATCCCGCTCGATGCGAACAGAGGGAGGGAGTTCGAGCTCCACCAGTCGGCGTACCTGTTCCAGTACCGAATGGACATTGTGCATCTGGTGACGGCCGGGGCGCTGGGGGCCGAGCAGCCGATCGACCAGTACCCGCAGCCTGTCAGCCTGTTCGATGATGATGCCGGTATATTCGCGCAGGGCCGGATCCGGCAGCTCTTTTTGCAGCAGCTGGGCCGCGCCACGCAGGCCGCCGAGGGGATTCTTGATTTCGTGTGCCAGGCCGCGCACCAGCTCCTTGGCCGCCAGCTGCTGGGCATGTTGCTGCTGCTCCTGACTGATCTTCTTCTGCTGGTCGATCTTGCGCAGCTCCACCACCAGCAGGCGCTGTTCGTGGTCGGCCATGGGGGTGGCGCTCAGCTCCACCAGTCGCGGTTCTCCCTCTACCACCAGAGTCACTTCGCTATCGGTAAAGCCTTGCCCTGAAACGAGGCACTGCTTGAGCCGTTGCAAATCGAGGGAGATATGTTCCAGCAGATGAGGCAGTTCGATGCCGATCAGCCGGCGTTCACTGAGGGAGAGCAGCTGTTCAGCCGCCGGGTTGACGAATTGGATGCAGAGCCGTTCATCCATCAGGATCACGGCGGTCAGCAAATTATCCAAGAGTGTTTTGGCGTTGTCCGAGCGGGTTGGCACAGGTTTCTCCCTAAAACGGTGCTACACACCTATTATGCACCGATATGGTGCATAGAGTTTACCCGCATCGGTGCGCTATATCACCCCTGGTTGGCTTTGGGGGTGGGTTTGGGAGCCGGCGTCACGGTCGCTCTATGCAGGTAAAAGGTGACTGGTGTGGATTTAGCAAGGATCGTACCGTCTTTGGCGAGCAGTTCTAGCTGAGCTTCGTGGGCACCGCGATCGACATTTTCGACCCGGATAGAGAGGCTGTTGCTGACGATGGGGGCAGCCTTGCCATCCAGGGTCAGGCGCACATCATACTGGGTTGGCGGTTTGGGGCTGATTTGACCCTGAAAGACGATATTGCCTGTGTTGTCGCGCAGGGTGCTGCCCTGTTCAGGGGAGAGCAGCTCGATCACCAGTTTGGCCGCCTCCTGCTCCTTCTTGGCATCGGCGCCAGTCAGGCTGTTGAAGTTGTCTACCTGTACCGAGCTGGGGGCGCTACCCAGCAGGGGAGCAGCCCGCAGATCCACCTCCTTTACGTTTTTGCCGGGAGGAGGGGCATCCGTGTAGTGGGTAATGCCATTGCCATCGACCCAGGAGTAGACCTTGGCCGCATGAGTACTGAATGAGGTCAGTAACAGGAGGGTAATTGCTCCTATGCCATGTATCTTGTTCATCCATCTCTCCTTGACGGTATCTTGCTTAATCCTATCAGAGAAAAAACCCGCCATCTGGCGGGTTTTGTCACGATTCGGCAAGCTGCCCCAATCTAAATGGGCTGTCTGCTGCGACTTAGACGGAGTAGTACAGTTCGAACTCCAGCGGGTGCGGGGTCATGCGCACACGGTCAACATCCTGCTGTTTCAGTTCCAGATAGGAGTTGATGAAGTCATCGCTGAACACGCCGCCACGGGTCAGGAACTCGCGGTCAGCATCCAGAGCAGCCAGGGCTTCGTCCAGAGAGCCAGCAACGGTCGGCACTTCTGCAGCCTCTTCCGGCGGCAGGTCGTACAAGTTCTTGTCCATGGCATCGCCCGGATGGATCTTGTTGATGATACCGTCCAGACCGGCCATCAGCTGGGCTGCGAAGGCCAGGTACGGGTTGGCAGCCGGATCCGGGAAGCGCACTTCGATACGACGAGCTTTCGGGCTCGGTACCACCGGGATACGGATGGAGGCAGAACGGTTGCGGGCAGAGTAGGCCAGCATGACCGGTGCTTCATAACCCGGAACCAGACGCTTGTAGGAGTTGGTGGTCGGGTTGGCGAAGGCGTTGATGGCCTTGGCGTGCTTGATGATACCGCCAATGTAGTGCAGCGCCATCTCGGACAGACCGCCATACAGGTCCCCGGCGAACAGGTTGACGCCGTTCTTGGCCAGAGACTGGTGGCAGTGCATGCCGGAGCCGTTGTCACCGAACATGGGTTTCGGCATGAAGGTGACGGTCTTGTTGTAGGCGTGGGCCACGTTGTGGATCACGTACTTCAGTACCTGCACTTCATCTGCTTTCAGCGTAAGAGTGTTGAAGCGGGTAGCGATCTCGTTCTGACCGGCAGTGGCCACTTCGTGGTGGTGAGCTTCAACGACCTGGCCCATCTCTTCCAGCACCAGACACATGGCGGCACGGATATCCTGGGAGGAGTCGACCGGTGCAACCGGGAAGTAACCGCCTTTCACGAACGGACGGTGACCCTTGTTGCCATGCTCATAGGCAGTGCCGGAGTTCCATGCGGCTTCTTCAGATTCGATTTTCACGAAGCTGTGGCCCATGGTGTTGGAGAAGGTGATGTTGTCGAACATGAAGAATTCCGGCTCCGGCCCGAACAGCACGGTGTCAGCGATGCCGCTGGACTTCAGGAAATCTTCTGCACGCTTGGCGATGGAGCGCGGATCGCGGTCGTAGCCCTGCATGGTGGCAGGCTCCAGTACGTCACAAACGATGTTCAGGGTGGTCTCTTCGGTGAACGGGTCCAGCTTGGCGGAGGCTGCGTCCGGCATCAGTACCATGTCGGATTCGTTGATGCCCTTCCAGCCGCCGATGGAGGAACCATCGAACATCTTGCCGTCTTCGAAGAAATCTTCATCAACCTGGTGAGCAGGGATGGATACATGCTGCTCTTTACCCTTGGTGTCGGTAAAGCGCAGATCAACAAACTTGACTTCGTGTTCCTGGATCAGGGCCAAAACGTTCTGGGCTGACATGCTAAGTAACCTCCGGTGTTAAAACTCTCTGGGTGAATGCGTCGTCGTATTCACATAAGCCAGTATCGTGCCAAGTTTGTGACAGCTTGATTTCAGGGCAATCTCGCTGAAGAGGCTCCCCAAAATCAGGCGATCTCGACTCGCGTTGCATCAATTTAGTGCGATGGTGGATCGTTTTGGTGCACTGTAATGGTGCGCGAAATACGGTCACCGCCCATCTAAGCAGGGTTTGTCAGAGAGGTCTATGATCCAGATCTGTTGTTATGCGCGAATGTACTGCAATTCTGCTAGGCAGATCACAAAGGCAAGAGTACAATTAGCGCCCAATTTTACCCGGTGATTGAGGCGAGAATGTTAGAGAATTTACGCAATATTGCGATTATTGCGCACGTTGACCACGGCAAAACGACTCTGGTTGATAAGCTGCTGCAGCAGTCCGGCACCCTGGACCGCTCCACGGAAGGCCAGGAACGGATCATGGACTCCAATGATCTGGAACGGGAACGTGGCATCACCATTCTCGCCAAGAACACTGCGATCCGCTGGAATGACTACCGCATCAACATCGTTGATACCCCGGGTCACGCCGACTTCGGTGGTGAAGTAGAGCGCGTACTGTCCATGGTTGACTCCGTGCTGCTGCTGGTTGACGCCGTAGACGGCCCGATGCCGCAAACCCGTTTCGTGACCCAGAAAGCGTTCGCTCAGGGTCTGAAGCCGATCGTGGTCATCAACAAGGTTGACCGTCCGGGTGCTCGTCCTGACTGGGTAATGGATCAGGTATTCGACCTGTTCGACAACCTGGGCGCGACTGACGAACAGCTGGATTTCAAAGTTGTTTACGCCTCTGCACTGAACGGTTGGGCCACCATGGATCAGGACGTCGAGTCCGAAAACATGGAGCCGCTGTTCCAGGCCATCGTTGACAACGTTGAAGCGCCGAAGGCTGATGCCGAAGGCGGTTTCCAGATGCAGATCTCCCAGCTGGACTACAACTCCTACGTGGGCGTTATCGGTATCGGCCGTATCACCCGTGGTCGCGTCAAGACCAACCAGCAAGTCACCATCGTTGGTGCTGACGGCAAGACCCGTAATGGTAAAGTCGGTCAGGTGCTGGGTTACCTGGGTCTGTCCCGTACTGAAGTTGCCGACGCGCAAGCGGGTGACATCATCGCTATCACCGGTCTGGGCGAGCTGAAAATCTCCGACACCATCTGTGACAACGGTGCCGTTGAGGCCCTGCCGCCGCTCTCCGTTGACGAGCCGACCGTGAACATGACCTTCCAGGTCAACACTTCACCGTTCGCCGGTAAAGAGGGCAAGTTCGTGACCTCCCGCAACATTCTGGAGCGTCTGAACCAGGAGCTGGTCCACAACGTGGCCCTGCGCGTGGAAGAGACTGATGATCCGGACAAGTTCCGCGTATCCGGTCGTGGTGAACTGCACCTCTCCATCCTGATCGAAAACATGCGTCGCGAAGGTTACGAGCTGGCGGTATCCCGTCCGGAAGTAATCCTGCGTACTGTTGACGGCGAACTGCAAGAACCGTTCGAAACTGTGACTGTGGACGTTGAAGAAGCGCACCAGGGTTCCGTGATGGAGCAGCTGGGTCTGCGTAAAGGCGAAATGACCAACATGACCCCGGATGGCAAGGGTCGTGTCCGCCTGGACTTCATGATCCCGAGCCGTGGCCTGATCGGCTTCCAGACCGAGTTCATGACCATGACCTCCGGTACCGGTCTGCTGTACCACACCTTCGACCACTACGGTCCGCACAAGGGTGGCAGCATCGGTGAGCGTCAGAACGGTGTGCTGATCTCCAACGCAACCGGTAAGGCACTGACTTACGCCCTGTTCGGTCTGCAAGACCGCGGTCGTCTGTTCATCGGTCACGCGACCGAGGTGTACGAAGGCCAGGTAATCGGTATTCACTCCCGTTCCAATGACCTGACTGTTAACTGCCTGAAAGGCAAACAGCTGACCAACATGCGTGCCTCCGGTACCGACGAAGCTCAGGTGCTGACTCCGCCGATCCGCATGACTCTGGAACAGGCTCTCGAGTTCATCGACAACGACGAACTGGTAGAAGTGACTCCTAAGAACATCCGTATCCGCAAGAAATTGCTGACCGAGCTGGATCGCAAACGCTCTGGCCGTGGTTAATGCCATGTGCTGAGTCTCGGCAGCCCTTGCGGCCGCTGACGGTTCACTGATAAACGGACCCAAACCTCTGGTTTGGGTCCGTTTTTTTATGCTTGTGATCCGCTCTGGCCATGCCGATGAGGTCGTTCAGGCCACCGGTAATGGGGCTGATGAGCGTTGAGGGAAGGTCGTGGGGATGGACGAGATAAAAAAGCCGCAGCGGGTGAACGCTGCGGCTTTTTGCTTGCTTACGGTGAGCGTTACTGGCGCCAGAAGGAGGGGAAGAAGAGCACGGCGACCGTCAGGATCTCCAGTCGTCCCAGCAGCATGCCGAATGACAGCAGCCATTTGGCCGATTCCGGCAGGCTGGCAAAGTTGGTGCTGGGGCCGACCACCGGGCCCATGCCCGGGCCGACGTTGGCAACGGCGGTGATGGAGCTGGATATGGCTGTCAGGGGGTCAAGCCCGATGGCGCCCAGCAGTGCGGCTATCATCAGAATGATGGCGAAGTAGGCCAGCACGAAGGAGATCATTGAGCGGATGATGGCGTCATTGACTGTCCGGCCGTTGTACTTCTGGGGAAATACGCCGGAAGGGTGCATCAGTTGGCGCATCTGCTTCTTGAACAGGGCAAAGGCCACCTGTACCCGGAAGATCTTGAGGCCGCCCGCAGTGGAGCCAGAGCAGGCCCCAAGAGCCAGCAGCACGATGAAGACGATGCTGGCGAGCGGCCCCCAGGTGCCGAAGTCACCAAGACCATAGCCGGTGGTGGTGAGTACCGAGACGATGTTGAAGCAGCTGATGCGCAGGGCATCCCAGAAGCCGAACAGATCTCTCTCCCACAGATAGAAGGTCATGATGACGGTGACCCACACCACCAGCCAGAAGAAGCCGCGCACCTGGGCATCCTTGAGCAGGCTGTAGTCCCTGTGATTCAGGCTCTGCACATAGAGTAGAAAGGGCAGGCCGCCGAGGAACATGAACAGGGTGCCAATCCAGTGTGCCGAGTTGGAGAAGTGGGACATGGATTGATCGGAGGTGGAGTAGCCGCCGGTACTGAGGGTGGTCATGGCGTGGTTGATCGCCTCGAACATATTCATGCCGCTGGCCCAGTAGGCCATGAAGCAGAGCATGGAGAGCACCAGATAGACCACAACGATGTTGTTGGCGACCGTCTTGGCACGCGGGGCGCTTTTGTCTGACCAGTCCGAGCTCTCGGTCTGGAACAGCTTCATGCCGCCGACGTTGAGATAGGGCAGTACGGCAACCGCCATCACGATAAAGCCGACCCCCCCCAGCCACTGTAGGATGGATCGCCACAACAGGATGCTGTGGGCCATGTTGTCGAGGCCGGAGAGCACGGTAGAGCCCGTGGTGGTCACCCCCGACATGGTCTCGAAGTAGGCGTCGGTAAAGTTGATGTGGGTGATGAAGACAAAGGGCAGCGCCCCGAAGATACAGGCAACCACCCAGACCGAGGTGGTGAGCAGGAACATCTCCCGCACCCCCAGATGAAACTCCGCCTTGCGGCCGTAATGGAGGCAGAGCAGGGCGGCGCCGTGGGTGATCAGCACGGACTTGAGAAACTCGACAAATCCCTCTGACCCGGTGAGCAGTGCCAGCAAGGTGGGCAGCCACATGAAGAGCGCCAGCTTGGAGAGCACCAGCCCGAGGGTGAAGATAATGGGACGCAGTTTGATCATGTTCGATAACCTGGTCGTTGATTAACAAAAGACCCGGACCATCCCCTTGGAGGAGCTGAGCCGGGTCTGGTTTGACAGCCTGTGCGCATGAAGACGTTACAGGAAGAAGGGGCTTGGCTGGAACAGCCGCTCCACTTCCGGGATGTACTTCTTGTCCACCAGGAACATGACCACGTGGTCATCCTGCTGGATCTTGGTACGATCGTGGGCGATCAGCACCTCATCCCCGCGCACTACGGCACCGATGGTGGTGCCCGGCGGCAGCTTGAGCTCGCCCACCGTCTTGCCGACCACCTTGGAGGTGTTCTCGTCACCGTGGGCAATTGCCTCGATCGCCTCGGCAGCGCCGCGGCGTAGGCTGTAGACGTTGGCGATATCGGCTCGGCGCACGTGGGTCAACAGGGCCGAGATGGTGGCCTGTTGGGGCGAGATGGCGATATCGATGGAGCCACCCTGCACCAGATCCACGTAAGCGCCGCGCTGGATCAGCACCATGGTCTTCTTGGCACCCATCTTCTTGGCGAGCAGCGCCGACATGATGTTGGCCTCATCCTCGTTGGTCACGGCGATGAAGACGTCGATTTGGTCGATGTGCTCCTCTGCCAGCAGCTCCTGATCCGCCGCATCGCCGCAGAAGACGATGGTGTTCTCCAGCAGTTCGGAGAGCTGCTCCGCCCGCTTCTGGTTGCGCTCGATGAGCTTGACGCTGTAGCGCTTCTCCAGCTGGCGGGCGAGACCCGCGCCGATGTTGCCACCACCGACGATCATGATGCGGCGGTAGGGGCTCTCGAGGCGCTGCAGCTCAGACATCACGGCACGGATATGGCCCGCGGCGGCGACGAAGAAGACCTCGTCATCCGCTTCGATGATGGTGGTACCTTGCGGGCGGATCGGGCGGCCCTGACGGAAGATGGCCGCTACCCGGGTCTCGATGTTGGGCATGTGCTCGCGCAGGGTGGAGAGGGCGTTACCTACCAGCGGGCCACCGTAGTAGGCCTTGACCGCCACGAGACCGACGCGGCCACCAGCGAAATCAACCACTTGCAGGGCACCCGGATACTCGATCAGGCGACGAACATAGTCGGTCACCAGCTGCTCCGGCGCGATCAGGTGATCCACCGGCACCGATTCCGGCAGGAACAGGCGATCCCGTTCGGTCAGATAGGCTGGTGAGCGGATCCGCGCCACCTTGTTCGGGGTGTTGAACAGGGAGTAGGCCACCTGACAGGCGATCATGTTGGTCTCGTCACTGTTGGTGACGGCGACCAGCATGTCGGCATCCTGAGCCCCCGCTTCGCGCAGCACCTTGGGGTGGGCGCCGTGCCCGTTGACTACCCGCAGGTCAAACTTGTCCTGCAGTTCGCGCAGGCGCTCGCTGTCGGTGTCGACGATGGTGATGTCGTTGTTCTCCCCGGCCAGGTTCTCGGCCAGGGTGCCGCCGACTTGGCCGGCTCCCAAAATGATGATTTTCATAGGGAACGTCTACTCACATTGAGGCAGTAAAGGGGAGCGCCAGAACGGAGCTGGCGGCTCTCCCGAATGAGGTTTGTCATGCCCGGCTCAGAGCTTGACCAGTTTGGCGTAGTAGAAGCCATCCATCTCGGCTTCACCCGGCAGGAACTGGCGGCCCGGGCAGTCCGGGGTGTCATGTTCGTGCAGCGGTACCAATTTGGCATCTTTGGTCGCGGCAAGGAAGGCACGGATCTGTTCGCGGTTCTCTTCCGGCAGGACGGAGCAGGTAGCGTAGAGCAGGGTGCCACCGCTTTTCAGCTTGCCCCAGAGGGCATTGAGAATACGGCGCTGCAGCTCGGCCAGCTCGCGGATGTCCTGATCACGGCGCAACCACTTGATGTCGGGATGGCGACGGATGACGCCGGTGGCGGAGCAGGGGGCATCCAGCAGGATGCGGTCGAACTGACCCTCCGGCCACCACTGTTCCGGTGCCGCGGCATCGCCATGGATCACCTTGGCGGTGAGGCCGATGCGGTCCAGGTTCTCCTGCACTCGCTTGAGGCGGTTTTCGTCGGCATCGACGGCGACCACGCCAGCCAGCTTGGGCTGACGCTCCAGCAGGTGGGCAGTCTTGCCACCGGGTGCCGCGCAGGCATCCAGTACCCACTCACCCGGTTGTGGGTCGAGCAGTGCCGCGGCCTGTTGTGCGGCACCATCCTGTACCGAGCAGTCACCGACCTCGAAGCCGGGCAGCTTGGTCACATCGCAAGGTCGCTCCAGCAGGATGCAATCCTCGCCCTCTTCACCGGCCACGGCATTGATGCCGACTTCAGCCATGCGAGCCAGCATGGCATCGCGGCTCTGGCGCTGGCTGTTGTTGCGGATCCACATGGGAGGGCGTTGGTTGTTCGCCTCCATGATGAATTCCCACTCATCGTGATAGGCCTGACGCAGGCGCTTGGTGAGCCACTCCGGATGACCGAGGCGAATGCTGGGAACGCGGTCGATGCGCAGCAGAATGACTTCGGCGCTGCGCTGGAAGTTGCGCAGCACGCCGTTGATGAGGCCACGCAGTGAGGTGCCTTTGAGCAGTTTGACGGCGTTAACGGTCTCGGCCACCGCGGCGTGAGCCGGAATGCGGGTGTAGATGAGCTGATAGAGACCGACCAGGATGAGGTAGTGGAAAATGCGGCTCTTGTTTTTGAGCGGCTTGTCCATCATCTCGTTGACTGCCGCATCGAGGCGGGGCAGCCAGCGCAGGGTGCCGTAGCAGAGTTCTTGCAGGAGAGCACGATCGCGAGGCGCGACCTTCTCCTGGGCAGCAGGCAGAACAGCGGAGAGGGATTGACCCTGATCCAGCACCTGTTGAATAACGAGAGCGGCCTGTGCACGTGTTTTCATAGAGTTACCTTAGATGCGCAAGTCGGGGCCTGGGCCCCGCTTGTGTCAATTCAATCCAGTTCAATTCAATTGCGTGCCGGGTTCAAACCAGTCGCGGCGAGAGTTGAGCAGATCCGAAACGGACATCGCTTTCTTGCCGGGCGGTTGCAGGGTCAGCAGGCGCAGTACCCCTTTGCCGGTCGCGATATCGATCCCCTGCTTGTCGGCCTTGAGCAGGGTGCCGGCGGGTTGGCCGTGGTCGATGTCGATGACGGCGGCTTGCCATACCTTGATGGTCTGGTCAGCTACTTCAAACCAGCTGATGGGCCAGGGGTTGAACGAGCGGATGCAGCGTTCGATGGCAACAGCCTCCATCGACCAGTCGATGCGGGCCTCTTCCTTGGAGAGCTTTTCGGCGTAGTTGGCCAGCGCATCATCTTGCGCCTCGGCAGCGGTTTCACCGGCAGCCATGGCATCGATGGTGTCGACCAGCGCCTGCGGACCCAGCTCTGCCAGCTTGTCATAGAGGCTGGCAGAGGTCTCGTCGGCGGCGATGGGGCAGCTTACCTTGCGGATCATGGCGCCGGTATCCAGCCCCACATCCATCTGCATGATGGTGACGCCGGTTTCGCTATCGCCCGCCCAGATTGAGCGCTGGATCGGTGCCGCGCCACGCCAGCGGGGCAGCAGGGAGCCATGGACGTTGATGCAGCCCAGACGCGGGGTATCGAGTACCGCCTTGGGCAGGATCAGGCCATAGGCCACCACGACCATCAGGTCTGCGCCAAGGGCGGCCAGTTCGGCTTGCGCCTCTTCCTTGCGCAGGGTAGCGGGCTGGTAAACCGGCAGGTTGTGGGCCAGTGCCAGCTCTTTGACCGGGCTGGCGGTGAGCTTCTGGCCACGGCCGGCGGGCTTGTCGGGCTGGGTATAAACGGCAACGACCTCGTGGTCGGAAGACAACAACGCCGCCAGGTGACGGGCGGCGAAGTCGGGAGTACCGGCAAAAATCAGTTTCAGCTTATTCAATGGGGCAGATCCTCAGAGGACTTTGCGATCTTCACGGGCCATCTTTTCCAGCTTCTGGCGAATGCGCTGGCGCTTGAGCGGGGACAGGTAATCCACGAACAACTTGCCCATCAGGTGGTCCATCTCGTGCTGGATACAGATGGCGAGCAGGTCGTCCGCTTCCAGCTCGAACGGTTTGCCGTGGCGATCCAGGGCGCGGATCTTGATCTGCTCAGCGCGAGGCACCAGAGCGCGGCTGCCAGGCACGGAGAGACAACCCTCTTCAATGCCGGTGCTGCCACACTGGGAGATCACTTCCGGATTGATCAATACCAGAGGATCTTCACGGTTTTCAGAGACATCGATCACTATGATGCGTTGATGAATATCCACCTGCGTTGCGGCTAGGCCAATGCCTTCCTCCGCATACATGGTTTCGAACATATCATCTACAATTTGTTGTAACTCGGGTGTAAAGGTCTCGACAGGGGCTGCGATAGTACGCAGACGCTCATCGGGAAAACGCAATACATCTAGAATGGCCATAGTTTTTTCTTTAGTTTCGTATAAATGCAGTCAATATTGGCGTAATTCTAGTCATTTACGCCGACAAAAAACAGCAACACTTTGCGCGCAGAGGTAACAGGGAGTGTTATGTATCTGAAGCAAACCATCCTCACCTGCCTGCTGGTGACCATGAGCCAAGCTGCTCTGGCCGATCAGCTGAGGTTGAAAGCGGGTTATCCCGAAAGCTATGTAGTGCAAAAAGGCGATACCCTGTGGGATATCTCCGGCAAATATCTCTCTGAGCCATGGCTGTGGCCCCGGCTCTGGAACATCAACCCACAGATTGCCAATCCGCACTGGATCTACCCAGGGGACGTGCTGCACCTGAGCTGGGTCAATGGTGAGCCCCGGCTGGGCAAAGCGATGCAGGGGGACAAACAGGTCATCCGTCTCGGCCCGAAAACCCGTTATGAGAGCAAGGCAAATCCTATCCCTACTCTGCCCTTCAGCGAGATAGGTCCCTTTTTGCAGACGGACCATATTTTGGCCGACAGTCAGCAGCAGAAAATGCTGCCCTATTTGCTGGGTTCAGACGAAAAGCACATTGGAATGCTTGAGGGGGACACCCTCTATGTGCAGGGAGCTCTGATACCGGGCAAGATGTATGGCATCTATCATCCCGGGGTGGTCTACAAGGATCGCGAGACAGGTGAGCTTTTGGGTCAGGAGGCCATCTTTGCAGGCGTGGTGCGTGCGGTAGCGCTGCTGGATGGTGATCGGAGCGAAGTTACTCTCACCCACAACCAGCGTGAAGTATTGCAGGGTGACAAGATTATGGAGCTGCCCCCTCAGGAGAACATGCCTGCGGTTTTCATGCCCAAGGCTGCCCCGGCGATTGCCCCTGGCTACATCATCGACTTGCCGAGCAAAGCCAGGGGAGGGGGCAAGTTTGATGTGGTCTTGATTAACAAAGGCGCTCGGGATCAACTCTCCGCGGGCGATGTGCTCGATGTTCGGCGTCCGGGGGCTGCGCTGGTCACCAAGAATGGTGCAGTGAAATACAAGGAGTTCTCCTCTGTCTACGACAAGGTGTTCTACAGTAGTGGCAACCAGAAGGCACCACTGCCCTCTGAAGCGATTGCCCGCGTCATGTTGTTCAAGGTGTATGACAAGCTGAGTTATGGCCTCATCATGCAGAGCAAGGACATGGTGAGCTCGGGTTATCAGGTCACTCACTTCTGACGTGCACTACCCCGATGAGCGCTTGGCGCTCTGGTTAACCCTCAATGCGGTTACCGGAATCGGCCCTGTAACCGCAGTTCGGCTGCTGGAGCAGATCGGCGGTTCGATTGATGCCCTGTTTCAGAGCGATGAAACACAGCTGCACGGTATGGGGCTGTCGTCAGAGCAGATCAAACAACTGCGCTGGCCCTCGCCGGTTGTTGAGCAGAGTCTGGCTTGGGCCGCGTTACCTGGCAATCTCCTTATTCCGCAAGATCACCCTGTTTATCCGCCCTTGTTGCGTGAAATTCCCGCGGCCCCCCTGTTGCTCTACTGCCGTGGCGATCTTGAAGCGCTGTCGCTACCCCAGCTGGCGATGGTGGGGACACGTCATCCCACCTATGCAGGCAAAGATAACGCGTCCCGTCTCTGTAGCGAACTGGTTAGATGCGGGTTCGCCATCACCTCGGGCCTTGCGCTCGGTATCGATGGTGTTTGCCATCAGCAGGCGCTGGCTTGTGGTGGTATCACCCTTGCCGTGTTGGGCTCCGGGCTGGATTGCCTCTACCCCAAACGCCATCAGGGACTGGCAGGTCAGATTCTGGAGAAAGGTGGTTTGCTTATCTCCGAGCTGGCGCCGGATAAAGGGCCGCTGGCTGAACATTTTCCTCGTCGCAACCGTATTATCAGTGGTCTGTCGTTGGGAACTCTGGTGGTGGAGGCGACCGAGCAGAGTGGTTCGCTGATCACCGCTCGCTATGCACTGGAGCAGGGGCGCGAAGTGTTTGCGGTACCCGGCGCCCCGCAAAACGCCCAGGCGATAGGGTGCAACAGATTAATTCAGCAGGGGGCCAAACTTGTGCTGAGTGCGGCCGATATAGTGGAAGAGTTGCCAGAGTGGTTCGCACGGCCAGATCCGTCGGCCATACCATCTGAGCAACAGCATAATAGCGAATTGCCTTATGCTGATTTGTTGGATAACGTAGATTACGAGACCACGAGCGTGGATACCGTTGCCGAGCGGACCCAGCTTCCTGTCGAAGTGGTATTGGGCAGGTTGGTAGAGCTGGAGCTGGCCGGTGCAGTGATGGCGGTAGCCGGTGGATACGTCAGAGCGAGGAGGGCGAATCATGTTTGATGTATTGATGTACCTTTTCGAGACCTACATCCACAGCGATGCAGATGTGATGGTCGAGCAGAATGAACTCACCGACGAGTTGAGCCGAGCCGGTTTTGACAAGGAAGAGATCGACAAGGCGCTCGACTGGTTGGAGCGACTGGCCAATCTGCATGATAGCGAGCGGGAGGTCTATGTGGCCGCCAGCGCGCAAGGCTCGATGCGTATCTATGCCCCGCAAGAGCTGGCACGCCTCAGCACCGAGTGCCGCGGTTTCCTGCTCTTTCTGGAACAGGCCCAGGTGCTGAATGCCGAAACCCGCGAGATCTGTATCGAGCGCCTGCTCGAGCTGGACAAGCCGGATATCGAGCTGGATGACCTGAAGTGGGTCGTCATGATGGTGCTGTTCAACGTACCGGGCAGTGAAAATGCCTACCAGCAGATGGAAGAGCTGGTGTTTGATGAGTCAGACGGCGTCATTCACTGACAGTCCGGTGCCGCGCTGGTAGAATTCAGGCCATCTGGATTTCAAGGCGCGGCCCATGTCAAAAATCGATCATCACCTCTTTTCAGCCCACGAACATGCCTTCGAGCGCGAGCCGTGCCCGCAGTGCGGGGCCGAGCTGGTGATCCGCCAGGGCAAACATGGCCCCTTTCTCGGCTGTTCTGCCTATCCTGCCTGTGATTACATTCGCTCCCTGACGCCATCCGGCCGTGACATCGAAAAGGTGCTCGAAGGCTCTGCCTGTCCCGATTGCGGAGAGCCGCTGGCGATCAAGAAGGGGCGTTATGGTCTGTTTGTCGGTTGTACCCAGTATCCGGCCTGTCAGCACATCGAATCCCTGCAGGAGAGCGATGATACCCAGATCCTCTGCCCCGAGTGCGGCAAGGGTCATCTGGTGAGCCGCACCTCCCGCTACGGCAAGCAGTTTTACTCCTGTGATGGCTATCCACACTGCAAATATGTGGTGAACGACAAGCCGATCCCCATGCCTTGTCCCGCGTGTGGTTGGGGCATCATGGTAGAGAAAAAAGTGAGGGGAACTCTGCGTTGGGTCTGTCCGCAAAAGAAATGCGGCCACCAAAGTGAGCAGGTATAATCCCGCCGCCGCAAGCGGATTGAAACGTTTTCGGTGAACTTCAACCCCCCACTTGGAGTAAGGAAATTCCCACCATGAATAAACCCTTTGTTGCCGTATTGATGGGCTCTGATTCTGATTTCCCCGTGATGCAGACTACCCTCGAGGTGCTCAAGTCATTTGATATCGCAGTGGAAGTCAAAGTCACCTCCGCGCACCGCACGCCGGCTGCGACCCATCAGTATGTGACCGATGCCGAGGCCCGTGGCTGCAAGGTCTTTATCTGTGCTGCCGGTCTGGCTGCGCATCTGGCGGGTGCCGTAGCCGGCATCACGACTCGTCCCGTGATCGGGGTGCCCATCGATGGTGGTCCGCTCAAGGGGCTGGATGCGCTGCTCTCCACCGTGCAGATGCCGGGTGGTGTACCGGTGGCGACCGTGGCGATCGGCAAAGCCGGTGCCAAGAACGCAGGTTATCTGGCAGCCCAGATGCTGGCAGTAGCCGATGATGAACTGGCGGCCAAGGTTCGGGCCGAACGCCAGAAGAATGCCGAAGAGGTGATGGCCAAGGATGCCGCCCTACAGGCTCAACTCAAGTAAGTGAATAGGTGGCGATCCGGATGTGTCGTATTTTTCCTGTGCAACAGCAACACGTCACTTTGCCATGGTCGCCGCCATACGGATTCAACTTGCTACTAAGTGACGAGGCGGCAGCCAGGCTGCCGCATTTTTCCTATGCCAAATGAATTTGAACAGGCGGTTGCCGCCCTCCAGCAGGAAGGGGTGATTGCTTATGCGACCGAGGCCGTGTTTGGTCTGGGGTGTGATCCCGACTCCGAAGTTGCGGTGCAGCGACTGCTGGCCATCAAACAGCGTCCGGTGGAGAAGGGGTTGATCCTGATTGCTGCCGACGTGGCGCAATTGCAGGATTACATCGATCTGAGTCAGCTCAGCGGTGAGCAACTGGCTCTGGTTGAAGCCAGCTGGCCCGGTCCTTTTACCTGGATCATGCCTGCCCGCGGGACGACGCCGGCTTGGCTGACCGGGCAGTTCGAGACCATCGCGGTACGCGTGACGGCTCATCCTCAGGTGCAGGCGCTGTGTCGCGCCTTTGGCAAGCCGCTGGTCTCTACCAGCGCCAACCTGACCGGTGAGGAGCCTGCCCGTCGGGTGGCCGATATCGGTGAGCGGCTGGCAAGCAAGTTAGCCTATATCCTGCCCGGTGAAGTGGGTGGTCAAGCTAACCCATCCGAGATCAAGGACGCCCGAACCGGCGCCATTATTCGCCCCTCCTGAGCAGGCGGATACGTCATGATTTGCTATCAATCCGCTGAGCGGTGAGCTCATCGGATTGATTTAACTATAAAAATGGACAGGGCGTTCACGATCCTGCCTGACTGGAGACAAGATGAGCAAACCGGATGTGGCCCAGGTCAAGGCCTTCCTGTTGCAGTTGCAGGACGATATCTGCCGTGGTCTGGAGCAGGCCGACGGCAGTGGACACTTTGTAGAAGATGCCTGGAGCCGTGAAGGCGGTGGCGGTGGGCGCACCCGTGTGCTGCGCCACGGCGCGGTGATCGAGCAGGGGGGCGTCAACTTCTCCCATGTCTATGGCGATGCCATGCCTGCCTCTGCTACAGCCCATCGGCCCGAGTTGGCCGGTCGCAAGTTCGAGGCGATGGGCGTGTCGCTGGTGATCCATCCGCACAACCCCTATGTGCCGACCAGCCACGCCAATGTACGTTTCTTCATCGCCGAGAAGGAAGGCGAAGAGCCCATTTGGTGGTTTGGCGGTGGCTTCGATTTGACGCCCTTCTATCCGTTTGCCGAGGATGTGCAGCACTGGCATCAGGTCTCCCGTGATCTCTGCCAGCCGTTCGGTGATGAGATCTACCCCGAGTTCAAATCCTGGTGCGATCGCTACTTCTTCCTCAAGCACCGCAACGAGACTCGGGGGGTGGGCGGTCTCTTCTTCGACGATCTGAATCGCTGGCCCTTTGCCGACTGCTTTGCCTTTATGCAGGCGGTAGGTCGGGGTTATCTCGATGCCTACCTGCCGATCATCGAACGACGCAAGGCACTGCCCTATGGCGAGCGGGAGCGGGAGTTCCAGCTCTATCGTCGCGGCCGTTATGTGGAGTTCAATCTGGTGTATGACCGTGGCACCCTGTTCGGGTTGCAGACAGGCGGACGTACCGAGTCGATCCTGATGTCGATGCCTCCGCTGGCACGTTGGGAGTATGACTGGCAGCCGGAGGCGGGCACTCCTGAGGCCTTGCTCTACACCGATTACCTCACGCCGCGAGAGTGGCTGTGACCCGAGGGACCATGATGGTCCCTTTTTACTGGCCGATATTCGGCTTGTTCCCGAGTGCGAAAACCCGTTAAATCGGAATATTGCCCTCTGATGGAACTCTTTGATGGATCGTTATCTGGTTTTTGGCCACCCGGTGCGCCACAGCAAGTCCCCCTTCATTCACACCCTGTTTGCCAGACAAACCCAGCAAGAGCTGGAGTATGGGCTGGCTGAACCCGCCGTCGACGAGTTTGCCCACGCCCTGCGCACCTTCTTTGACCAAGGGGGCAAGGGATGCAATGTCACCGTTCCCTTCAAGGAGCAGGCATTTACTCTGGTCGATCGCTTGAGCCCCAGGGCCAAGCGGGCGGGCGCGGTCAATACCATCAAGCTGACCGATGATGGCATGTTGCTGGGGGATAATACCGATGGCGCCGGTCTGGTCGCCGATCTCAAGTCCCATGGTGTGACGCTGGCGGATAGCCGGATCCTGCTGCTGGGTGCCGGTGGCGCGGCTCGTGGTGCATTGGCGCCGCTGCTGGCAGAGCTGCCGAGCGAGCTGGTGATCGCCAACCGCACCCACACAAAAGCGCAACAGTTGGCTGCCGAATTCTGCGATCTGGGGCCTGTGACTGCCCAGACCTATGAGCAGTTGGCAGGGCCATTCGATCTCGTCATCAACTCTACCTCCGCCAGCCTGCAAGGGGAGCTGCCGCCGTTGGCCCCTGCCCTGATCCACACTGATATTGCCATCTACGACATGATGTATGGCGCCTCGGATACGGCGTTTATCAGTTGGGCCAAACAGCATGGGGCCCGTCAAACCATGGATGGACTCGGCATGCTGGTGGAACAGGCCGCCGAAGCGTTTACCGTGTGGCGCGGAATTCGTCCCGGGACTAAACAGGTATTGAGAGAGTTGAAGCGTAACTTGGGGGTGATATGAACCAGGGTATTCTGTTTCCCGACCTGATGGAGTGGCAGGCTGACGAACAGCGGGTGCGTTTTCCTGCCCAGCAGATGGGGGCGCTGATAGATTGTTACATCAGCCAGCGGCGACTGGAGAGAATGACAGGTCTGGCGCTGACGAGAGAGGATGACATCGTCAGAGCCTTCGAAAGTGTACGTTTTGATATTGAAGACATGGCTGAAAAACTCATTGAAGAACAAGAGTTTGCTGAAGATGGCGCTATCTATCTCTGATTTTTCAAAGTTTTTTTGTTTTGTAGCGGAACTACTTTGAAATGGCGCTGACTAACTAGATAGTTGAGGAAGTGCTAGCTAGTCACCTTTATAACTCCCCGGTATTCGTACTGGGGATTTTTTTATCTGCATGAAAGTAAAAGGTTTTTTCTTAATCTGTAAGTTGTGAAACTAAATTACATAAATTACTTTCACTTTCTGCTGCTTTGCTGTACAGTTGTCTGCGTAGGGTACAGAGGTAAGATGTTCTATCTTTCAGACCTTTTATTTCACGTAATTGAATGTGGCTGAATAGCTGCCCCGATGAGGTTCTCGTCGGGGTGTTTTTTTATGCGCATCATTTAGAGTAAATGCTTTAAATTGGCGATGCATTTGATAGAATGAGGCTGCTTCTTGAGGAATACCTGTCGTCTGGTACTCAAGATTCAGCTTCTTCCCAATTTTTTGAACTTATTATTTCAGGCTGGATGGCATCACTGTCGTCCGGCCTCATTTTTATCCCTTTCGGTTAGATTTTGTAATTAAATTTCATTTTTGTCTCTTTTTGTAATTACTGTTCGTTTTGAAAGAACGAATTTGAAAACGCTATCAACGCCTCCTTAAGTTAATTCCCATCATGAATTAACGATCTATCTATATGAACTGTAAGCGGTAATGGATATAACTGGGGAGGCGAATGCGGGGTATTTGTCGTGAGGCAGGTGAAAGCGGCAATCTGAAACCCTTTCAATCAGCGGAGGAGTGCTCCGCCAATTGCAAGGAGAGCGAGGAGTGGATTACTCCTCGACAGGTTGCTGTTCGTCAGCGTCCAGCAGGTCGGTATCGTCACCACTGACGTACCATTCGGTCAGGGTTTGCGCCAGCTTCTCCACACCGATGTTGGTGAGGGAGGAGAACGCTTCAACCTGGATCTGGGAACCGAGGTTGGCAACAGCCTGGCGCACCTTGATCACCTGGTTGTTGCGCGGACCTGGGCTCAGTTTGTCAGCCTTGGTCAGCAACAGCATGACGGGCAACTGACGGTGTGAACTCCACTCCAGCATGTTCATGTCGGTATCTTTGAGCGGGTGGCGGATGTCCATCAGGATCACCAGACCTTTCAATGACTCACGACGCTGCAGATACTCTGCCAGTGACTTTTGCCACTTGAGCTTCATTTCGAGCGGAACTTGCGCATAACCATAACCCGGCAAGTCGACCAGACGCTTGCCCGGTTCCAGCTCAAACAGGTTGATCAGCTGGGTACGACCGGGTGTCTTACTGGTGCGCGCCAGGTTCTTGTGTTTGGTTAAGGTGTTCAATGCAGATGACTTACCGGCGTTGGAACGGCCGGCAAACGCGATCTCGACACCCCCATCATTTGGCAGGTGACGGATGTCGGGTGCGCTGGTCACAAAATGCACCTTATTGAAATTCAGAGTTTGTGTTTCCAACGTAAATTCCCCATGGAGATAGAGGGTTATAGAGTTACTTTTTTGTAAAATGGTGTAAAATAGCGTCGCTTAAACGCGTTTATTTTAACATGCCTTCAGCGGCATGGGATCTGGAAGCCTAATAACGAAAAGTTGGAACGCCATGAAGAACCTAGTCATTACTCTTGCTCTGATGGTTGGCGTAACGGGGATGGCACAAGCCAAGGGCGATGCCGCTGCGGGACAGACCAAGGCTGCCGTTTGTGCGGCTTGTCATGGACCGGACGGAAACAGCCTGGTTGATATGTACCCCAAAATTGCTGGTCAGCACGCATCATATATCAAAAAGCAGTTAGTTGAACTGAAGGCTGCCGCTTCTGGTCAAATTGGCCGGGTTGCGCCAGTGATGGGGCCGATGGCGTTACCTTTGTCGGAACAGGACATGGATGACCTGGCGGCTTATTTCTCCAGCCTGAAGGTTACCCCTATCGCTGTCCCTGACGACGTGGTCGAAGCGGGCAAGGCTCTCTATATGGGTGGTGACATGAGTCGCGGTCTGGCAGCTTGTACGGCTTGCCATGGTCCTCGTGGCTCGGGTGTCGAACAGGCGAAGTATCCCAACCTGTCCGGCCAGCATCCTGCCTATATCAAGGCTCAGCTCACCGCATTCCGTGCCGGGACGCGTGACAACGATCCGAATGGCATGATGCGGGATGTTGCCAAGAAACTGACTGATCAGGATATCGAAGCCCTCTCCAAATATGTGGCGGGTCTGCACTGATATAGTCGATACGGTCGATTTGAGTTGAAACGGGGAGCCTGGGCTCCCTGTTGTTTTTATGGCTTTCAGATAATTCTCGGTTTAATCCCCCCGTTCTGTAAGAGATCTCCCATTCTCAAGGCAGGCCAAGGCTCATAAAATTGCATAAAATATTAAATAATCATTATTTATCAGTGAATTATATAAATATTGATATTTTTCGACATGTTGAGAATGTTTTGAGTGGATTGAGCCGCTTTATAGAGTTGGTACAGTAGGCTTAATGGATTCACCCACGGATTGGGTGACGGTTTCACGACAGGGTGTTGTGAGCAGAGGATGGCTGGCGTGGCGGGATGCCATGGGCTCGGATGAGCTGGCAAAGGATTGAAGGATCAGGATGGTGACCATCTCCGGAGCGGGATGGGGTTACGGGATGCAGACTCCCCGGCACGATGGCAGGATGCGGTCGAGACGGGTCAAACAGGCACACGCACATTCAGGAACGACCAATATAAGGTCAGGATGACCACACAACGATATGATGCGGCGACAAGTTGTCATGGAGAGGACGAAACAGACTGTTTTGCCATTCAGGATGGCGCACGCATGAACATATCAAGGCAGCTTCGGCTGCCTTTTTTCTTTTGGGTCATTAACCCGATTAGCCATTCTGTGTCAAAATACCAGCAACATGCCCAGAGGATACCGATCCTGCGGTGTTCAGTGGCCTGATTGGGCCTGATTGGTGCGGGATCCTGCTCTTGTTCCAGCCTTACTGTTCCTCGCATCGTATCCCACCGGGTGAAATCATCCCGGGTACGGGTCAAACCAGTTATTTTCGGAGTTAGCCATTCATGTCTGCCAAACAACCCACTCGCAAGCCTACTGGCAAGCGCAAAGAATCTGATGTCAGTGCTCAAGAAGGCCGTGAGCGTAAACGGGCTGCCAAGCGCAAAGGCCTGAAGGCTGGTTCTCGTCAGCAAGTTGAACAGCCGAAGAGCAAGTCTGGCAACAGCCAGTCCAAAGATCCGCGTATCGGTTCCCGCAAGCCGGTGGTACTGGTGGTGGATGACAAACAGAAGAAGCCGACAGCCCCCAAGGCGGTGAAAGAGAAGAAGCTGGTGATGACGCCCGAGCAGGAACTGGCTTCTATCGAAAACGATGACCGCTTGAATGATCTGCTGGATCGTCTGGATGCCGGTGAAACCCTGGAAGCGGCCGAGCAGGCCTGGGTTGATCAGCGCGTCGACCGTTATCAGGAGCTGATGGATGAGCTGGGCATCATCGACAACGACGATGATGAAGATGATGATCTGCCGTTTGATGATGGCGATGACGCCGAGTTCGACGAGCAGAAACCAGCCTCCGAAGAGGAGTTGTGGGACCGTTTCAACCAGGTCGATTTCAAGCCGGAACCCAAGCCTGAGCCGAAGAAAAAGTGATGAGTGGATGGATGCTGGCCGCCCTGTTGGGCGGCCTGATTTTGTCAGGGTTGGCCATCTATGCAGGCATGCTGCTGGCCAGGCTGAGACGACAGCAAGCGATGCAGTGGCAGGCGATTACCGCTCGCAATGAACGAATTCTGGAGAGCGTGCGGGTCATTGCCCATGCGGTGCGGGAGGGGCAGTGTGATTACTCCGAAGGCGCCATTCGGCTGACCAATCTGCTGGATGCGTTGCAGATCAAGGGGGGACGGGCGTTTGTTGCCGAGTTCCCGGGTCTGTACGGGCTGTATGAGAAGGTGAAAGATATGCCGACTCATGAGGCCAGACGTGCCCTCAAGCGCAATGAAGTGATGAAGATGGATCTCGAACGCAGCGGCTACGAGGCCGAGCTGGAGGCTCAGATCCTCAAGGATGTGGCCCAGCTGAAGGATTTTCAGTTAGGTCGGTGAGCCAACAATAACAACAAGAGAGGAAGCGAGCGTGCAAGCAGAACAGATTGTGTGGGATCAGGCCCTGATCGAAAAATATAACTACAGTGGCCCGCGATACACCTCTTATCCCACTGCGCTGGAGTTCAACGAGAGCTTCGGCTATCCGGATTTTGTCCACGCTGCTGGCCAGTATCCCGAGCGCAATCTGTCGCTCTACGTGCATATCCCTTTCTGTCACAAGCTCTGCTACTACTGCGGCTGCAACAAGGTCATTACCCGTCATCAGCACAAGGCTGACGAGTACCTCGACTACCTGGAGCAGGAGATCAAGGCGCAAGCCCCGTTCTTCAAGCATCGTCTGGTCACCCAGCTGCACTGGGGTGGCGGTACACCCACCTATCTGGATGAAGCGCAAACGCGCCGTCTGATGGCCATGCTGCGTGAGCACTTCCATTTCGCCGAAGAGGGGGAGTTCAGCATCGAGGTCGATCCGCGCGAGATTGCCATTACCATGCTGGATGTGCTGCGAGATGTCGGCTTCAACCGCATCAGCCTTGGGGTGCAGGACTTCAACAAGGATGTACAGGTCGCAGTCAACCGCGAGCAGGACAACGACTTTATTAAAGCCATGTTGGAACGGGCCCGTGAACTAGGCTTCCGCTCGACCAACCTAGACCTTATCTATGGCCTGCCGCATCAGGATCGTGTCAGCTTCCACCATACGCTGGAAGAAGTGCTCAAGACGGATCCGGCGCGCCTCTCCATCTTCAACTATGCCCATCTGCCGAGTCGCTTTGCTGCCCAGCGCAAGTTGAAAGAGGTTGATATGCCTGCGCCGCAGGAGAAGCTGGCCATGCTGCAGGACACCATTGCCTTCCTCACTGGCCAGGGTTACCAGTTCATCGGCATGGACCATTTTGCCAAACCCGATGACGAGCTGGCGGTGGCGCAGCGCGAGGGCAAGCTGCACCGCAATTTCCAGGGCTATACCACTCAAGGTGATTGCGATCTGCTGGGGCTGGGGGTCTCCTCCATCAGCATGATCGGTGATGCCTACTCCCAGAACCAGAAAGAGCTCAAGACCTATTACGCACAGGTTGCAGAGCTGGGTCATGCCCAGTGGAAAGGCTGCTCGCTCAATCAGGATGACCTGATCCGCCGTGAGGTGATCAAGCGGCTTATCTGTGATTTCCGTCTGAACTTTGCGTCTGTCGAGCAGGCGCACGGTCTCAATTTCAGAGAGTATTTTGCCGACGATCTCAAGCTGCTGCAGACCTTCATCAACGATGGATTGGTGCGTATGACGGAGGATGGCCTGGAGGTCTCCTCCACGGGGCAGCTGCTGATCCGCAATATCTGCATGTGCTTCGACGTGTACCTGCGCAACAAGGCGCGTCAGCAGCAGTTCTCTCGCGTGATATAAGCTTGTTTGCCGATTAGAAAACAGAAAAGGGTGCCATAGTGGCGCCCTTTCATATGTATTTTGCTTAGGCAGCGGGTCGGGAAGGTTCTGGCAAGAAGGCCGTGGGCTGAGGCAAGCGATAGGGCTGTGAAACGCAGATAAAAAGATGGGGGCGACTTGCGTCGCCCCCGGTAGTCGTATCGCTCAGATCCTTGAACGAAGTTGCTCCCTGCAATCCCTGACTGTTTACCTCTTCCTTTAGGTTTCCCCTTCCCAATCCTTTGGGGTGTCCTTTAGCCATCTTGGCCTGACGAGTCATCCTGTCCCGTCGCACTTTCTCCGTCCTGGGAGGTGTCCTTTACCACATCCTGTGGTGAGTCCATTTGCCCAACCCTGGCAGCCAGCCTTCCTGACCGACTTCATTGCGTCCGTGCATGAGTAACTATAAGGATTTTATAACCGGCTACAACGCCAGATTGGAAAACGTTTTTGTCATTAGCTATTTCGAAAGTTATGGGTTTCGATTTTTTCATTTATAAACAGCTGGTTAAGTTAATCATCTTCATGTTTTAAGATCTTATCTTCCGATTATCTCGGGGATCTTTTCGGCTGTTTACTTACATGTGGAATGGCAGATCTCTTACGCGGGATTTTGGTTACTTTGGAAACAGATTCTGTGCTCTGATGGTGATCACCCAATGTGGGTGTGACGGCAGGAAAAGAGCAGTGAATGGGGTATTTATAGGTGCTGGTTGAGGCGCTCATAGATGGTTTGGCGCTCTTCAGGGGTGAGCGAAGAGAAGTAGTGGGTAAAGAGGCGCAGTAGCAGGGACTTGTTCATGCCGTCTTGTTGGGTCAGATTACCCAGCTCATCGATGGCCACTGTACTCATGGAGAAGGTCGCTTTTTTAAAGCTGGGCTTCAGATGCTCACCACTCTCGATAAAGGCCAGTGCCGACAAGGCTTCATCCCTATGCAGACTCAACTCAAGGCTGACAACCTTGGGTTTACCCTTGGCGTAGAACTCAGCATCTTCGATAAATTCATCGACAGTGAACTTCTTCTGGTGATGCAGCTGATGCTTTTTCTTCAGGTCCGCCAAGCCCATCTCATACCCCCACTTTCAGGAACTCTTTGGCGATGGCCCGGATCTCTTCGGCAGATTTGCCATCCGGTTCTATCTCCATCACCGATAATCCCTTTTCCTCACTATCGTCGTAGACGTTGCGGCCATAGGTGATGGAATTCAGTACGTCGACTCCGAACGAGGCACATACCTCTTTGGCCTCGAGAATCCGCTTTACCTGATTGGGCAAAGATGGACATTGGGTCAATACAACGGCTGCATTGAGGGTCGGATTGACCATCTTGCAGGTGGTGATCAGATCTTCCATGTGGGGTAGGGTCTTGAGGTCGCGGCGTTTCGGGCGCAAGGGGATCAGGGCGTGGGTGGCGACAGCCATGGTGGAGCGCAGTGCCCGGTTGTCTTGCCCGCCGCAATCGACGATGACGTAGTCATAGCGATTTTTCAGGCTAAGCAGATCGTTGCGAATATTGCCATAGAGCTGAACGCAGTTGATTTGTGGCAGATCCGGGTTGTCATTGCGTTCCTGAATCCAGTCCGAGGTAGTGCGTTGCGGGTCGCAGTCGACCAGTAACACCTCTCCCTGAAATTGGGATCTGAGGTAGACCGCCAGATTTTGCGCCAGGCAGCTCTTGCCACTGCCACCCTTCTCCCCACCGACCAACAAGATCATGACGTTCCCCTATCCATGAGAAAACCGCTGATTTCAGTATAGGAGGGGGTTGGCTCATCACAAGGCGAGAAAGGCGAGAGGAGTGATGCTCCTCTCGTTCTGCAGGTTAATAGTGAACACTGCCGCCATGCCAGCGGCAGACATAGTCGGGCACCAGTATCTGGGGGGCCTTGTCGACATTGCAGACCACCATGGGTATGGCAGGGGCTCCTTCAGCCTGACTGAGGGTGGGGAGAGCAGAGAGCAGCAAAGTCGCGAGCAACAGCATGGGTTTCATCTTCATAACAACTCCTTGGTAGTGCCATTCCTGTGTGATCCGGATCACTTTCTGAGTTAAGTCGAGGTTGGCGCCAGCGCAAGGTGAGGTGAATAAATTCAATTAATGAAAAAAGTATCAAAAGGCGTTGTGGTGACCGACGAGGATGGCTGCCCACCTTGATGCGGACTTTGTGCATATTAAGTTGAACTGCACAAAGAGGTGATGACTTATAAGGCCGAGCCTGATGGGGTTGGCATCAATGCCATGATCTGGAACAAGAAAAGATTTATGCAGTGAATGTGGTAGATGTGAGTATTTATTTCTCCCGCGTTCCTCCCGTCACGGCGATGTATTCAATACCTAGGGAGTAATATTCAAATTCTATTTGTAAGGTTATTTAAAGTGTTGATTTTTAACGGTTTTTGTTATTTGCATTTAATCACTCCAGTGAACTGGCATGAATAAAAAATGAATCAATCTGAAATATAGCAGGGTGGTTTTGCATGGTTATTCGGTGCTATTTGTTTGGAAAATGCGCAATTTGCTACCGGGGTCATAGATTGGATGGTGAATATATTCAGTTCTGAGTGAATGTGATCAATGTCTAAGTTTGTCGTGATTCGCAGGGCTAACCTCGGTCTCGAAAGGCAAGGGCAGGATAGAACATAAGCCGATTACCCTACATAAAGAATATCCCGCCTTAGCCACGAGCATGAATAGAAGGAATCTATTCAATCACTCGCAGGGACCACTGCTAGACGGAATATAATCATGAGCAAATTTTATGTAGGTTCTGAAGTTGGCCAATTGCGCCGTGTCATGTTGCACCGCCCCAACCTCAGTCTGAAGCGTCTGACTCCTTCCAACTGCCAGGATCTGCTGTTCGATGACGTCCTGTCTGTTGAACGTGCCGGTCAGGAGCACGACAAATTCGCTCAGGTACTGCGCGATCAGAATGTCGAAGTTTTCCTGCTGACCAATCTGCTGGCCGAAACACTTGATGTGCCGGAAGCCAAAACCTGGCTGTTGCAACATCAGGTCTCCGACTACCGCCTCGGCTCTTCTTTTGCCAACGACGTGCGCTGCTTCCTGGCTGACATGCCGCACCGCGAGCTGGCCCGCATTCTCTCCGGCGGCCTGACCTACTCCGAGATGCCCTACAGCGGCGTCAACATGGTAGTTGGCATGCACGCTCCGACCGATTTCATCATCGAACCGCTGCCCAACCACCTCTTCACCCGTGACACCTCCTGCTGGGTTTACGGTGGCGTCTCCATCAACCCGATGGCCAAGCCAGCTCGTCGCCGCGAGACCAACCATGTGAAGGCTATCTACCGCTGGCACCCGATGTTTGCCGGTCAGGACTTCATCAAGTACTTCGGTGATGAGGAGCGTGACTACGACAACTCCACCATCGAGGGTGGCGACGTACTGGTTATCGGCCGCGGCGCTGTGCTGATCGGCATGTCCGAGCGCACTACCCCGCAAGGTGTCGAGCATCTGGCTCGCAGCCTGTTCAAACACGGTCAGGCCAAACAGGTCATCGCCATGGAACTGCCGAAACACCGCAGCTGCATGCACCTGGATACCGTCATGACCCATATGGATGTCGATACTTTCTCCGTCTATCCGGAAGTGATCCGCAAGGATGTGCAGTGCTGGAGCCTGACTCCGGGCGGCGCCACCGGCATGAACATCAAGGAAGAGGGTTACTTCGTCACTGCTATCGAGAAAGCACTGGGCGTGGATCAGCTGAAGATCATCACCACTGGCGGTGACAGCTTCGAAGCCGAACGCGAGCAGTGGAACGACGCCAATAACGTGCTGACCGTACGTCCCGGCGTGGTGGTGGGTTACGAGCGCAATACCTACACCAACGAGAAATATGACAAGGCCGGTATCACAGTTCTCTCCATCCCGGGTGATGAACTGGGCCGTGGCCGCGGCGGCGCCCGCTGCATGAGCTGCCCGATGGAACGCGACAGCATCTGATGAGACGGCGTGGCGCCGGCAGAAGCTGGCGCCACACAGAACCAAACTCGAGATTAACCACTATGAAAAAACCAACTGTCGTCGTCGCTCTGGGTGGCAATGCACTGCTCCGTCGTGGTGAGCCACTGGAAGCGGATATCCAGCGCAAAAACATCGCCACTGCGGCCAAGACCATCGCCCTGATCGCTCAGGAGTACAACGTGGTGCTGGTGCATGGCAACGGCCCGCAAGTCGGTCTGCTGGCCCTGCAAAACAGTGCCTACACCAAGGTATCCCCCTATCCGCTGGATGTGCTGGGTGCCGAGTCCCAGGGCATGATCGGTTACATGCTGATCCAGGAGCTGAAAAACCTGATGCCGAGCCGCAACGTCACCGCGCTGCTGACTCAGGTGCAGGTCGATCCCAAGGATCCGGCGTTTGCCAATCCGACCAAATTTATCGGCCCCGTCTACGAAGAGGCTGAAGCCCGCACCCTGGCAGAAGAGAAGCACTGGGTGGTCAAGGCTGACGGCAAGTTCTTCCGCCGCGTAGTGCCCTCCCCGCTGCCCCAGCGCATCGTTGAAGGCGACGCCATCGAAACTCTGATTGCCCAGGGCCACCTCATCATCTGTACCGGTGGTGGTGGCATCCCTGTGACCTGGGATGGCCAGAGCCTGACCGGTATCGAAGCCGTCATCGACAAGGACATGTCTGCCGCCTACCTGGCCAAGCAGATCAAGGCCGACGCCCTGCTGATCCTGACTGATGCCGATGCCGTCTATCTGGATTGGGGTAAACCGACCCAGCGTCCGCTGCGAGTCACCAGCCCGGACGAGCTGGCCGGAGTCAAGTTCGACGCAGGTTCCATGGGACCGAAAGTCGAAGCCTCCTGTGAATTTGTCAAAGCGACCGGCGGCATGGTCGGCATCGGCTCGCTGGAAGATGGCCTCGCCATCCTCAAGGGTGAAGCCGGCACCAATATCGTCGCCACCCGCACCGTACATGCGTAATTACCGATATCTGTACTGAGAATGCGTAGTCAACACTACTGCCCGAACTGGTCTGAAACATATATAGAGAGAACTCATCATGGCTTTTAATCTGCGTAACCGTAACTTCCTGAAACTGCTGGACTTCACCCCGCGCGAAATCCAATACATGATTGACCTGGCCATCGACCTGAAGAAAGCCAAATACGGTGGCTACGAGCGCAAACACCTGGCCGGCAAAAACATTGCCCTGATCTTCGAGAAGACCTCTACCCGCACCCGTTGTGCATTTGAAGTGGCGGCCTTCGACCAGGGCGCACAAGTCTCCTACCTTGGCCCAAGCGGTTCCCAAATCGGTCACAAGGAGTCCATGAAGGACACCGCCCGTGTACTGGGTCGCATGTATGACGGTATCGAATACCGCGGCTACGGTCAGGAGATCGTGGAAGAGCTGGGCGCCTACGCCGGTGTTCCGGTCTGGAACGGCCTGACCAACGAATTCCACCCGACCCAGATCCTGGCTGACTTCATGACCATGCTGGAGCACGGCAAGGGCAAGCGTCTGGATCAAATCAAGTTCGCCTACCTGGGTGATGCCCGCAACAACATGGGTAACTCCCTGATGGTCGGCGCCGCCAAAATGGGCATGGACATCCGTCTGGTCGCGCCGAAAGCCTTCTGGCCGGAAGAGGAGTTGGTTGCCAAGTGCCGCCTGATCGCCGAAGAGACCGGCGCACGCATCACCCTGACCGAAGATGTGAAAGAGGGTGTGCTGGGTGCTGACTTCCTCTACACCGACGTCTGGGTATCCATGGGTGAAGCGAAAGAAGCATGGGATCAGCGCGTCAAACTGATGACTCCGTATCAGGTCAACATGGATGTCATCAACGCCACCAAGAACCCGGATGTGAAATTCATGCACTGCCTGCCGGCGTTCCACAACGACGAGACCACCATGGGCAAGGAAGTAGCTGACAAATATGGCATGAAAGGCCTGGAAGTGACCGAGGACGTGTTCGAATCCGAGCACAGCATCGTGTTCGACGAGGCCGAAAACCGGATGCACACCATCAAGGCAGTGATGGTTGCTACGCTGGGCGACTAAGGTCGCAGTAGTGGTGCCGGGGGGCGACCCCCGGCTTTTCGACCATGTGACAGCGGCATAATACCTCTAACCCTACAACCCGCAGCCTGCATGGATACCACACCCACAGAAGGAAGCTGGACCATGACCAAATTCAAGTTCCCGTCAGCCTACACGATACTGTTTGTGCTGATCGCCCTGGTGGCAGCCCTGAGCTGGATAGTGCCGGCCGGCAAATATGAGATGACCATGAACGAAGCCCTCGGCAAAGAAGTGCCGGTGGCGGGTACCTACAAACTGGTGGAGGGGAATCCCCAGGGGATCGTCGACGTGCTGCTGGCACCTATCGATGGCCTCTACAACCACGACACCTATGAGGCAGGCGCCATCGACGTCTCCCTCTTTATCCTGATCATCGGTGGTTTTCTTGGCATTGTGACCAAGACCGGTGCCATCGATGCCGGTATTGAGCGTGTGACCGACCGCCTGCGCGGCCGGGAAGAGTGGATGATCCCGATCCTGATGGCGCTGTTCGCCGCAGGGGGCACCATCTACGGGATGGCCGAAGAGTCGCTGCCGTTCTACACCCTGCTAGTGCCGGTGATGATGGCCGCCCGCTTCGACCCCGTGGTGGCTGCTGCAACCGTATTGCTGGGTGCCGGTATCGGTACTCTCGGCTCCACCATCAACCCGTTTGCGACCGTTATTGCGGCCAACGCCGCGGGTATCTCCTTCACCGACGGTATCTGGCTGCGCGTCGCCATGCTGGTGGCTGGTTGGCTGCTCTGCGTCGCCTACGTCATGCGTTACGCCAAGATGGTGCGCAGCGATCCGAGCAAATCGCTGGTGGCTGACAAGTGGGAAGAGAACCGTGCCCACTTCCTTGGCAACAAGAGCGACCAGATGCTGGAGTTCACCCTGACCCGTAAAATCGTACTGGGTATCTTCGTCGCCGCCTTTGCCGTGATGATCTACGGTGTGGCCGTGCTGGGCTGGTGGATGGCGCAGATCTCCGGTGTGTTCCTGGCAGCCGCCATCATCGTTGGTCTCATCTCCCGCATGAGCGAGGAGGAGCTGACCTCCAACTTTATCGATGGTGCTCGCGACCTGCTGGGGGTGGCGCTGATTATCGGTATCGCCCGCGGTATCGTGGTAGTGATGGATAACGGCATGATCACTCACACCATTTTGCACAGTGCAGAAGGGATCGTGACCGGCCTCTCCACCATCGTCTTTATCAACGTGATGTTCGTGCTGGAAGTGGTGCTCTCCTTCCTGGTGCCGTCCTCCTCCGGTCTGGCCGTACTGACCATGCCGATCATGGCGCCGCTGGCCGACTTCGCCAACGTGGGCCGCGATCTGGTGGTGACGGCTTACCAGTCTGCCTCCGGTCTGGTGAACCTGGTGACCCCGACTTCCGCCGTGGTCATGGGCGGCCTGGCCATCGCCAAAGTGCCTTATGTGCGCTGGCTGAAGTGGGTGGCTCCGCTGCTCGGTATCCTGACTGTGCTGATCGTGATCTGCCTGAGCCTGGGCGCCGTGCTCTCCTGAGGGATAACAAGCAAGATGAAAAGGGAGCCTACTGGCTCCCGTTTTTTATGGGCGCAAGAAGTGATGGGTACAACATAACTGGCAACAAAAAGGCGACCCGCAGGTCGCCTCGATGCATTCGATGGAAGGGGTTAGCGGGCCTGCGCCAGCGTGCGCACCACGGCGGCATGGGCCTGACGGGTACGGCTGATATGGCGCGGCGCGACCAGCACTACATCATTGCCCGCGACGGCGCCCATGATCTCGGGATTGGCGTTGCGATCCAGCAGGCGAGCCACCACGGTGGCGGCCCCCGGAGTGGTGTGGATCAGCACCATCTGCTGGTTGTGTACCACTTCGCGCACCATGTCGTGGATCGAGCGGGTACTGCCGGCGGGTTCCAGCTGCTCATCGACCAGGGTGTAGACCTTCTTGCCGTTGGCATTCTGCGCCTTGGCGACGCCGAGGCGGCGCAACAGACGGGAGATGGTGGACTGGCTGATGTCGGCAAAGCCGCGCTCCGACAGCTCGCGACGGATCTCTTCCTGGGTGCTGTAGCAGTGCTGACCGATGATCTGGCGACAGGCATCCAGCTGGGCCAGATCGGGCTCTTGGGCAACGGGACGACTGAGGGTTTTGACCACGGCGAATTCCTTTGATGATGACCGGAGGTAAACGCGCGATATCTGCCATAGCAGTCAGTTATCAGGTAAAAACACTGATAATCCATCTATATGCAGGGAATGAGCGGGCATTACCATCTTGCGATGGCAAATTATAGCTGACTGGAAATTCGGTGATGTGACAGGGTTCAAAAATGGGCCCCGCGGGGCCCAATCAGATATCAGTAACGCTCGCTGACGATGTCCTGAGTGAAGGACTTCTCGCAATATTTGCACTTCATCCGCACCACGCCTTTCACTTCGCGCACCCGGAAGTAGCTGTCCACCGGCTCGTTGTGGGAGATGCAGTTGGAGTTGGGGCAGTGGAACACCCCGGCGATGAACTCCGGCAGCTCCAGCTGGTGCTTCTTCACCACATTGAAGTCTTCGATGATGTTGACGGTCGCTTTAGGGGCGAACAGCGCAAGCTGGTTGGCTTGTTGCTCGGTCAGGCGGGTGTTCTCAATCTTGATGAGATCCTTCTTGCCCAGTGCGCCGGATTTCAGGTTGAAGCCGACGGTGATCCGCTCCTGGGTTTCGACCAGCTGGAACAGCTTGAGGATCTTGATGCCCTGGCCAGCGGGGATGTGATCGATGACGGAGCCGTGACGGATGGCTTCGACTTGCAGTTGGTTCTTGTCAGACATGATATTCCCCTAAGCTCAGACAGTTTCGTTCAGTACCAGTGCCAGCAGCGCCTGGCGTGCATAGACCCCGTTCTCCGCCTGCTGGAAGTAGCAAGCGTGGGGAGTCTTGTCGACCGCCACATCGATCTCGTCGACGCGGGGCAGGGGATGCAGGATCTTCATGGTGGGCTTGGCCCCTTCCAGGGTTGCCAGCTCCAGAATGAACTTGGCGGCCATGTGCTTGTATTCGGTCTCGTCGAAGCGCTCTTTCTGGACGCGGGTCATGTAGAGGATGTCCAGCTCCGGCATCACCTCTTCCATGGTCTGGTGGACGCTGAACTGGATACCCTTCTCTTCCAGCTCTTCGCAGATGTAGTCCGGCATCGCCAGCGCTTCCGGGGAGATGAAGAAGAAGCGGCAGTTGAACAGGCTGAGGGCCTGGGCCAGCGAGTGCACGGTGCGGCCATATTTCAGGTCACCGACGAAGGCGACGTTGAGGTTGTCCAGACGACCCTGGGTCTCATGGATGGTGAACAGGTCGAGCAGGGTCTGGCTCGGATGCTGGTTGGAGCCGTCGCCGCCGTTGATGACCGGCACGCGGGAGAATTCGGAGGCTAGACGGGCCGCACCCTCTTTCGGGTGGCGCATCACCACCGCATCCGAGTAGGAGCCGATGATCTTGATGGAGTCAGCCAGCGTCTCGCCCTTCTTGGCGCTGGTGTTGCCACCGTCGGCGAAGCCGATGATGTTGCCGCCAAGGCGCTGTACCGCGGTCTCGAAGGAGAGGCGGGTGCGGGTGGAGGCTTCGAAGAAGCAGCTGGCAACCAGCTTGTCTTTCAACAGGCTGGTGTCAGGTTCAGCCTTCAACCGTTGTGCGGTTGAGACTACCAGTTCCATTTCTGACCGGGTCAGGTCCGAAATGGAGATGACATGTTTCTTATAGAGTGGATTGGTCATCGTCTGCATTCCCTTTGACATCATTGGAGGTTTTTCGGGCACAAAAAAAAGCCCCTGAAACAGGGGCTTTTTTTAAAAATAACTGGGGATCTTTGGGGTGGGAACCGGAAACAACGGGGCCGCTCTGGTGCGCACCACCCGTCTGCAAGGCTGTTTTCTGAATCAAAAACTGCATCGTTTCGTCCCGACCTTTTTCAAAACCGGACAGATTATAGGGCCGCTTTTTTAATTGTCAAAATTTTATTTACGATGCCAATTTCAGCATGAAAAACGTTTAAGTGACGGAAACATGACGACAAATCCACACCTTGTGCGTCTCTTGCAGCGATTCCCCATCGCGGGCCATGGCGCGCAAATAACCGAGTCTGTGGTGTCCTTCCAGCAGGCAGTAGGGGCGGGGTAGGGGATGACCGTTCGGGTAGCTGGCTCCCTCTTCCGGCACCAGCACGATGACAGGTTCGGGCCAGGTGCCGTCGTTTAGCATCTTCTCGCCGAGCCAGGAGCGGCGGACATAGCGGTTGCTGCGCAGCATCTCGCCCCAGCGCTCGATCACCTCCATATGGCGGGAGTCTATCTGCTCGATAATCTGCGCGGTGGGCCAGCTTTCGCATGCGAACTGGTGGCTGGCGAGATCGATAAAGCTCCAGTTGGACTCAAAACCGCGCCAATGACGGTAAATCCACTGGGAAAGCACATTTTCGGGGATGAAGGGCACCAGCGGGGCGACCCGGGCCAGGTAGTCGGGCAGGGACTCTGTTTTGCGTTCGTCCCTGAAGTTGAGGGGCGCAAGTTGTTGGAGCAGTCGGTAATTGAGCATAAGTGGCCTCCCGGTACCTGATTTCACCCTACCCCCATTTATGCCCCATTCCTACCCCGCTGAGTCTGGAAATACAGCAAGTTACCCCTCGTTGCTGCACAAATCGGCGCGACTTGTTCGGGATTTGTGCAATCGCATTAAAAGTGTGAAAAAAGCCTTTACCTTTGAAACCCGCTTTGTATACTACGCCTCGTTTGTTGCAGGGGCGTAGTTCCAATTGGTAGAACAGCGGTCTCCAAAACCGATGGTTGCGGGTTCGAGTCCTGCCGCCCCTGCCATTTTCAGAAAGGCCAGCTCATTGAGCTGGCCTTTCGCATTTCCGGCGTTCGCCAATTTATCCCTCTCTCCTTTCTCTTCTCCTTCTTGCCGCTAGCTCTCGGTGACTGTGGCCACATTGATCTCTATGTCTGCCGCAAGAGCGTTCAATGTGCAGCAACCCGCTGTTTCAGGACGGTGACCAGCCGCTGGTGGCGGGCGGGGAGCGGCCACTCGGCGCGGTAGATCAGCCAGAGGGTGTCGATCACCTCAATACTGCTCTGGATCACCCGGATTTTCTCCTGTTGGGCAAAGGCGGTGACGGCGAAGCGGGGCAGCACGGTAAAGCCGAGGCCGCGGGCGACCGGCTCCAGGATCAGGCCGATCTGGTTGGTAAAGCCGCGCTGCGGGATCTCGTCAACGCGCTGGCCGGGGTAGCGTCGTCCCAACAGGCGTTGTGCCATGCTGCGGCCATCCGGGTGGTCGATAAAGCCGAGCTGACAGAGGTACTGCCAGCTCGGCTCCTTGCCATCGTTGGGCACCACCAGACAGAGGGGTTCGCGGGCGAAGGGCTCGGCGGCGATGCTGAGGTGTTCAGGCGGCTGATCCACCAGTCCCAGATCGCTGCGCCCCGCCAGTACCGCCTGCACTATGTCGGGGGTGGGGGCAAAGCGGTGCTGGATGGTGAGTCCGGGGTGCTCTTGTTGCTGGTCGAGCAGCAGGGGATAGAGCAGCAGACCAATGCTACCCGGGGTGGACAGGGTGATGGCGCCGTGGTGAGGGTCGTCGTCCGAGAGGCGTGCCCGCAGCTGTTCGGCGGCCTGCTCCTGCTGGCGGGCGAAGTCGAGCAGCACCAGCCCGCGCGGGGTGAGCTCCAGCAGACGAGGCTTGCGCAGCAGCAGGGGGCCAAATTCGGCCTCGAGGCGCGAGATATGCTGACTGACGGCGGCCTGAGTGAGATCCAGCCGATCGGCGGCACGGGTAAAACTGCCGGTTTCATGCACCACCACCAGGGTGTGGAGCCAGAGTGGATTAACCATAAATTTAATTTATGCCTTCCATTAGTTTGACCTTATTTTTCATTATGGCTCTCCTTCCTATCATGTCACCTGTTTCCCACACACAATTTCAAGGTGACTTATGACTTACCCACGCAACTTCTCCCACATCGGCATCACGGTGACTGACCTCGACAAAGCGGTCGAGTTCTATACCAAGGTGATGGGCTGGTATCTCATCATGCCGGCGACCACCATCACCGAGGATGACTCCGCCATCGGCGTGATGTGCAACGACGTGTTTGGCCCGGGTTGGGGCTCCTTCCGCATCGCCCACCTCTCCACCGGCGACAAGATCGGCATCGAGCTGTTCGAGTTTCCCAACAGCGAGCGCCGTGAGAACAACTTCGAATTCTGGAAGACCGGAGTGTTCCACTTCAGCGTGCAGGATCCGGATGTCGAGGGGCTGGCGGCGCGCATCGTCGCGGCGGGCGGCAAGCAGCGGATGCCGGTGCGCGAGTACTACCCGGGCGAGAAGCCCTACCGCATGGTCTACATGGAAGATCCCTTCGGCAATATCGTCGAGATCTACAGCCACAGCTATGAGCTGACCTACTCCGCCGGTGCATATCAGGGGTAAGTAACAGGCCGCCTTAGGGCGGCCTGCTGCTTTGTTGTTACAAGAGTCAGTAGCATGGAATAGCGATCTGGTTCACACGAATAGCGCGTTCTGTTGTTGATAGATGGGAAAATATACAGATTCACTAAAGTCTGTTCATATTGCGGCCGATAGCCTTTGATACATCAGGGTTTTCCCTGCCTGACACAACAACAAGGATTCGTCGTCATGACCCTCTCTCTGCGCGGCAAGCTGCTGGCCACCAGTCTTGGCGTAGTGCTGCTGATGGCATCACTGCTCGGCATCGTTGCCTTTCACACCCTAAAATCCCGCACCATGAGCGCCATCCAGAGCGAGGCGGTCAACTATGGCCACGCCTACTCGGTCGCCATCGGCGAATGGATGACGGATCGCAAGAACACCGTCCATGCGCTGGTCAACCTGATCAGCGATAACCCCCAAGCCGAGCTGGTGCCGCACCTGAAGCAGGCCTACACCTCCGGCGGCTTCGGCCTCACCTATTTTGGCTCCGCGCAGGGGGTGATGACCCGGCAGGATCCCTCCCTCAACACCGGCAACTATGACCCGCGCGAGCGCCCCTGGTATCAGGATGCGGTGAAGGCGGGGCAGCTGATCGTCACTGCCCCCTATGTCAGCGTCACCATGCAGAAGCTGGTGGTTACTCTCTCCGAGCCGGTGCGCCATCAGGGCGAGCTGGTCGGCGCCGTGGGGGCCAACCTGGCGCTCGACAAGCTGATCGATGAAGTACTGGCGATGAAGGTGCAGGGTGAGGGCTACGCCATGCTGCTCGACAGCAGCGGCCTCATCGTCGGCCATCCGCAGAAGGATCTGGCACTCAAGCCCATCGCCGAGCTGGCGCCGGGACTCTCTGCCGCCACCTTCCAGCAGTGGGGCCGCGAAAACAGCGAGCTGCACGCCGCCACCCTCGACGGGCGGGATGTGCTGCTGGCGGTACAACCGGTGCCGGGCACCGACTGGCTGCTGGCCATGGTGATGTATCGCGATGTGCTGGAGGCGCCGCTCAGCAGCCTGCTGTGGGAGCTGGTGGGGCTGACCCTGGTGCTGATGCTGGTATTCAGCGCTCTGCTCACCGCCACCTTCAAATACCTGTTCGCCGATCTCGGTCGGGTCGCGCACGCCCTGCACGACATTGCCCACGGCGAGGGGGATCTCACCGTTCACATCAACACCCACAGCAAGGATGAGGTGGGCCAGCTGGCCCAGAACTTCAACCAGTTCGTGGCGCGGCTGCATGGCATCGTCAGTCGGTTGCGGGATGTGACCATCGAGCTGGCGGCACAGTCCCGTGCCCAGGCGGCCGGGGCGCAGGCCCGCAGTCAGCGGGTACGCCAGCAGCAGGACGAGATCGTGATGGTGGCGACCGCGGTGACCGAGATGGCTTCCGCTACCCAGGAGATCGCCGGTAACGCCGAGTTTGCCGCCACTACCGCCACCGATGCGGTTGCACTGGCGGTCGCCGGTCAATCCCAGGTTGGCCAGAGTCAGCGCAGCATTACCGGTCTGGCGGACGAAGTGGCCGATGCCAGCCAGATCATCAATGAGCTCGACAACCATGCCCAGAAGATCAGCGGCATTCTGGCGACCATCAGCGGCATCGCCGAGCAGACCAATCTGCTGGCGCTCAACGCCGCCATCGAGGCTGCCCGGGCCGGTGAGCAGGGCCGCGGTTTTGCGGTAGTCGCGGACGAGGTACGGGTGCTGTCACGCCGCACCCACGACTCCACCGACGAGATCCAGCAGATGATCGAGACCCTGCAGCAGACCACCCGTCGCGCCGTGGGTGGTATGGAGACCAGCCGTCAGCTGGCGGGTACCAGCGTCGAGGATGCGGAAGCGGCCAACCAGAGCCTTGCCCGGATCAACGAGGCGATCGGCTCCATCAGCGACATGGCGACCCAGATCGCCGCAGCGGCCGAGGAGCAGACCTCGGTGACCGGCGAGATCAGCCGCAATACCGAGAATATCCGCCACGTCTCGCAAGAGCTGGCCGAGCAGGCGGGCAACGAGGCGGCTCAGGCGGCCGAACTCAAGTCGCTGACCGAGCGGCTGGAGCAGGAGATCGGCCGCTTCCGGCTCTGATCCTCAGGCCATCTTCCATGAAAAAGGGCAGCCCGCGGGCTGCCCTTTGTTATTGTCGCTGACCGTCAGGCGGCGCTCTCCAGTTGCGCCAGATGGAAAGCGCGCCAGTTGCCGTCGGGCAGGTAGTGCTTGCCCTGTTGCCACTTGGGATCGTGCTGCACTACGTAGCGGTAGTGGTAGGCCTGCTGTTGGCCGACATAACGCCCCTGCGCCGGGTCGAAGATCTCCACCTCGATGAGCTGGCGCAGATATTCGCTCTGGGGATCATCCTCGCCGTGGAAGTTCTCCATCTCGTCGAGCGCCGCGATGGCGGCAGGGAAGTCGTCCAGCACAAACAGCTCGCCATAGACCCAGTCATCCCCCTGCAGCAGGGCGGGGTAGCCCTTGTGCTGCAGGTGATAGAGAGCGCCGCGCACCCGGGCGCGCCGGGGCGTCTGGCTCACGTGGTGAGCCAGATAGCGGCGGTAGTTGAACAGCCCGTCCATCAGGCTGCCGTAGACGAACAGCGGGCGTGGCTGGCAAAGGCTCATGAGATCTCGCCGCCCACGACTTTGATATCGCCATCCTGCTGCAGCACCACCGCCTCGATGGCCAGCGCCAGCGCGCGGGTAATCTCGCTCATGGCGAGGCAGGGCTGGTTCACCTTGTCCGCTACCTGCTCGGTGATGTAGGGAACGTGAATAAAGCCGCCGCGCACCGCCGGGAACTCTTTTTCAATCAGGTAGTGCAGCTGGTACATGATGTGGTTGCAGACGAAGGTGCCGGCAGTGTTGGAGAGCGCCGCCGGAATGCCGTTCTCCTTGATGCGCTGCACCATTCCCTTGAGGGGCAGACGGGAGAAGTAGGCCGGTGCGCCATCGGCCTGAATCACTTCATCGATGGGTTGCTGCTGCTCGTTGTCGGGGATACGGGCATCGTCGATGTTGATGGCGATGCGCTCCGGGGTAATGGCGAAGCGACCGCCCGCCTGTCCGACGTTGATCACCACGTCGGGCTGGTGCTGACGCATCAGCTCCGCCAGCAGGGTGGCTGACTTGCCAAAGACGGTGGGGAGCTGCGCCTTGATCACGGTGGCGTCCAGAATGGTCTCTGGCAGGCGTTTGACCGCCTCCCATGCCGGGTTGATGGGCTCGCCGCCGAAGGGGTCAAAACCGGTAATCAGTACTTTCATCATCTTCTCCCGAATGGTCAGAATGCCCAGAAATACATGAGGGCGATATGGATCAGCACCAGCGTCAGCGCCATCGGTACCTGCACCTTGATCACCTTGTTGAGATCCTTCATCTCCAGCAGGGCGGCGGGCAGGGCGTTGAAGTTGGCGGCCATGGGGGTCATCAGGGTGCCGCAGAAGCCGGCGGTCATCGCCAGCGCACCGGCCACCACCGGGTCACCGCCCTGGGCGATGACGAAGGGGATGCCGATGCCGGCGGTGATGACCGTGAAGGCGGCATAGGCGTTGCCCATGATCATGGTGAAGACCATCATGCCGAGGCAGTAGGCCACCACCCCGACGAAGGGGCTGCCGACCGGCACTACGGTGGAGATGCCGTGGGAGATGACATCGCCGACGCCGGACTTGTTGAAGATCACCCCGAGCGCGGCCAGCAGTTGCGGCAGAATGCCGGTAATGCCGACCTGCTGGATCATCCGGTCGGAGTCACCCACTACGGTAGAGGGGGTGGCACGAGTCAGCAGTACCGTGATGACGAAGGCGATGACCGCCGCCAGACCGATACCGACCTGACCGCCAAGGGGGGTGAACTGGGCGATCACCACCGCCAGCACGGCCAGCAGGATGCAGGGGAGGAAGATCCGGTTGCCGATGCGGCTGGCGTGGCGCTGGGACTCCTCCTCGCTCGCCTGCTCCAGCTTGCCGATCTTCACCTGCTTGAGCAGGGTGATGACCCCCATGGCGAGGATCAGCACGCCATTGATGACATTGGGGATATAGCTGCCGAAGGCAAACAGTACACCCAGAATGGTCCAGAACAGGGCGGTACCGATTTTGGCCGGGTGGCTGGGGTCACGCAGGACGCGCCAGGCGCTGCTGAACAGGATGACGCCGATCAGCACATAAAAGAATTCGAGCATGTTGGGGATGAGGGTCGCCATTATTGTTGCCCCTCCTTGTCGCTGCTCACGGTATATGTCTTGGCCATCTGACGGTCAAACCACATATTGGAAATAGCCACCATCAGCAGGGCGATAATGGCGATCGGCATGGATGCCTTGGCAATATCGACGGCAGAGACGCTATATCCAAGAGATTCAAATGTGCCGACGATCAGCAATACCCCGGCTGAGGCGACGAAGGTATTCTGGGCAAAGAAGTTGCCGTAGTTTTCGGTGGCGGAAACCCGCGCCTTGATATATTCCTCGTCCTCTTCGCTTAATTTGCCGTGCACCTTGGTGGCGGCTGCCTGAGTCATGGGGTTGACCAGCGGACGAATAAATTGGGTGTGACCCTGAACCCGCACCGAGAAGAGACCGGCCAGTTCGCGGATAAACATATAGAGGGTCATGAACTTGCCCGGGGTGAGCTTCTTGATCCGTTCGATCAGGGTGACCGCCTGCTGTTTGAGGCCGTAGCGTTCACAGATGCCGATCATCGGCAGGGTCAGCAGAAACAGTGTCACCATGCGGTTGGAGACGAAGGCTTCCCCCAGCAGGGAGAGGCAATCGGTCATGGAGAGACCGGAGACCAGCGCCGTGGTGACGGCGGCCACCAGTACGACGGCCAGAGTGTCGAGTTTGAAATAAAATCCCAATAAAATAATAAGAATTCCGCTTAATTTAATAAATTCCAATTAATCACCTCGTTAAAGTGAATATTTATATGCATTTTGGGGTGGCCGAGCTGTTTATCATCTGGTTACTGCGATGGCAACAAAAAATCCCCAAAAAGGGATTCGATTGGTTTTCTATTGGGGGTTTTTGCCGGTTTATTGTTCGCTGGTAAATGGTGAGTCCTGCACCGTCCAGGCTATTTTTTGCCCCCTAATCAGTCATTCAGATTATTTTGGGGTGCCTGGCGACAATATTGGGCTGACAATATGATCGCTATTCTCTTCCGTTGGTGGGTGATGGGGATTGTTGCGCAATGTCTATCTGGCAACCGTCAGCGAATGGCTGGGTATGACTGTGGTTGTGCGGAGCTGGGGTGAGGAAAGTGAAAGGGAGAGGCGAAGAGAACCGGTGGCGACGGCATCGCCACCGGTGCTGTCTCAGGGGGTCTGCTTGACCCAAATCAGCTGGTCGGTGGCAAAGCCCAGCGACTTCGCTTTGGCGACCAGCGCATCCACTTTCGCCTTGGGCGGGTTGGGTGAGCGGGAGAGGATCCAGAGGTAGTCGTGGTTGTAGCTGGTCACCAGCGAGAGCTGGTAATCGGGGTCGAGGTCGATGACGTTGTAGCCGCCGTAGAAGGGGCCGAAGAAGCTCACCTTGAGCCGCGCCTCGTCCGGGTTGCCGACGAAGTAGGCCTTGCCCTCCGCCTCACGCCAGCTGCCATCGCTCTGCTTGCCGCGGTTGAGCACCTTGACGCCGCCGTCATCGCGCAGGCTGTAGGTGGCGCTCACCTGCTCCAGCCCCCGTTCGAAGCTGTGGTCGAGGCGGGCGATTTCGTACCAGGTGCCAAGATAACGATCGAGCTGGAAGCCGGTAACGGGGCGGATGCCATCGGCAATCCCGGTACAGGCCGTCAGCAGCAAAGCGGTGAACAGGCAAAGCAGTGAACGCATAAGTAATCCCTCTCTTGTTATCCCTCGATGATGCGCAGCTGGCCATCCCGAAAGCGGGAGGCCTGATCCGTCGGCGTGCTGCCGAAGAAGCGCTTGTACTCCCGACTGAACTGGGAGTTGCTCTCGTAACCGACTCTGGCCGCCGCGGTGCCCGCCTTGATGCCGTCGTGCAACATCATCATCCGCGCCTTGTGCAGGCGAAACGACTTGATGTACTGCAGCGGCGAGGTAGCGGTGACCGCCTTGAAGTGGTGGTGAAAGGCGGAGACGCTCATGTTCACCTCCCGCGCCAGCTCCTCCATGGTGAGGTTGTCGGCATAACGGGACTCTATCATACGCAGCACCCGGGCGATCTGGCCCACATGGTTGTGGCGATTGGCGAGCGCCTGCAGCGCCGGGCCGCCCCCCTCGGTGAGGGCGTGGAACAGCATCTCCCGCACCGTCTGCGGCCCCAGCACCCTGGCGTGCAGCGGGTTGTCCATCAGCTCGATCAGTCGCTCGGCGGCGCAGAACATGGTTTCCGACAGGGGGACCGAGTGGACGCCGCTCTTTTGCGGCGCGGGGGCGGGCAGGGCATCGCCCAGCTCCAGCAACAGCTCCTGCAGGATGACCAGATCGATCTCGATGGAGAAACCGATCAGGGGCTGCTCGGGGGAGGCGAAACACTCGCACTCGCAGGGCAGCGGCAGGGTCATCAGCAGGTAGTGGTTGGGGTCGTAGCGAAATACCTGATCCGCCAGATAACCCACCTTGTGTCCCTGCAGGATAACGATCATCCGCGGTTGGTAGAGCACCGGGGTGCGGCCATGGTGCTCGGTGGTATAGATGAGGTTGACCTGTTTCACCGGTGATGGGGTGATGCCGGGGGCGGTGACGTGGCGGGTCAATCTGGTTGCGAGGTCGCTGTAACGGTTTTGCATGGGCGCTCTTTGATTCGACAGTTCCGGTTTTCGCTGCTTTGTAGAAATAGGCAAGAATAAAGCAGGATGTTGTCTTGATGGTAGGGTGGTTCTGGAGAAAAATGCAATCACGATTTCGCGGCCAGGCCGCCCTGACTATCAGAAGAAGGCAATGTCGATGAACAACTTTACTCTCCATACCCCGACCAAAATCCTGTTCGGCCAAGGGCAGATCGCCCAGCTGCGCGAGCAGCTTCCGAGCGATGCCCGCGTCATGATCACCTACGGTGGCGGCAGCGTGGTACGCAGCGGCCTGCTGGAACAGATCCGCAACGAGCTGGCTGGCATGACTCTGTTTGAATTTGGCGGCATCGAGCCGAACCCGGCCTACGAGACCCTGATGGGCGCCGTGGAGCTGGCCCGTGCCGAGCGGGTCGACTTCCTGCTCGCCGTTGGCGGTGGCTCCGTGCTCGATGGCACCAAGTTTATCGCCGCTGCTGCGCACTACGATCTGGCCAAGGATCCCTGGCACATTCTCGAGACCGTCGGCAGCGAAGTGCGCTCCGCCATCCCGCTCGGTTCCGTGCTGACCCTGCCGGCGACCGGTTCCGAAATGAACATGGGCGCCGTCATCACTCGTCGCAGCAGTGGCGACAAGGTGCACTTCTTCTCGCCGTTCGTGATGCCGCGCTTCGCCGTGCTGGATCCGGTGCTCACCTACACCCTACCCGAGCGTCAGGTGGCGAACGGGGTGGTGGATGCTTTCGTCCACATCGTGGAGCAGTACCTCACCTATCCGGTCAATGCCAAGGTGCAGGATCGCTTCGCTGAAGGCTTGCTGCTGACCCTGATCGAAGAGGGCCCCAAGGCGCTGGCCGAGCCGCACAATTACGAGGTGCGCGCCAACATCATGTGGAGCGCCACCATGGCGCTGAACGGCCTGATCGGTGCCGGTGTGCCGCAGGATTGGGCCACCCATATGCTGGGTCACGAGCTGACTGCCCTGCACGGCCTCGACCACGCCCAGACTCTGGCGGTGGTGCTGCCTGCCCTGCTGCAGGCCAAGCGCAAACAGAAACATGCCAAGCTGCTGCAATACGCAGAGCGGGTGTGGGGCTTGAACAGCGGCAGCGAAGCGGAGCGCATCGACGATGCCATCGCCGCGACCCGCGACTTCTTCGAGCGGATGGGGGTCAAGACCCGACTGCGCGACTACGGTCTGAAAGATCTGGGTATCGACACCCTGATCGGCAAGCTGGGTGAGCACGGCATGACCCGTCTGGGCGAGCACGGCGACATCGATCTGGTGCAGAGCCAGCATATTTATGAAGCGGCCTGGTAAGGGCCGCCAATCGGTGCCAAACGGGCGAAACGATTGAATTGCCGGGGCCATCTCCCGCCATATGGCGGCTGAGCGGCCCCGCTTTTGTTGGGAAAATGTTACTTTTCGGCGTTTTGCTGCGTGAAGTGAGACGAACGCGGATTTCGTAAGAACAAAAAACGCTAAGATAGAGGGCCGGTAAAACATTTTTTTTGACTGGTTGGATCACTTTTTTCAGCCGTTTTTACTGGTATAAGCCTCTAATTTGGTTTGTTTTTTTTAATCGTAGCCAGGGATGGGCTGAATTCTGTACGAGTGCCGTCGGGACTGCGGTTGTAATAAAACTCCAAAATTTGATACTAATCACCTTCGCGCCTGAAAAGCGGGGGCCTGACCATGACAGGAGGTTGAGGTAAAGCCTACTGATTTTCATAACAAAGAGCCCTGGACCTGCACTTTGGTCATGTCTTGTTTCGTCAGAAGTGAGACACTGGGCAGCGATTGTTTATTAACCATCAGGGAATAGTCATGCAGATTGGAATACCGAGAGAGAGTCTCGCCGGTGAGACCCGGGTCGCAGCGACCCCGGCTACCGTCGAGCAGCTGAAAAAGCTCGGCTTCGAGGTCGCCATCGAGACCGGCGCAGGCCTGTCGGCCAGCTTCGATGATGCCGCCTTCGAGGCTGCCGGTGCCAGCGTGGTGCCGAATGTCTGGCAAGCCGACCTTATCTTCAAGGTCAATGCGCCGACCGATGCCGAGATCGCACAAATTAAAGATGGCGCCACTCTGGTGAGCTTCATCTGGCCTGCCCAGAACCCTGAGCTGGTCAAGAAGCTGTCCGAGCGCAACATCAATGTGATGGCGATGGATATGGTGCCGCGGATCTCCCGTGCCCAGTCCCTCGATGCCCTCTCTTCCATGGCCAACATCGGTGGCTATCGCGCCGTGGTTGAAGCTGCGCACCAGTTCGGTCGCTTCTTCACCGGTCAAATCACCGCAGCCGGTAAAGTGCCGCCTGCCAAGGTACTGGTGATCGGTGCCGGCGTAGCCGGTCTGGCCGCCATCGGTACGGCCGGTTCCCTCGGTGCCATCGTGCGTGCGTTCGATACCCGTCTGGAAGTGGCCGAGCAGATCGAATCCATGGGTGGGGAATTCCTCAAGCTGGACTTCGGTGGCGAAGACGGTGCATCCAGCGATGGTTACGCCAAAGTCATGTCCGATGAGTTCATCAAGGCCGAGATGGAGCTGTTCGCCCAGCAGGCCAAAGAGGTGGATATCATCATCACCACCGCCCTGATCCCGGGCAAGCCTGCTCCCAAGCTGATCACCAAAGAGATGGTCGACAGCATGAAGCCGGGCTCCGTCATCGTGGACATGGCAGCTCAGGCTGGCGGCAACTGTGAATACACAGTGCCTGGTGAACTGCATGTCACCGCCAACGGTGTCAAGGTGATCGGTTACACCGATCTGCCGGGCCGTCTGCCTGCCCAATCCTCCCAGCTCTACGGTACCAACCTGGTCAACCTGATGAAGCTGATGTGCAAGGAGAAGGACGGCAACGTTGCCATCGACTTCGAAGACGTGGTTCAGCGCAACATGACGGTGATCCAGGCCGGTGAAGTGACCTTCCCGCCGCCCGCCATCTCCGTCTCTGCCGCCCCGCAGAAACCGGCCGCCGCCAAACCGGCCGCCAAGAAGGAAGAGGCCAAGCCTTCCAACAAGAAGTTCGTGTTCGGTGCCCTCGGCATCGCCGCCTTCGGCTGGATCGCCTCCGTTGCCCCGGCAGCCTTCCTCTCCCACTTCACCGTATTCATCCTGGCCTGTGTGGTCGGTTACTACGTGGTGTGGAACGTCTCTCACGCCCTGCACACGCCGCTGATGTCGGTCACCAATGCCATCTCCGGCATTATCGTGGTCGGTGCCCTGCTGCAGATCGGGCAAGGGTCGACCCTGGTCACCGCGCTGGCGTTCATCGCCGTGCTGATTGCCAGTATCAACATCTTCGGCGGTTTCACCGTCACTCAGCGCATGCTGAAGATGTTCCGTAAGGATTAAGGGGGTTTAACGTGTCTCAAGGACTGGTAACAGCATCCTATATCGTTGCCGCCGTGCTCTTCATCCTCAGTCTCGCGGGACTGTCGAAGCAAGAAACGGCCAAGCATGGCAACCTGTTCGGTATCGCGGGTATGGCTATCGCCCTGCTCGCCACCGTATTCAACCCGGAGACCAGTGGCGTTCACTGGATCATTCTGGCCATGGTGATCGGCGGTGCCATCGGCGTGCGTCTGGCGCTCAAGGTCGAAATGACCGAGATGCCCGAGCTGGTGGCCGTGCTGCACAGCTTCGTGGGTATGGCGGCAGTGCTGGTGGGCTTCAACAGCTTCATCGATCTGCACCCCTCTGCACCTGCTGAGGTGGTCGTCTCCGTCGGTTCCAATCTGGATGCCACCCTGGCAGCCGCCCGTGCGGCGTTCGAGCAGGCCAACAGCGTTGCTCAGGTCGAGCACCTGACCGGCGCCATGCTGAACATCCATCTGGTCGAGATCTTCCTGGGCGTCTTCATCGGTGCCGTAACCTTTACCGGTTCCGTGGTTGCCTTCGGCAAACTGCGCGGTCTGATCTCCTCCAAGCCGCTGATGCTGCCGCACCGCCACAAGCTGAACCTGCTGGCCGTGGTCGCCTCTTTGGCCCTGATGGTCTACTTCGTCAACGCCGGTGGCTCCACCTTCGCTCTGCTGGTGATGACCCTGATCGCCTTCGCCTTCGGCTGGCATCTGGTTGCCTCCATCGGTGGCGCAGACATGCCGGTGGTGGTCTCCATGCTGAACTCCTACTCCGGTTGGGCGGCAGCGGCGGCGGGCTTCATGCTCTCCAACGACCTGCTGATCGTCACCGGTGCCCTGGTGGGTTCCTCCGGTGCGATCCTCTCCTACATCATGTGCAAGGCGATGAACCGCTCCTTCATCTCCGTGATCGCCGGTGGCTTCGGCTCCGACGGCGTAGCCTCTACGGCTGATCAGGAGATGGGCGAATACCGCGAAACCAGCGCCGAGGAAGTGGCTGACCTGCTGAAGAACTCCAGCTCCGTCATCATCACCCCGGGCTACGGCATGGCGGTGGCGCAGGCCCAGTATCCGGTGGCTGAAATCACCCAGAAGCTGCGTGATCGTGGCGTCAAGGTGCGCTTCGGTATCCACCCGGTTGCCGGTCGTCTGCCTGGCCACATGAACGTGCTGCTGGCGGAAGCGAAGGTCCCGTATGACATCGTGCTGGAAATGGACGAGATCAACGACGACTTCGCCGATACCGATACCGTGCTGGTGATCGGTGCCAACGACACCGTCAACCCGGCTGCGATGGAAGATCCGGGCAGCCCGATCGCCGGTATGCCGGTGCTGGAAGTGTGGAAAGCGCAGAACGTCATCGGCTTCAAGCGTTCCATGAACACTGGCTACGCCGGTGTCCAGAACCCGCTGTTCTTCAAGGAAAATACCCAGATGCTGTTTGGCGATGCCAAGGCCAGCGTCGAGGCAATCCTGAAAGCACTGTAAGCGCCATTCAGAGAGTGAATAGCAAGGAGGCTTCGGCCTCCTTTTTTATTGCTCATCCCTTGTATATCCTCAATCCATACGGACCATGAGGGATCTCCATGATGTGGTGTCAGGGTTGGCGAAGGATCGGGTTGTACGGCTGGCTGCTGGCATCTCTTCTCATCGGTGGCATGGCTATGGCTCATGACAAGCCGACCCTGACCATATTGACAGAACTGTGGCCCCCCTATGTGATGCACAGCGACAAGGGGGAGCTGGTGGGCGCAGATCTCGAGCTGGCTCGCACCGTGCTGCAGCAGCTCGGCTATCGCACCGAGGTGAAGGTGCTGCCATGGAAGCGGGTGTTGCAACAGGCCCGCCTCGGGCAGGGGGATGCGGTACTCGACGTCTTCTATAACAAGGATCGCCAAGAGTGGCTCCACTATCCCGAAGAGCCGCTCTCTCGTAGTGGCGAAGTGCTCTTCTATCCGGTGGATCGTCCGGTGAAATTCGAGCAATTATCCGACCTCAAGGGGTTGCGGATCGGCATTCAGGCCGACTATGCCTACAGCCCCGATTTTCTGGCCGATGAAGGGGTGATCAGGGTCGCCATGACGGGCGATGGCAAGATGGTCAAGCAGTTGCATCTGATGATGGCCGGCCGACTGGATGGTGTCGTGCTCAATGAACAAGTTGGTCGTTATCTGCTGCGTACCCAGGGGCTGCAGGATCAGGTGGTCAATGGTCGCCGCCTGCTGACCGACGATAACCGCAACTTTCTCGGATTTACCCACAAGCCCGGCCATGACCAGTTGGCGAGGCGCTTCTCGGCCGCCTTGAAACAGTTCAAGCAGACCCCGGCCTACCAGCAGCTGCTGGCCCGCTATCATCTCTAGGTGACTCCATCGTCTGTGCGTTGCATCACAAATTGTCGCGCTTTGTTAAAAGACGGGCATAATGGCGCTAAAAAAGCGATGTTGCGCAACTTAATTTGATTTTATTGATATTAGAATCAAATTAAGTTGATTTGCATGGGGCAGTCATCAGACGGCCACCTCTCTCGCGACGCCTTGGCGACGCGCTCCTGCTTGATGTTGATCCCGTGTCACCCTTTTTTGCCATGCTGTTGCCTGTGGCGATGACAGGCATTGCGCCACCAAGATGAGAATGCACAGATGAAACCACAATGGACCGACTTTATTACCCTGCTCAAGCGTGAAGTGGTGCCGGCCCTGGGCTGTACCGAGCCGATGTCGGTGGCGCTGGCAGCGGCCAACTGCCGCAAGCTGCTGGGGGAGACCCCGACCCGCATCAGCGTCTGGGTCAGTGGCAATCTGTTCAAGAACGGCATGGGCGTCGGGGTGCCGGGCACCGGCATGATCGGTCTGCCGGTGGCCGCTGCGGTCGGCATCACAGGGGGCAACCCCGATGCCGGGCTGGAGGTGCTCAAGACCCTTACACCAGAACAGGTGGAAGCGGCCAAGACGTTGCTGCCGGTCATCAAGGTGGATGTGAAGGATGTGCCGGACGTGCTCTACGCCGAGGTGCTGGCCGAAGTTGAAGGGCACAGTGCCCGGGTGGTGATCTGTACCGACCACACTCGCATCATCCTGATGGAGAAGGATGGCGAGGTTCTGATGGAGCAGGCCAGTGCCCCCGGCGTGCAGATCCAGCCAGCCAAATCCGCCAAACCGGCCATGACCCTGCGGGAGATCGTCGATTTTGCATTGGAAGTGCCGCTGGCGGAGATCGACTTTATCCGCGAGGCCGCCACCATGAATCAGGCGCTGGCGGACGAAGGGTTGCAGGGTTACGGCCTGAAGATCGGCAAGATCCTCACCGAGCAGGTGGAGCGCAAGCTGCTCTCCGATGACCTGATGACCCTGGCGATGCGCCTCTCCTCCGCTGCCTCCGATGCGCGGATGGATGGCGCCATGCTGCCCGCCATGTCCAACTCCGGTTCCGGCAATCAGGGCATTGCCGCCACCATGCCGGTGGTTGCGGCTGCCCGCTTCCTCAAGGCGAGCGACGAGCAGCTGACCCGGGCACTGGTGATGAGCCATCTGGTGGCCATCTACATCAAGACCTATCAGAACAAGCTGTCGGCCCTCTGTGCCGCCAGTACCGCCGCGATGGGATCTGGTGCCGCCATCACCTGGCTGCTGGGCGGCCAGTATCAGCAGATCAGCCACTGCATCAACAACATGATTGGCGATGTCTCCGGCATCATCTGCGACGGCGCGGGCAGCGCCTGCTCCATGAAGGTCTCCACTTCCACCTCGGCGGCGGTAAAGTCTTCGCTGATGGCCATCAACAACCTGCATGTCCCCCAGAGCGAGGGGATCGTTTCCGATGATGTGGACCAGACCATCGCCAATCTGGGCCGCCTCTCCAAAGAGGGGATGCTGGATACCGACATTGAAATCATCAACATCATGCGAGCGAAACAGCAGAAGCAGTGAATCTGTGACAAGGGGGCGATAGACCCCCTTGTTCTTGTCACGACGGCGCAGACCGTCTGACACGGTTGCCAGGGCAAGCATGGCGCTTGCTCTTGTTTCTCGGGCCCAAGCCCGCTTTTTGGGGAGTCATACCATGACATTTAGCGTTATCGGCAATCTGGCCATCGCCGCCATCTTGCTGTTCTTTCTCTACCGGTTACAGGAAAAACATGTGAGCTTCACCCGCCGGGTATTTGCCGGTCTGGGGCTCGGTATTCTGTTCGGCGCCGCGTTGCAACTGCTTTACGGTGCAGGTTCGCCCGTCATTGTTCAGACCATCGACTATCTGGATATCGTGGGTAGCGGCTATGTGAAGCTGCTGCAGATGATCATCATCCCGCTCATCATGGTCTCCATCATCAGCGCTATCTTGAAGCTCAATGGCGGCACCGCGCTGGGCAAGATCAGTGCCATGACCATAGGCGTGCTGATCTTCACCACCGCCATCGCCGCCGGGGCAGGCATCCTGATGTCCAACCTGTTTGGCCTGACCGCTGAAGGGCTCACCTCCGGTGCCGCCGAGAGCGCCCGTGGCGCTGCGCTGCAGACCACCCTCGGTAGCGTCGAGAGCATGTCGTTCGCCAAGATGATGCTGGAGTTCATTCCGGCCAACCCCTTCCTCGACATGACCGGGGCGCGCAAGACCTCCACCATCGCCGTGGTGATCTTCTCCATCTTCATCGGCCTTTCCGCTACCGGCATCGCCCGCAAGAAGCCGGAGATCTTCGCCAGCTTCAGCCACTTCGTGGCCGTGGCTCATGCCATCGTGATGCGGATGGTGACTCTGGTGCTGCGCCTGACCCCGTTTGGCGTACTGGCGCTGATGACCAAGGTGGTCTCCGGCTCCAACTATGCGGATATTCTCAACCTGCTCAGCTTTGTGATGGCCTCTTACGGCGCCATCGCCATCATGTTTGTCGTGCACCTGCTGCTGGTGAGCATGGTCGGCATCAACCCGCTGCGCTTCCTCAAGAAGATCACTCCGGTGCTGGCGTTTGCCTTCACCTCGCGCACCAGTGCGGGATCCATCCCGATGAACGTGCAAACCCAGACCAAGTCGCTGGGTATTCCTGAGGGGATCGCCAACTTCGCCGCCTCCTTCGGTTCCACCATCGGCCAGAACGGCTGTGCCGGTATCTATCCGGCCATGCTGGCCGTGATGATTGCCCCGACCGTCGGGGTCAACCCGATGGATCCCGGCTTTATCATGACCCTGATCGCCATCATCACCGTCAGCTCCTTCGGGGTGGCCGGGATTGGCGGTGGCGCTACCTTTGCCGCGCTGATCGTGCTCTCCGCGCTGGACTTCCCGGTGGCGCTGGCCGGTCTGCTCATCTCCATCGAGCCGCTGATCGACATGGGCCGTACCGCGCTCAACGTCTCCGGCTCCATCACCGCAGGGACGGTCACCAGCCGCCTGATGGGCGAGACCGACATGCATGTGTTCAACAGCGATCACGAAGTGAGTCTGGACGGCGAAGAGTCCACCGTCTGATTTGCGTCGGTTGATCTGCCTGTGGAAAGGGGCGACCCTTTCCCGTCATAGACCGCAGGGAGGGCATGCCCTCCCTGCGCCATTGAGAGGAAAAACAATGAGAATTCTGATCATCGGTGGCGAAGCCGCCGGTATGAGCGCGGCGGCCAAGGCACGCCGTCTGGCCAAAGAGGCCGAAATCGTGGTGTATGAGACCTCCGAGGTGATCTCTTTCGGTGCCTGCGGCCTGCCTTACTTCGTCGGTGACGAGTTTCAGGAGCCCGGCTACATGGCCGAGTTCACCCCCGAGCAGTTCGCCGCCAAGGGGATAGAGGTCAAGATTGGCCATCGGGTGCTGAGCATCGATGCAACTGCCCAGACTCTGGTGGTGGAGCATAACGGCGACACCTTCACCGATCGCTACGATCGCCTGATGATCGCCACCGGCGCCCGCGAAGTGATGCCCCCCATCCCCGGTTTGCAGCAGCAAGGGGTATTCGGTCTGCGCCGGATGGCCGACGGGCTGGCGCTCAAAGCTGCGGTGCAAGACAAGAATAATCGCCGCGCCGTGGTGATTGGTTCCGGCTTTATCGGGCTGGAAGTGGTCGAGGCGCTGGTCCATCAGGGCAAGGAGGTGCGTCTTATCGAGCTGGCGGATCGGGTCATCCCCGACGCGTTTGATGGCGAGATCACCCAGCACATCGAAACCGAACTGCGCGAGCAGGGGGTCTCTCTCCATCTTGGTGAGCGGGTCGAAGCGCTGCTGGGGGATGGCCGGGTGACCGGCGTGCGAACCAGCCAGGGCGAGTACGAGGCCGATATCGTGGTGGTCTGCACCGGGGTGAAGCCCAACACCGAGTTTCTGGCCGATACCGGCATCGAGCGGCTCGGCAACGGCGCCATCAAGGTGGATCGTCAGGGACGCAGCTCGCTGGCCAACGTCTGGTCGGCCGGTGACTGTGCCAGCGTCTGGCACAGCGTGAAGCAGCAGCAGGTCTATGTACCGCTCGCCACCATTGCCAACAAGCTGGGTCGTATGGTGGGTGAAAACCTGGCCGGGGCCGAGCAGACGTTCCCGGGCACCCTCGGCTCTGCCGCGCTCAAGGTGTTGGGGCTGGAGGCGGGCCGTACCGGTCTTTCCGAGCAGGAAGCCAGGGCGATGGGGATCGACTATCGCACCGTGGTGATCAAGGACAAGTGCCACACCAACTACTGCCCGGGTCAGTCCGACATTCACGTCAAGCTGGTCTACGAGGCGGGCAGCAAGCGGCTGCTGGGCGGCCAGATCCTCGGTCGCAAGGGGGCGGTACACCGCATCGACGCGCTGGCGGTTGCCATCACCATGGGGGTGACCACCGAGCAGCTAGGCATGCTGGACTTTGCCTACGCGCCCCCCTTCTCCCGCACCTGGGATGCCCTGAACGTGGCGGGCAACGTCGCGAAGTAACAGGCGCTGGTCAGGCGGAAAATGAGAAGAGGCGGCACAGAGTGCCGCCTCTTCTTTTTGTTTAAAGCTGCCTCAAGGATTGGCAGGGGGATCTTGCCGCTCCGGCTTGCCTGTCGCCGGTTTGCTGCCGACCAGCACGGCGCCGAAGAAGATAAGCGCAACACCTGCCGCCTTGCTTGCCACCAGCGGTTCGGCAAAGACCGGCATGCTCACCGCCAGCAGATAGACCAGCCCGTAACTGGTGCTGAGCAGTGGGTAGGCGATATTGAGCGGTGTGGAGTGCAGCGCGGCCAGCCAGCAGAGCAGCGATAGCCCGTAGCAGAGGATGCCGATGACGATGGTGAGGAGTGGCAGGGGGTGAGCCAGCATCACGGCGGGATCGGCTTGCCACTCAGGGAGGCTTATCGCCCCCCACTTCATGCAGAGCTGCGCCACCGTCACCAGCACTATGCTGCCTAACACGTAGAGATAGCCCTTCATCGCAGGCCTCCCAGCAGCAGGGCGCCGACGATGATGGTGGCAGCCCCCAGCCAGTTGTGGCTGCTCACCGGCTCGTGGAAAAAGAGGCGTGAGCCGAGCAGCACCAGCACCAGATTAATGCTGAGCATGGGGTAGGCCATGCTCAGCGGCAGTCGTTGCAACAGATAAATCCAGAGCAGCATGCCACTGCCAAGTGCTGCCACGCTGGCAACAAGCCAGGGGGAACGCAGCTTTTGCAGGTGGTTACAGGGGTTACGCTGCCAGCAGATAACGGCCTGCTTTTGCAGCATCTGGCCGCTGCTGGTCAGCAGGCACACCAGTAATAGCAGCACTATATCCATCAGCGTACTCCATGGTAGATGAGCAGGGTCAGCCGGTGGCTGACGAGGGTCTCGTCGGCAGGGGGCAGAGGGCCGGTCTCTCCGTCGTGATCGGTCTTCATCAGCAGGGCAACTTGCCCCTTCTCGCGCGCTTGTGCCAACCATCTCGGGAACTCTGCACGGGCAACATAGCGGCCCTTGGCATCCGGATAGCCCAGGCCGTAAGCTAGCTCTCCTTTGTCGTCGAACAGCATGATCTCGCCGCGCCGTGTGCTCCGGGCGAGAGCGGATGCCAGTCCCGGATCGCTGGCCAGCAGAGTCTCTGAACCCTGCAGCACGGCCTGATTGGTCTCGATGAAACGCTCTGGCAGCTTTGAGTCGATCAGTGATTGCGGCAGCGCCCAGGGCAGGCCGATGGCCAGTATCATGGGGCAGAGCGCGCTCAGGACCCAGCGGCGACTGACCGCCTGCAACTGGATGAGTCCGAGCAGGGACCAGCCGATAAAGATGGCCATGGCCACCGACAGTGCCCCGTGATCCTCTTCACCGTAGATGGCTTGGTCGCGGGATAAAGCCAGCACGGTCAGCACTACCAGTCCGATGAGGCCGAACAGGCCGTTCAGCCAGGCGTTGAGTTTGAAGGCCCGCTCTTTACCTTCCTTGATTTTGTCCACGGCGCTGGTGGCCATCAGCATGGCCAGCGGGGCGAAACAGGGCAGGATATAGGTGAGCAGCTTGCCTTTGGCAATGCTGAAGAAGAGCAGCGGCAACACCACCCAGGCCAACAGATAGAGGGTTTCCGGGCTGTTCTTGCGCGCTTGCCATCCTTGCTTCAGTGCCCCCGGCAGCAGGCCGAGCCAGGGCAGGGTGCCGAGCAGCCCCATCGGCAGGTAGTACCAGAATGGCGCCTTGTGCTGCGCATCTTCCGAGGCGAAGCGCTGGATGTGCTCAATCCAGAAGAAGTAGTGCCAGTAGTCCGGCTCGCGCAGGTGTACGGCGATGGCCCAGGGGGCGACCAGCAGAGCCGCGCTAAGGATGGCCAGCGGCCCGAAACATACCAGCTCGCGCAGGCGGCGCTGATAGATGGCGTAGGGCATGATGGCTACCACGGGTACCGCTAGTGCGATAAAGCCTTTGGTGAGAAAGCCCATGCCACAGGCGAGGCCGAACAGCAGATAGCCTGCCACTCTGCGACCGGGCGGCCCTTCTTGCCGGATGAGGTAGAAGCTCACCATGGCGGCATTGAGCCAGAGGGTGACCATGGCATCCAGCACGCTGTAGGTGCCGATGCCGTAGACGATCAGGGTCGAGAGATAGATCAGGCTGGCGAACCACGCTGTACGCCGGCACTGCCACAGCTGCAGAGCGAACCAGAAGATCAGCAGGGAGCTCAGGCCGGTGGCTGCGGCCGAGGCGAAGCGGACCGCAAAGTTGCTCTCGCCAAACAGCAGCTGGCTGAGGCTGTTGAACCAGTAACCGGCGATAGGTTTCTCGAAGTAGCGCAGGCCAAGGAAGTGGGGCACCACCCAGTCACCCGTGGTGATCATCTCCCGACTGATCTCGGCGTAACGGTTTTCGTCCGGGCTCCACAGCATCCGCTGGTTGAGCAGCAGCAGGTAAAAGGCGAGGAAGAAAAGGGGCAAGGCCCATCGGGTCATCTTCATGAGATTCTCTGTTGCAATCTGGCGAGCGGGTTCATGGCGTCATCTTGCAACCGAGCCACCCTTCGCGTCCTGGCAAGGAGCCGCGCAGCAGATGGCCGGTCGGCAAGAGGGCTGGGTCGGGGGGGAGCAGGTTGCCAAGGGGGATGAAGCGGATGCCGCGCGACCTGGCTTCATCGAGCAGGAGATCGAACTGCTCGGCCATGACGATCCCTTCCACCTCGGCGTGGATGGTGTAGACATGGGGGCCCGGTTGCGGTGCCGCAGTCAGCTGCTCCAGCAGGAAGTGGTTGAAGCGCTCGGCCGTCACCTGGCTGCCAATCACCTCGTCAAAGGTGGGCAGGTTGACCGGGATCTGCGGGGTGCCGGGCCGACCATCCTCCAGAATGGGACGGAACAGGCCGCAGCCACGGCAGTCACTGTTGTAGCGAAAGCCGAACTGCTCCTTGGCCTGGGTGGTGAGGGGATCGGCTCGCCAGCCGGCGGCGGCGGAGCAATCCACTTCGCGCCCCAGGATCTCGCTAAGGGCATCGACTCCGAGCCGGGTCTGGCGGATCAGTTCGGCTTCGTCCCAGCGACCGGTATTGGCCTGCCAGCCGTGGTGATCCCAGGCATGCAGCCCCACCTCATGGTGCGCCTTATCGGTGTCGCGCATCAGGGAACCCAGCTCTCTGCCGATGGACTTGCCGGGCCAAGCGGTGCCAGCCAGCAGGATATCGAGCCCATAGAGGGATGCGGCGTTGGAACGCAGCATCTTGAGCAGGAAGCGGGGTTTTAGCAGGCGCCACAGGTGGCGCCCCATGTTGTCCGGACCAACCGAGAAGAAGAAACTCCCCTTCACCTGATGCTTGTCGAGCAGTTGCAGCAAGCGGGGAACCCCGTCACGGGTTCCCCTGAAGGTATCGACGTCGATCCGCAGACCCACTTCAGTCATGCTCGACTCCCGTCGTGACCGCCCCCTGCAGGAAGAAGTCCAGCGTCTTGCCGATGGTCTCTTCCATCTCGATGGTCGGTTCCCAGTCGATCAGCTTGCGGGCATTACGGATGCTCGGGCGGCGGTGGGAGACATCCTGATAGCCGTCGCCGTAGAAGGACTTGCTCTCCACCAGATTGAAGCCGGCAAATGGCGGGAAGTGGTGGCGCAACGGGTGGGCCTCGAACTTGGCGAGCAGCACCTCGGCCATCTCGCGAATGCTCGCCTCGTTATCCGGGTTGCCGATGTTGATGATCTGGCCGTTGCAGCGATTGCCCCTGTTTTCGACGATGCGGAACAGGGCTTCAATGCCATCCTCGATATCGGTGAAGCAGCGTTTCTGGGCGCCGCCATCCACCAGCTGGATCGGGGTGCCGTCCACCAGATTGAGGATCAGTTGGGTGATGGCGCGGGAACTGCCGATGCGGGCAGAGTCCAGGCTGTCGAGGCGTGGTCCCATCCAGTTGAAGGGACGGAACAGTGTGAAGTTGAGCCCCTCTTTTTTGCCGTAGGCCCAGATCACCCTATCCAGCAGCTGCTTGGAGACCGAGTAGATCCAGCGCTGTTTGTTGATGGGGCCGACGATGAGGCGGGATTCATCTTCGTCGAAGCTGTGGTCGTCGCACATCCCGTACACCTCGGAGGTGGAGGGGAAGATGATGCGCTTGTGGTACTTGACGCAGTAGCGGACGATCTTGAGGTTCTCTTCAAAGTCGAGTTCGAACACCCGCAGCGGGTTGCGGGTGTACTCGATGGGGGTGGCGATGGCCACCAGCGGCAGGATCACGTCGCACTTCTTGATGTGGTACTCGATCCATTCGGTGTGGATGCTGATGTCCCCCTCCACGAAGTGGAAGTGGGGGTGGCCGATGAAGCGTTCCACTGCGCTGGAGCCAATATCGAGGCCATAGACCTCGTAGCCGCCATCCTTGAGCAGACGCTCGGTGAGGTGGTTGCCGATAAAGCCGTTGACGCCGAGGATCAACACCCGGGTCAGCCGTGCCTTGCGCATGGCCTTGCTCGCCTTGTCGCCGATCTTCATCCCTTCCATCAGCCCCAGCTCGCGGGCAAGTTGGGCGCCGCGTACATAGAGCCCTCCTTCGGCCTGGCCTGTCAGGATCTCCAGCACCCCTTCACCACAGGCCACCTGCAGCGGGTCGTGGGAGAGAATGGTGCCCGGCTGCTGGTCGCTCTGGATCGCCAGCGGCTTTGCCTGCCAGACCGTCAGCTTGCGATCACCGGCGAAGCTGAAGGCTCCCGGGTAGGGCTGGGTAACGGCACGTACCAGGTTATAGAGATCCCTGGCGGGCTTATCCCAGCGCAGCTCGCCATCGGCCGGGGTGCGGCGACCATAGTAGCTTGCCTTGCTCTCGTCCTGCGGGGTGAAGGTGGCGTCACCGCGCTTGAGTTTGACCAGCTCCCCTTCCAGCAGGGCGCGGGCTGCCTGGCGCATCTTGCCATGCAGGGTCAGCGCGGTGTCATCGTGGGCAATGGTTACTGCCTGTTGGGCAAGGATATCGCCGGCATCGGCACGGGCTGTCATCCGGTGCAGGGTCATGCCGGTTTCGCGTTCGCCGTTGACCAGACACCAGTTGATGGGCGCCCGGCCACGATAGGCAGGCAGCAGGGATCCATGCAGATTGAAGGCCCCGACGGTCGGGATATCGAGGAGTTCCTGCTTGAGCAGGTTGCGGTAGTAGAAGGAGAAGATGGCCTCGGGCGCCAGTTCGCGGATACGCTCGACCCAGAGCGGGTGGTTCACGTCTTCGGGAGAGTAGACCGGCAGGTCATGTTCGGCGCAGAGCTGGGCCACCGAACCGAAGAAGCGGTTCTCGCCCGGATCATCGGCGTGGGTGAAGACCGCCTGGATCTGATAACCGGCCTGAAGCAGGGACTCGATACCGGTGCAGCCGATATCGTGATAGGCAAAGACGACAACGTTCATGATTGAGTTTCCTGTTGCGAAGCATCCGGTGTGGAGCGAACGATTTGGTGAATGAAGTAGCGGGGGCGGGCGCGCACATCGGTATACATGCGGCCTATGTACTCACCCAGCAGCCCCATCCCGATCAGCTGTACGCCGACAAAGGTGAAGAGAATGGCAAACAGGGTGAAGACGCCATCTGCTGCCCAGTCGGCGCCCAGTAACAGACGCAGCAGCAGCAGCAGGATCGAGAAGGTGAAGCCGATCCCCGCCACCAGGCTGCCAACGATGCTGAGCAGGCGCAGCGGGGCCGTGGTCATGCAGGTGACCAGGTCGTACATCAGGTTGATAAGGTGCATCAGGCCATATTTGGATTCGCCGTGGGCCCGCTCGGCGTGGCCCACCTCCAGCTCGGTGGTGCGGCGGGCAAAGCTGTTGGCCAGGATGGGGATGAAGGTGCTGCGCTCCTGACAGCAGAGCATGGCGTCGATGATGTGGCGGCGATAGGCACGCAGCATGCAGCCGTAGTCGCTCATCTGGACGCCGGTGGCCCGCTGTACCGACTTGTTGATAAAGCGTGAGGCTGTCTTGCGAAACCATGAATCCTGCCGGTTGCGGCGGATGGTGCCGACCACGTCATACCCTTCCATAGCGGTGGCGACCAGCCGCGGGATCTCTTCCGGCGGGTTCTGCAGATCGGCATCCAGGGTGATCACCAGATCCCCTGTTGCCGTCTCGAAGCCGGCCATGATGGCGGCATGCTGGCCATAGTTGCGGTTGAGCAGCACGGCGACCAGCTTGCTCCCTTCGCGATTGGCGGCTTCGCTGATGATGGTGGCGGATCGGTCGTTGCTGCCGTCGTCGATCAGGATCACTTCGTAATCCTGGCTCAGCTGCTCGCAGGTGTCGGTCACCCGTTGCAGCAGTTCCGGCAGGCTCGCCTCCTCGTTGTAGACGGGGATGATGACTGAGACCCGTTTGATGTCGTTATGGTTCACGTATTGTTACTCCAGTATGTCGGTCAGGGCTGCCACAACCCGATCCACGTCGGAGAGCGTCATGTCGGGGAAGAGGGGCAGGGTGCAGAGCCGTGACGAGTTCCACTCTGTGTTGGGTAGCGAAAGATCCGGATAGCGCTCCCGGTAGTACTTCTGGGTGTGGGCGGCGCGAAAATGCAGGCCACTGCCGATGCCTCGCTCCTGCAGCGCCTGCATCAGCTGATCGCGATCGAGGCCGCACTGCTCGGGGTCGACCCGCACCATGAAGAGGTGCCAGGCATGCAGATGGGGGTAGGTGGGGATGGCCAGCGGTGCCAGCGGCAGGTTGGCCAGACGTTCATGGTAGCGAGACACCAGTTCGACCCGCTTGGCATTGAGCTCGGGCAGGCGGGCCAGCTGCACCAGGGCGATGGCGGCGTTGATGTCGGCCAGGTTGTATTTGAAGCCCGGCATGATCACCTCCGCCTGCGGCTTGCGTCCCTGCGTCATGCGGTCGAAGGCATCGACTCCCAGGCCGTGAAATTTCAGCATGCGAGCCTTGTCGGCCAGCGCCTGGTCATCGGTCACCAGCATTCCTCCCTCGGCACAGGTAAGATTTTTGATGGCGTGGAAAGAGAAGATGGCGGTGCCGGTTTCCCCGACCCAGCGCGCGCGATAGCGGGTGCCGACTGCATGGGCGGCATCTTCGATGACTGGAATATCGTGCTGGCGACCCAGGGCGAGGATGGGGTCGAGGTCGACCGGTGCCCCTGCGTAGTGGACCGGGATGATGGCCCGGGTGTTGGGGGTGATGAGCGGCGCTATCTGGTCGGCGCTGACCATCAGAGTATCCCTGTCCACATCGACAAAGACCGGGGTGGCCCCCAGCAGGGTGATGATGTTGATGGTGGAGACCCAGGTCTGGGAGGGCGTGATCACCTCGTCACCCGGGCCAATCCCCAGCGCCATCAGGGTGACATGCATGCCCGCGGTCGCGGAGCAAAGCGCGACCGCATGCTGGCAGCCAAAGGTCTCGCAGAAACGCTGCTCCAGCTCATGATTTTTCGGGCCCGTGGTGATCCATCCCGATTGCAACACCTCGCTGACGGCACGGATCTCGGCCTCGCCCATGGCAGGCTTTGAGAATGGCAGAAAGTCTTTCATACGACTCCGGTCTTAATGTCGCAAAAAATAAAATGACGATGAAAATCTGCATTGCTGATTTTCACTGGAAATATGCCTGGGGAAAGTGTCGAGATTGCTCGATATATTTTGAAAGTAGCCGAATAACGAGTTTTTATTCAAGCGCACAGCAACACTTGGTAACAATTACTGCCGTTTTGATGGCGTGGCTTAATATGGAAATATCTCGTAACAAAAAATCGCTTGGCTTTATTTTAGGTTGGTGTTTAGCCACTTTTTTGACTGTCGCCACCTAAATCATCTGCTATTGCTCAACAGGTTGGGTGTCATTCAGAATTGACATTGCTTGTTACAAATTGCCCGTAGTGCAATTGAGTAAAGGATGTAAAGTTTCCATCATTACGCATTATGGAAAAATCGTTATGAATATCACAGTGTTTGGCAGTGGCTATGTCGGACTGGTACAGGCAATTGTATTGGCAGATGTAGGGCACCAGGTTGTTTGTATCGATCTCGATGCAGATAAAATAAATAGATTATCCCATGGCGAATTACCAATATATGAGCCGGGACTGGATGTGTTATTACACCAGACATTGCAAAATGGCTCGCTGACATTCACCACGGATATTCCCATGGCGGTTACCCATGGTGACGTGCAATTTATCGCCGTCGGTACGCCCCCTGATGAGGATGGTTCGGCCGATCTGAGCGCCGTCAGGGCGGTGGCGAGATCGATTGCCCAGCATCGCGCAGATGAGGTGATCATCGTCAACAAATCCACCGTGCCGGTTGGTACGGCAGACAAGGTGTTTTACTGGGTCAGGGAGCAGCAGGCCGAACTTGGCAAGCAGTTTGAATTCGATGTGGTCTCCAATCCGGAATTTCTGAAAGAGGGGGCGGCCGTCAGGGATTGCCAGCGCCCGGATCGCATTGTTATCGGCACCGGCAAGGAGCGTTCCAGAGCCGTGATGCGCGAGTTGTATGAGCCATTTAATCGCAATCACGACCGCATTCTGTTTATGGATGTTCGCAGTGCCGAGCTGACCAAGTACGCCGCCAACTGCATGCTGGCCACCAAGATCAGCTTTATCAACGAGATGGCCGGGCTGGCCGAGCGGGTCGGTGCCGATATCGAGCTGGTGCGGCAGGGGATTGGTGCCGACCAGCGCATCGGCTACCAGTTTATCTATCCCGGTTGTGGTTATGGCGGATCCTGTTTCCCCAAGGATGTGAGGGCATTTCTGGCGACTGCAGCGGCCCTCGACTACGACACGCCGCTTATTCGTGCGGTGGAGCGGGTCAACGAGCGGCAGAAGTTCAAGCTCTTCGACACCCTGGCCTGCCACTTTCACGAGCGAGGCGAGTCGCTGGCGGGCAAGACCATCGCCATCTGGGGACTCGCCTTCAAGCCCAATACGGATGACATGCGCGAAGCGCCGAGCCGGGTGTTGATGGAGGCGCTCTGGCAGGAGGGGGCCCGGGTGCAGGCCTTCGATCCGGTGGCGATGAAGGAGGCACAGCGTATCTATGGTTGCCAGCCCGAGCTGTCGCTGATGGGGACCAGGGAGGCAGCGCTGGCGGGGGCGGATGCGTTGGTCATCTGTACCGAGTGGAACGAGTTCAAGGCGCCCGATTTTGCCCAGATCAGGAAGATGCTGGCGCACTCCCTCATCGTCGATGGTCGCAATCTCTACGATCCGCTCAAGATGAAGGGGCTGGGCTTTTCCTACTATGCCATCGGGCGTGGGGAGACCATTACAGAAGGTATGAGCCATGCAGAGTGCTGATATTTCGGAGCGCACGCTCTGCTGGATGTTGCTGCTGGTTACGCTGGTGCTGCTGTTTGGCCAGTTTGACCATCAGCTCTGGACCCCTGACGAGCCGCGTGAGGCAGCCATTGCACTCGAGATGTACCGCAATGGCGATTGGGTGGTACCGACCCTTGGCGGGCACAGCTTTATCGAGAAGCCGCCGCTCTTCTATATGGCCGCTCTGCCGTTTCTTGATGGGTTTGAATCCTGGCTGGGGGTGACCAATAGCCTGCGGTTGGCGGGCGTGGTCTGGGCGGCGGGTATGCTGCTCTTTACCGGCCTGCTGGCCTATCGTCTGCTTGGCAATAGATCGGCCGCGATCTGGTCGGTGATCGCACTGGGCACCATGGAAGGATTTATCATCAACACGCACTGGATTAGAACGGACAGTGCGCTTGCCTTCTTTGTCATATTTACCCTTTGGGCATTTTCAGAATATTACCTTGTAAGCCGTCGGTGGATGGCGATACTGGCCGGAATAGGGTTGGCGGGCTGTTTTATGGCAAAAGGTCCTATTGGGCCACTGACAGTTTTTTTTGGCTGGTTCCCGCTATTCTTCTTCGCTGCAAGATGTGCCGCCATCGACAAAAAACTGCCAGGATTTATCTGGCAGCATCTGCTGATGCTGCTCTGTTTTATATTGCCAGTGGCAGCGTGGATTCGTGAATTAATTAATCATGTCGATGGCGATGCTTTATGGAATGAGTGGTTCTGGCAGAATCAGGTAGGCCGCCTGACAGGCACCTCGACCGAACTCGGCCATATCAAGAAAGGGGCATATCTTTATTATTTATGGGGGATGGCTGAATATACCATCCCCTGGTTGCCATTCATTTTCTATTGGGGTTGGCAAACCATCAAACAGCGACGCTGGAGTCGTGAGAGGTTATTTCTGTTGTGCTGGGCAGTGGGCACCCTTTTGCTGTTAACCCTCTCATCCACCAAGCGCACCCTCTATCTTTTTCCGTTGTTGCCGGTATTTGCCATCATGCTGGGTCAGGTCAGCCTGAACTGGCCGGGATGGACGGCTCGCTATGGTCGGGGATGGCTCTGTTTCATGCTGCTGTTCTGTGTCGTGGTCATAGGGCTACCTCTGCTGGGCCCTTCACTACCGGTGGCCAGTCATGTTCCGGCAGACGTGCTACAGGTCGCCAGCAAGCTGGGGTGGCGTTATATCCCCGCCAGTATGCTCTTCGTGATTGCGCTGGCGCTGTTGTTGCGGCGCAAGGAGGTGCATGGCGCTACTCATGTTGCCAGCTCGGTGGCCATCATGTTTCTGCTCACCTTTACACTGGTTTACCCCTTGATCGATGCCGCCAAGGGAGTATCGGGAAAGATGGCCCGGTTGCTTGAGGGAATACCGCTCGAGAAGCGGGATCGCATCGCCGGCTGGCAATTGGGGGAGACGGAGCTTGGTCTGCTCTCTGCCTATGAGCAGATGCAGGTAATGAATCTGGACAGGGAGAAAGTGAGGGATGTGGTTGCCTGTCGTGATGCCCGGTTTGATGCCGTGTTGGTCAATGGTACGGCCGGGGAGAGGGTCAAGCTGCTGGAGGGGATTCCCTATCAGTTGCTGGCCCAGACCGCTCTGCGCTCGGACAAGGGGCAACTGCTGACTCTGGTGACAGGATTACAGTGCCATTGAGCCATCTATTCCCATTCAGGGGCACTGTATGAGGTAATATGGCCGTGTGGTGACGGTTCCGCTCTTCCCGGCCTAGCGTCGGGCTGACAGCGGGTTTGCAACCCTTGGTGATAAGCGAACTTCACGATGCGGCCATCTCGCAGGTGGCTAATGAATGGGATAGATGGGGTGTGAGGGGCCGCGACCGCTATGGGTTGCAGGAACTTCACCCAGCCGGATTGGTGGATTGCAAAGATAAAAAAACCGATGCCTTGGCATCGGTTTTTTTATTACCGGTTTATCCGTATCACTCAGCCACGGCCGAGGCGGTTCTCCGGGTAGTTCTTGGCCAGCACTTCGCGGGCATGCTTGGCCAGCTGCGGCATCTTCAGGGCGTCGTAAGACTCGACCATGATCTCCAGTGCCTTCTCGGTTTCGGCTGTGTCGGGGTAGGTCTCGACAATCAGCTTGGCCCGGTTGGCGGCCGCGACCAGTGCATCACGCTTCACGTAATACTCGGCCACGCTCAGGTCATATCGGGCCAGACGATTCTTCAGGCCAATCATGCGAGCGCGGGCATCGGCGGCATAGGCGCTGTTGGGGTAGTTCTGCAGCAGGGTCTTGAAGTCCTGGAATGCCTGACGGGCATAAGCCGGGTCTTTGTCGTCACGACCGATACCGAACAGGCTCTGGAAGAAGTTGTAATCCGCCGCCATGTTGGTCAGGCCGCGCATATAGAAGACGTAATCGATATTTTTATGCGCCGGATTAAGGCGGATAAAACGGTCGATATTGGCGATCGCCTGAGCGGTATCATCTTGCTTGTAGTAGGCATAGATGAGGTCAAGCTGCACCTGATTAGAGTAGGCGCCGAACGGGTAGCGAGAGTCCAAAGCCTCCAGCAATTCAGTGGCTTGCACGTAATTGCCAACGTCCAGTTTGAGGCGTGCTTTCTGGTACAGGGTCTCCGGCGGTTCGTCGGGTACCTTGGGTTTGGTGCTGGAACAGCCTGTGATCAAGGTAGCGACCAAGGCGAGCGACATCAGCAGGTGAGACTTCTTTCCCATCAACAACATCCGGTCCATTTCCACGAAATTGGCAAAGTATCCGTTATGCTTGGCTAAAAGAAAAGCTAGAATACCCGGATTATTTCGAATTGATACCCCCCGCTCAAGAGACCATACATGAGCCAGCATATTGAACTGACAGGCGAATTCCAGGATCACCAATTCGGGCAGCGACTCGACCAGGCCCTGGCCGAATTGTTTCCAGACTACTCCCGCACCCGCATCAAGGAGTGGATTTTACAGGACAGAGTGACCCTGGACGGTCAGGTTGCCAACACCCCGCGTGAGAAGATTCTGGCCGGGCAGCAGGTGCATGTGAATGTCGAGCTGGAAGATGATACTCGCTGGGATGCCCAGGATATCGAGCTCAACATCGTTTATGAAGATGAACACATTCTGGTGATCGACAAACCGGCCGGTCTGGTGGTTCACCCGGGCGCAGGTACGCCGGATGGCACCATCCTCAACGCCCTGCTGCACCGCTACCCCGGCATTGCCGAGGTGCCCCGCGCCGGTATCGTGCACCGTCTGGATAAAGACACCACAGGTTTGATGGTGGTTGCCAAAACCGTACCCGCACAGACCCATCTGGTGGAAGCGTTGCAGGCGCGCCAGATCACCCGTGAGTACGAAGCGATCGCCATCGGTCACATGACCGCAGGTGGTACCGTTGATGCGCCTATCGGCCGTCACCCGACCCAGCGTACCCATATGGCCGTGGTGCCCAATGGTCGTCCTTCCGTGACTCACTACCGGGTTCACGAGAAGTTCCGTGGCCATACCCGTCTGCGTCTGCGTCTGGAGACCGGTCGTACCCACCAGATCCGTGTGCACATGGCCCACATCAAGCACCCGCTGGTGGGCGATCCCGCTTACGGTGGCCGTCTGCGCCCGCTGCGCAACGCGACCCCCGAGCTGACCCAGGCACTGCGCAACTTCAACCGTCAGGCGCTGCATGCCACCATGCTGCAACTGGCTCACCCCATCACGGGTGAAGTGATGCAGTGGCATTCAGCTACACCGCAAGACATGGTGGAGCTGATGGAAGTGCTGCGCGCGGATACTCTCGCCAATCCGGATGATTTAGTCTGGAACTGATGCGATAGGGCCTGCTGCGTCGGTTTCTGGCGTCATCCGGTCCGAACAGATGCCAAACGGGGTTCCCTTGCAGGAGCCCCGTTTTTATATCGGTGAATTGAAGGAGTCACAGATGAAATGGATCGAACCCGACTGGCCAGCCCCGGCGTGTGTCAGGGCGTTGTCGACCACCCGGGATGGTGGTGTTAGCGAAGGGGCCTTTGCCGGTCTCAATCTGGGGGCCCATGTGGGGGATGAACCGGTGCGAGTCGAGGCCAATCGTGCTCGCTTGCAGCAGGCGGCCGCCATCCCGGGGCCCCTCAACTGGCTCAATCAGGTGCACGGCACCGTGGTTCATCAGGTCAGCAGCCATTATCAGCAGGCGCCGGATGCCGATGCCGCCTGCACCCATGAGGCGGATCAGGCCTGCATCGTGATGACCGCTGACTGTCTGCCGGTGTTGTTTTGCGATCGGGCAGGTACCGTGGTCGCAGCGGCCCACGCAGGCTGGCGCGGGCTGCAGGGGGGCGTGCTGGAGGCGAGCATCGCCGCCATGGGCTGCGAGCCGGGCGAGATCCTAGCCTGGATGGGCCCGGCCATTGGCCCCACTGCATTTGAAGTGGGGGGAGAGGTGCGCGAGGCTTTTATGGCGGAGCAGGTTGAAGCAGAAACAGCGTTCGTCCCTTCGTCCAATGAGGGGAAATGGCTGGCAGATATCTACCAGCTGGCTCGGCTGCGCCTCGCCCGCGCTGGCGTTACCGCCGTCTATGGCGGCGAGCACTGCACCTTCAGCGACAGCGAGCAGTTTTACTCCTATCGTCGCGACGGCCAGACCGGCCGCATGGCCTCCCTCATCTGGTTGGCCCGCTAAGCAATCACCCGCCAAGTAATAGCCCGTCTCTCTCAAGACCAGAGCCGTATGAGAGAGGCGGGGATCCTGTTCTTGTCCCGTCTTGCAGAAAAAATAACCAGTCACAGCCCTTGAAATAGCCCGTGCGGGCCTCATCTTTCATCTCAGAAAGTTATGTTGTTTGCCGCGCAAGCGGCGTCTGCCTGTTTGAAGGGGGAGTGCAATGCGCCTCGATCGCCTTACCAGCAAATTCCAGATTGCTATTTCCGATGCCCAGTCTCTTGCGCTGGGTCGTGACCACCAATTCATCGAACCCGTTCACCTGATGACCGCACTGGTCAATCAGGATGGCGGCTCTATCCGTCCGTTGCTCACCCTGACCGGGATGGATATCAACGCCCTGCGCTCCCGTCTCGGTGAGGAGCTGGATCGCCTGCCGCGCGTGAGCGGTGTGGAAGGGGACGTGCAGCTCTCCAACGGCCTCGGTCGCCTGCTCAACGTCTGCGACAAACTGGCCCAGCAGCGCAAGGATCAGTTCATCTCCTCCGAACTGTTCGTGCTGGCGGCCCTCGACGACAAGGGTACGCTGGGCGAGCTGCTGCGCGCTCAGGGTCTGACCAAAGAGAAACTCGAAGCGGCCATCGACAAGGTGCGTGGTGGCAAGAAGGTGGAGGATGCCAACGCCGAGGAGAACCGCCAGGCGCTGGAGAAGTACACCATCGATCTGACCGAGCGGGCCGAACTCGGCAAGCTCGACCCGGTGATCGGCCGGGATGACGAGATCCGCCGCACCATTCAGGTGCTGCAACGCCGTACCAAGAACAACCCCGTGCTGATCGGGGCACCCGGTGTCGGTAAAACCGCCATCGTCGAAGGTCTGGCCCAGCGCATCATCAACGGCGAGGTGCCGGAGGGGCTCAAGAACAAGCGGGTGCTGTCGCTGGACATGGGGGCGCTGGTGGCCGGTGCCAAATATCGCGGCGAGTTCGAGGAGCGGCTCAAGGCCGTGCTGAGCGATCTCGCCAAGGAGGAGGGCAACGTCATCCTCTTCATCGACGAGCTGCACACCATGGTCGGCGCCGGCAAGGGCGAAGGGGCCATGGATGCGGGCAACATGCTCAAGCCTGCGCTGGCACGGGGCGAGCTGCACTGCGTCGGTGCCACCACCCTGGACGAGTATCGCCAGTTTATCGAGAAGGATGCCGCGCTGGAGCGCCGTTTCCAGAAGGTGCTGGTGGAAGAGCCGACAGTCGAAGATACCATCGCCATCCTGCGCGGCCTGAAAGAGCGTTACGAGCTGCACCACCATGTGCAGATCACCGACCCCGCCATCGTGGCGGCGGCCCAGTTGTCGCACCGCTACATTGCGGATCGTCAGTTGCCGGACAAGGCCATCGACCTTATCGACGAGGCGGCAGCCAGCATCCGGTTGCAGATCGACTCCAAGCCGGAGGCGCTCGATCGCCTCGAGCGGCGCATCATCCAGCTCAAGCTGGAGCAGCAGGCGCTGATGAAGGAGGACGACGACGCCAGCCGCAAGCGTCTGGAGCTGATCAATCAGGAGATTGGCGAAAAAGATCGGGAATACAACGAGCTGGACGAAGTGTGGAAGGCCGAGAAAGCCGCCCTCGCCGGTACCCAGCATATCAAGGCTGCGCTGGAGCAGGCCCGTCAGGATCTCGACGTGGCGCGCCGCGCAGGCGACCTGGGCCGGATGTCCGAGCTGCAGTACGGCCGCATTCCGGAGCTGGAGAAACAGCTGGATCTCGCCACTCAGGCCGAGATGCAGGAGACCAGTTTGCTGCGCAACCGGGTCACCGATGTGGAGATCGCAGACGTCCTGGCCCGCTGGACCGGTATTCCGGTCGCCCGCATGCTGGAAGGGGAGCGCGACAAGCTGCTGCGGATGGAAGATCAGCTGCACAGCCGGGTGATTGGTCAGGAGGAGGCGGTCGATGCGGTCTCCAACGCCATTCGTCGCTCCCGTGCCGGTCTCTCCGACCCTAACCGCCCCATCGGCTCCTTCCTGTTCCTGGGGCCCACCGGGGTGGGCAAGACCGAGCTGTGCAAGGCGCTGGCCGAGTTCCTGTTCGATACCCAGGATGCCATGGTGCGGATCGACATGTCGGAGTTCATGGAGAAACACAGCGTGGCCCGTCTGGTGGGGGCGCCTCCCGGATACGTGGGTTATGAAGAGGGTGGTTATCTGACCGAGGCGGTGCGCCGTCGTCCCTACTCGGTGATCCTGCTGGACGAGGTGGAGAAGGCGCATCTGGATGTGTTCAACATCCTGTTGCAGGTGCTGGACGATGGCCGCCTGACCGATGGTCAGGGTCGGACCGTCGATTTCCGCAACTCGGTGGTGATCATGACCTCCAACCTCGGGTCGGATCTCATTCAGGAGCACCACTCCGAGAAGGATTACGACGAGATGAAGGCCATGCTGATGGATGTGCTGACCCGCAGTTTCCGGCCGGAGTTTATCAACCGGATCGACGAGACGGTGGTGTTCCATCCCCTCGGCGAGGAGCACATCAAGTCCATCGCTCGGATCCAGCTCAAGAGCCTGATGGGCCGTCTTGAGGCTCAGGGTTACGAGGTGGAGGTGAGCGAAGCGCTGCTCGAGAAGCTGGTGCATGCCGGGTTCGACCCCGTCTACGGGGCGCGTCCCCTCAAGCGGGCGATCCAGCAGAAGGTGGAGAACCCGCTGGCGCAGGCGCTGCTCTCCGGCCGCATCGTGCCGGGCAAAAAACTGGTGCTGGGGGCCGACAGCAACGGCCTCACCATGACCCAGTAATGGGATTGTCGATGAAAAACGCAGGCCTCGTGCCTGCGTTTTGTTTTCAGGGGGAGCGAGATGCTGAAGTTTTCCGTGCTGGTGGATGATGACGTTCATCTGCCTGGCTGTCTGCCCGAGCGAGGGTTGGCGTTGCTGCTGGAGTGTGACGGCCTCAGGGTGCTGTTTGACAGCGGCCGTGGCCGGGTGCTGCGCCACAACGCCGCCGTGATGGGGATCGATCTCGCCTCGCTCACCCATGTGGTGCTCTCCCACGGTCATTACGACCACGTGGGCGGGGTCGGCTCGCTGCCTGCCTATCCAAGACCCATCCCGCTCATCGCCTGTCCGGATGTGTTTTGCGAGCGGGGCTACTTCCTGTCGCTGCCCTTCTGGCGGCGCAACCTCTATCGCCTGTCGGGGGAGCTGGCTCGGGAGTCGCTGCCGGCCAAGGGCTTGCTTCCCCACTGCTCGGCCGAGCCGGTGTGGCTCTCGGATCATCTGGTGTTCCTCGGCAGCATTGTGCGGCGCGACCGGGCTGCGCCTTCGCTGCTCGGCTACATAGTGCGGGGTGGGCGGGTGGAGAAGGATCTTATCAGTGACGACTCGGCGCTGGCCTACAAGAGCGAGCAGGGGCTCATCGTCTTTATCGGCTGCGGTCACGCCGGGGTCGAGAACATCATCGCGCGGGCCAAGGAGGTGTGTGGCGACGAGCGGAACCACGCCGTCATCGGCGGCCTGCACCTGAAGTTTTCCAGCCCAGAGCGGGTGGTGGCGCTCGGCACCTATCTGCAGGAAGAGGCGGTGGATCAGTTGTTTGCCTGCCACTGCACCGGCAGCAGAAAGGCGAGGTTGCCGCGCCAGCGCCAGATCGGGGCCGGGTTCGATCACAGTTTTTCGGCCTAAAAAAACGGCAATCCGAAGATTGCCGGGAGGAATGTAGTGAAGCGACCTGACGTGGGTTGAGCGGGTCGCAGGGGCAAGCCCCGATTTCGAAACAAAACCGCTAACGGCCTTGCGTCTTACAGCCTGCCGGGGATGCGCTCGCTCAACCCCGACGGCCACCTGCCTGTTGCCATGCCGGCTGAGATGTCGCCGGCATGGCCTTCATTCGTTACAGCATGCCTTGCACGGCAGCTTTCATCTCGGCTGGCCAGACGCCAACCTGTACCTGACCGATATGCTCTTTTTGCAGCAACAGCATGGCCAGACGAGATTGGCCGATGCCGCCGCCGATGGTTTGCGGCATCCGTGCGGCCAGCAGATCCTGATGCCAGTCGTACTGCAGGCGATCTTCATCGCCGGTGATGGCCAGCTGGCGGCGCAACGCCTCGGCGTCGACCCGGATCCCCATGGAGGAGATCTCGAAGCTGTCTTGCAGCACCGGGTTCCACACCAGAATGTCGCCGTTCAGACCTGCCAGACCCAGCTCGTTGTGGCTGCTCCAGTCGTCATAGTCCGGGGCGCGCACATCGTGACGCTCACCGTGGGAGAGGGCACCGCCGATGCCGATCAGGAACACGGCCCCCAGCTCTTTGGCGATGGCACGCTCGCGCCCCTTGGCATCGAGGTCCGGGTAACGGGCCAGCAGCTCTTCGCTGTGCAGGAACTGGATCTCGGCTGGCAGGAAGGGGGTCAGCTCATGTTCGGCGCAGACTGCGCGCTCGGTGGCCTTGATGGCGGCCCAGATGCCGCGCACGGTTTCTTGCAGATAGGCGAGATCGCGGCGCTCGCTCGGCATCACCTTCTCCCAGTCCCACTGATCCACGTAGACGGAGTGGATGGGGGTGAGGCGATCCTCGTCCGGACGCAGCGCCTTCATGTGGGTGTAGATCCCTTCGCCCGGGCCGAAGCCGAAGCGACCCAGGGTCTGGCGCTTCCATTTGGCGAGTGAATGGACCACTTCGTAGCTGTGCTCCGGCAGGGTCTTCACTTTGACCTGCACTGCATTCTCGTGGCCAGAGAGGTTGTCCTGAGTGCCATCACCGACTCGGCTCAGAATGGGGGCTTGCACCTCCATCAAACCCAGTTGTTGGGCGAGTTGGCGGGAGAACATCTCTTTGACGAAGCTGATCTGCTGTTGGCTGCGAATGTAGTGCTGTTTCATGCTGAATTCCTGTTTCAAACCCCGTTGGATGAGGTGATTCTTCAACGGAATGCCAACTAAATTCAATATTCGATAATAGAAATAGGCTTTGTGTATTTTTTTATTCAAAATAAGCCGTCATTTAATGAGGTATCGTCAACGGAGGTGCAAAAAAATGCCGGAAAATTACCGAATCGATAATCTCGATCAGGCCATCCTCACCGCTCTGATGGAGAATGCGCGGATCCCTTACGCAGAACTTGCGAAACAACTGGCGGTCAGCCCGGGCACCATCCATGTGCGGGTGGAGAAGATGAAACAGGCGGGGATCATCGAGGGGACACGGGTGCAGGTTAACCCCAAGAAGCTGGGTTACGACGTCTGCTGCTTTATCGGGATCAATCTGAAGAGCGCCAAGGATTACCCCTCGGCACTGGCCAAGCTGCAGGCGCTGGACGAGGTGGTGGAGGCCTACTACACCACCGGCCACTACAGCATCTTCATGAAGGTGATGACCCGCTCCATCGACGAGCTGCAGATAGTGCTGATCAACAAGATCCAGACCATCGACGAGATCCAATCCACTGAAACCCTGATTTCGCTGCAGAATCCGATCCTGCGGGACGTGAAACCTTGAGTCGGTGTGCATAAGGGGGAGGGCGTAGAGATCCAGCTCCCGTGCGAAACCCTGACCCCTTGATCAGGGTTCGAGATAGGGGATGGCGTACTTGTCGTAGAGGGTCTTGAGGCTGCCGTTGCGCTTCATGCGCAGCAGTTCGGCATCGTAGGCCGCCATCAGGGCGGGGGTCTGTGCATCCGCTCGTGCGCGGGCCCAGGTGTTGAAGTAGGGGCTGCTCTTGAGCGGTTTTGGCAGGTAATCGACCTTGCCCGTCAGCCCCTCCTCCTTGATCTGGGTGAAGGCGGTGACCAGCGGCATGGGCACGGTATCGATCCGTCCGGCCAGCAGTTTGCGCAGTTGCAGCTGGTTCATGGTGATCTCCTGGAACTGATAGGCAGGGTCGGTCATGGCCGCTGCCAGTTCAGGGGTGTAGGAGAAATCCTTGGTCACGCCGATGCGCCAGGGTTTGAGATCGGCCAGCGTTTCGTAGCGGATCTTCATCAGGTCCGCCTTGCGCACGAAGAAGTGCCAGCTGTGGCGAAGATGGGCCTGTTGGGGATAGATGAGATAACTCTCCCGCTCTGCCTTGTAGGAGTGGGTCATCACCAGATCGCAGGCGCCGGTTTCGGCATTGCGGGTGAGGCGGGCACCGGAATCGGCCAGCTCGATCCGAAAGGGCGTCTCCAGCTTGTCGAAGATGGTGGTGACTATGTCTATATCGAGTCCGCGGGGTTTCTGATCGGCATCGAGATACTTGAGCGGGGGCTCCATGGTGCCGCAGATCACCAGCTCTTTGGCGGGCAATCCGAGTGGAAACAGCAACCAAAACAGGGGGATCACACGCAAACTACGTCTCCTGAGCCCGTTTGAAGATATTCCAAGACCTGATTCCAGTATATTGGATGGCACCTGATCCGTTAGAAGCGACTGTTTATGGCAAATCCTGAAATCGAGAGCCCGCTAGACGGGATCGACAAGTTGACCGTCTCGCTCTACCGCCTTGGCTTGAGTGCGGCAGCCCTGTTGCTGCTTTGCCGCGGTGCGGCGCTGCTGAGCGGGATGGCACTGCTCCCGTCGGCACAATGGTTGATGTCGCTGGCAGTGGCAAGCGCAATCTGCGGCTTCTCGCTGCATATCTACGACAAGCGGATTCGCCTGATTCTGCAGGGATTTGGTTGGGGTGCACTGGCCCTGGCAGCGGTGGGGGCTCCGGATGCGTTGGTGCTGGGGGCGGCGTTGGCGACCCTCTCCGGGCTGGCGTTCAAGGAGCAGTTTTGCTTCGCCATTCCCGGCATCAAGCTGGTGCCCGTATTGCTGCCGGCGTTATGGCTGCTGGAGTGGTTGCGGGTGGAGTGGGCCGCCGCACTGGTGGCGCTGGCCTGCGGGGCCCTGTTGACCTTGCTGGCGCTGGCCAAGTGGCGGATGCCCCTGCACTTCGATATCGGTGACAAGGGGCGTTACCAGATCTAGGTCTGCTGGCACACCTTCATCTGCTGGTTGAGGGCCTGCATCACCTGACGGCGGCTGATGATGCCGACCACCTTGCCCTGTTGCTGCACCGGGTAGATCTTGGGCTTGGCGTCAGCCATCTGGCGGGCCAGCTCCAGAATACTGTCATCCGGCCCGACCGAGAGGGGCGAACGGTTCATCAGATCCTCCACCCGGGTGCGGGTATCGCAGTGGTAGCTGCCGGTGAGCAGGCTGGGAATGCAATCTTGTTCGGAAAGAAAGCCGATCAGCCGTTTCTGCTCATCCAGCACCGGCAGGCCGCCAAGACCCGATTGATGCAGGCGATCCAGCGCCTCGGCCAGGCCGAGTCCGGCAGTCAGGGAGTGGGTCAGGCGACCCATGTGGTGGTGTACTTTCAGCATGGTGGTAACTCCGCAAGAGGGGGATGCCGCCACTATGACGCGGGCGGGTAGCTCGCGACCAATGGCTTGTGCCGCAGGGATTGATAGGCACAAGCCATCGGCGGTGATCCGCTGGCAGGCGGGCTTCGTTCATGCAAGACCATGAAAGGGAAAGGAGATCGTATGCGTGCATTGGTTACGGGCTGCGGCCGTCGACTCGGATTTTATCTCTGTGAACAGCTGGTGGCAGCGGGTTGGCAGGTGACGGGCAGCTATCGCAGCGAGCGGCCGGAGCTGGCCACGCTGGCAGCACTGGGGGTCGAACTGGTGCTGGCGGATTTTGGTCGGGAAGAGGACGTTGGCAAGCTGATCGATGTGCTGGCTGCCCATCAGGATCTGGCGCTGGTGATCCACAACGCCTCGGCCTTCGAGCCGCAGGCAACTGATCCGGCGGCGCAACTGGCCCAATTCGAGCAGTTTTACCGGGTACACATGGCGGCCCCCTTCCAGCTAAACCGGGCGTTGGCCCCCCAGCTGGCCAGCAATCCCAACGCCAGCATCATTCACATCACCGATATCTATATCCATGCCCCGGCCCCCCGTTTTGCCAGCTATGTGGCGACCAAGGCGGGAGCCCATTCGCTGGCCATGAGCTTTGCCCGCGAGCTGGCGCCTGCGGTGCGGGTCAACACCATAGAGCCGGGGCCGATCCTGTTTCTCGACGAGCATGACGAGGCATGGCGCCAGCAGGTGTTGGCGAAAACACCGCTGGCGCGGGAGGGGGGACTTGAGCCCATCTGGCAGGCGGTGCAGTTACTGATGGGGAACAGTTATATGACGGGTGCCAGCATCAAGGTAGATGGCGGACGCGCGCTGGCCAACCTCTGAGGGGTTGCCGAGCACCAGCGGCCCCAGCCCGACCTGCCGGGTCAGCAAGCCCTTGCCGGGTTTGAGCTTGCCCGACTGGGCGGGGAGCGTCACTTGCAGCGCCACCTTGGGGTCATGCACCTCGCCATGGCCGTAGAGCTCTGCCAGCAGCTCCGCCAGATAGGAATCGACCTCTGCCGAGGCAAAGTCACCGCTCCTGTTGCTGGCCAGAATATCGATGTCGAGTGGCCGGTCGTGCACCTTGCAGAGCGGATCGCTGCGATCACGGCCGTGAGCCACCTCGAGGGCGACAAAGTGCTGCTTGAGGCGGGCGGCATCGAGCGGGCTCTCCACCACCAGCAGGCAGTTGAGAAAGTCGTGGCTGGAGTGCATTCCCACCGGCTTGGTGCGGATCACCGAACTCAGCCGAAGGGGACCGACGTTCTCAAACAGCTCGGCCAGCGCGCGGCTGACATGGATATGCGGGTCAATATTGGAACCAATGCTACACAGATAGAACATGCTGACCTTCCCGGGGTTGGGCTCATCTGAAATGTATACGCAGCTCACGGTTATCGGATTAACTATGGCTTAACATTGTCTTATCTATTGTGATCCGGCACTGATTGGCAGAAAGGAGGTTTGCATGAGTGTGGAGCTGAAATGGGCGCTGTTGACCGCTTCGGGTGCGCTGGCGCTGATCATGATTATCTGTCTGGCCTCTGTCGCGTTGGCGTGAATCACCACAATCCAGATAATCCAAACCGGCCTGTTGGCCGGTTTTGTTTTTCTGGGCGGTGCAGCTATGCTGGCGCACCGGTGAGAACGCAAGAGAAGAGATGATGACCAAGGTTCGCCCACGCTCCCTGCTGCAGGTGGTATTGATGGGATTCGTGCTGGTATTGATGCCGCTGGGCGGCATGATCTGGCACAACAGCACCTCCCTTGCCCACCTCAGCCAACTCACCAGCGACGAGATGGAGCGGGCGGTCAAGGATACCCGCCGCGCCACCCTGCTGACGGCGCAAGCCATCGATATCGAACGCACCTTGCGCCGCTTCGCGGTGCTGGGGGATCGCCGCAGCCTCACCAGCTACCAGCAGCAACTCGACGGGTATCGGGTGTTGCTGGCAGAACATCGCAGCTCTATCTCCGACGGTCAGCTCTACAGGGGGCTCGATCAGGGGCTGGCTTGGCTCGACAGCTTGCAGGATGCCGCGCTGGCCCAGGCTGCGGTGGCGGGGGACAAGCTAGAGCTGTTTAACGATGCCAACAAGCAGCTTGAGATGGTCACCCGCAGCCGGGTTGACGAACACATGGAGCGGGTGCGACTCACCATCGCCGGACTGACCAGGGAGCTCTGGTGGGTGAGCGGCGCTGTAGCGGCGCTCAGCCTGCTGATGGTCTTTATCTTCACCTACCTGATCATCCACCCGGTACGACAGATTGAGTCGCGCATCTTGAGCCTAGGGGCGGGGGTCGAGCCGGATCCAAGGCCGGTAGATGGCCCCGCCGAGCTGGTGTTGCTGGGGGAGCGGATCCTCTGGCTTTACGACAAGCTCAAGGAGCTGGAGCAGCAAAAGTACCAGTTTCTGCGTCATGTTTCCCACGAGCTCAAGACCCCGCTAGCGGTGCTGCGGGAGGGGTCGGATCTGCTCTGCGAGCAGCTGGTCGGGCCGTTGACGCCGGATCAGCTGGAGATCTGCCAGATGCTGGACGAGAGCAGTCGGCGTTTGCAGACCCTGATCGAGCGGCTGCTCGACTTCAACCGGCTCAGTCAGCAGGAGGCCTTCGAACTGGAGCCCGTCCCCCTGCTGCCCATGCTGTCAGAACTCACCATCGAGTACCGGTTGGCATTGGAGTCCAAGCAGATCCGTGTACACTTGCCGACCGGGCCGGTTACCCTGTGGGCGGAGCCCTACCGGTTGAGACTGATCCTCGATAACCTCTTCTCCAACGCAGTCAGTTACGGCGCCAGCGGGGGCAATATCTGGATCAGGGCAGGGCAGGATGAACAGACAAGCTGGCTGGAGGTAGCCAACGAGGGGCCAGAGATCCCCGCTGCCGATCAGCAACGTATTTTTGAACCCTTCGAACAGGGCAGTACAGTGCGGCAAGGTGTATTGAAAGGCTCTGGTATGGGTCTCTCTATCGCCCGTGAGTCTGCCCATAGCCTCGGAGGTGAGTTGGTTCTGGTAAGAGATGAACAGGCAGATGTCTGCTTCAGGTTGACGTTGAAAAGAGAACTATGAAGATACAGCGCGTATTTCCAGCCCTGATGATGGGGTTGCTCGCGGGTTGCGGCCTGCTGCCACAGCACGAGCAGCAGAACTCCTCCGATATCGCTTTTGCCAAGCGGATGGAGTTTGCCAACAAGGAGATGCAGGTACGTCTGCAATACTCCGACTGGTTGCTGGCCAGCCATCCCCAGCAGCGTGTGCAGGAGCGTCAACGCCTGAAAGGGGCGGGAGATCTTGAGAGCCGGGTCAGTCTGGCGATGGTGGATTCCCACCCGGCCGAATCGGTGGCCAATCGTACTGCCGGGCTGGTGCGCCTGAAGCAGATGCTGCCCGAGCTGGGTCTTGATGCACAGGCTTTTTTGCGCAGCTGGATCGCTCTCGGAGAGCAGTTGCTGGCTCGCGACAGCCGGCGTGATGATCAGAGTCAGGAGATCCAGCGGCTGCGTCGTCAGATCGAGCAGCTGACTGCCATCGATGACCAGCTCAACCAGCGCAAGCTGAACGAGAATCGTGAGGCTATACCATGAGCCGGATCCTGTTGGTGGATGACGACGTCAGCCTGCTCAAACTGATGAGCATGCGGCTGCGCAGTCAGGGTTATGAGGTGGATACCGCCGACAGTGCGGAGGGAGCCCTTGATCGGCTGCGCCAGCAGCGGGCCGATCTGGTGTTGAGCGATTTGCGGATGGGGGGGATGGATGGCCTTGCTCTATTCGAGCGGATCCAGGCCCAGTGGTTGGGGCTGCCGGTCATCATCATGACTGCCCACGGCACCATACCGGACGCTATTCAGGCCACCCGCTCCGGCGTCTTCAGCTTTTTGACCAAGCCCATTGACAAGGATGAGCTGCTGGCCACCATAGAGCATGCTCTCAGCCTGACCCGGCCGAAACAGCAGCAGGAGTGGCAGTCACTGATCCTGACCCGCAATCCCCAGTTGGAACAGTTACTGATCCAGGCTCACAGCATCGCCACCATGGAGGTGCCGGTACTGATCATGGGGCCGTCAGGCTCCGGCAAGGGGGCGATGGCGCAGGCGCTGCACCAGGCCAGCCAGCGCCGCGACAAGCCGCTCCATACCATCAACTGCGCCGCCATTCCGTGGGCGTCACTCGACTTGCAGCTGTTTGGTGAAGATGGCCAATCCGGTCTGTTCGAGCAGGCCAAGGGGGCGACCCTGTTTCTCGACGAAATTGGCAGCCTGTCGGAATCCTTGCAGGCCAAGCTGCTGCAGGTGATGGAGGAGTATGGCCAGGGCACGCCGGAGGTGCGTGTGCTCAGCTCCAGCCATCAGGATCTGGTCAAGGCGATGGAGGAGGGACGCTTTCGGGAAGATCTCTTCTATCGTCTCAACGTCGCCAATATCACCTTGCCGTCTCTCAGTGCCCGCAGTGAAGACATTCCGCTGCTGGCCAGACAGGCGCTGGATGATTATCGCTGCCGCCACAGCGACTGCGCCGCCATGGGCTTCTCGCCGGAGGCGCTGGCGATGCTGGCCGCCGCTGCCTGGCCCGGTAACGTGCGTCAGCTCTGCAATCTGGTGGAGCAACTCGCCAGCCTCTGTTGCAGCCCGGTGATCGGGGTCTCCATGGTGGAGTCCGCCCTGAGCGGTGGTGGCGGCGGCATCCCCTCGTTCAACGAGGCGCGGGCCGAATTCGAGAAGGAGTATCTGATCCGTTTGCTGCGCACCACCGAGGGCAACGTGACCCTGGCGGCCAACATGGCGGGCAGAAACCGTACCGATTTTTACAAGTTATTGAATCGGCACGGTATCGAAGCTGCAAACTTCAAATCGAAGGGATAAATCAGGCGGGATCAACTACCGCCGGAGCGGCATCGGCTTTTTGGGTTTTATGGGAGAGCCAGAGGCCGCTCGCCTTCATCAGGTAACCGAACAAGGCGCCAATGATGAGGGAGGGCAGGATCAGCCGCCACTCGCCAGCCGCCCCGAAGGTGGCACAGCAACCGGCAAAGGTGCCGGGAATGTAGCCGAGCCACTGCTGCTTGGCCTGTACGCACATCAGGGTTGCGACCACCCCCGTCATCACGTAACCCGCCACACCCGCTCCCCACAGACTGTCGCCATGGATCAGCAGCAGTGCCCACAGCATGCCGCTGGTGTTGCAGAAGATGGTCTGCAGCAGCGCCTTGTAGCCGCCGCTTGACGCGAAATAGCTGGTGCAGCCGAGAAAGCCGACCCAGGAGATAAGGCCGAACGCGACGGCAATCCAGCCCCAGACGGCGGAGAGAATTCCAGTAGTGATGGCGATGGCGATCAGTGGGCTCATGGGGGCGACTCTTCAGTTGGCTTCGCAAAATGGGCAGCCTACCCCCGGCAATTGGGGCGGCAAGCGGGGGCCGAATTGTGTGTGATCTTCATCACCCTTTTCAACTCAGGAATACGCTTGCGCTCGCGAAAAAAATTCATTGGTGACCGGCCTGACAGTCGGCCATAGTTAGAGGCCCTGTCCTGCTCATGGAGTGAGTCTGATGGCGCCAAATGTGATCGTTCCCCTGCTGGTGTTCGTAGTCCTGTTTCTGGTCGGCACCATGGCCAAGGCACTGCCCCTGCACCACATGATGTAAATTTGTGTGAAATAAAAATCTGCCGGGGCGGGTCTTATCCATACTGCCTCACTCAGCCCCGGGAGTTTTTAATGTTGATCAAGCGTCGTACCGCCCACCCCCTCACCGAACAGGATGTTACCCCGGAAGCCGTCTATCAGGACCGCCGCCTTATTCTCAAGGGGCTGGGTCTGGGCGCAGCCACCCTGGCGTTCCCCACTCAGGCCGGAGTGCTCGACCTGCTGCGCGGTAAAGAGGATGCCCCCCAATTAGCTACCAAACCGCTCAACAGCAAGCCTGCGGAGCGCCCGGCCAATCTGGTGCTGACACCGGAAGAGAAGGCCACCAGTTACAACAACTTCTATGAGCTCGGCACCGACAAGTCCGACCCGGCTCGCAACGCACATTACCTCAAGCCCGAACCCTGGACCCTCAAGGTGGAGGGGGAGGTGGCCAAGCCCTTTACCCTCGATGTGTGGGACCTCATCAACAAAAGCGAGCTGGAGGAGCGGATCTACCGGCTGCGCTGCGTTGAAGCCTGGTCCATGGTACTGCCCTGGAACGGCATCTCGCTGGCGGAGATTATCCGCCGTGCCGAGCCCACCAGTCGCGCCAAGTTTGTCGCCTTCGAAACCCTGTTTGATCCGAAACAGCTGCCGGGGCAGGCCTCCAGTTTGGGGGGCGGCATCGAGTATCCCTATGTGGAGGGGCTGCGTATCGACGAGGCGATGCACCCTCTCTCATTCCTTGCGATGGGGCTCTACGGCAAGACCCTGCCCGCCCAGAATGGCGCGCCGATCCGGCTGGTAGTGCCGTGGAAGTATGGCTTCAAGAGCATCAAGAGCATCGTCTCGATCCGGCTGGTAGAGGAGATGCCGCCCACCACCTGGAACCTGCTGGCTCCCAACGAATATGGCTTCTACGCCAACGTCAACCCGCAGGTGGATCACCCGCGCTGGAGCCAGGCAAGCGAGCGTTTCATCGGCGAGGGAGGAGTGTTTGGCGCCAAGCGTCAGCCGACCCTGATGTTCAACGGCTATGGTGACGAAGTCGCCTCGCTCTATCAGGGGATGGATCTGCGCCAATGGTACTGAGATTGAAACCGGCCCATATCAGCGGCTTGCGGGCGCTGGTGCATCTGTGCTCCCTCGGCTTCCTGCTCTGGCTGGTTTTTGCCATCCCGGCAGGCCTGCTGGGGGGCGATCCGGTGCCCGAGCTCATCCACTACCTCGGCAAGGGAGCGCTCAATCTGCTGCTGCTCACCCTGTTGGTCTCGCCGCTGGCCAAGCGCTGGCGGCAGGGGCAGCTCATCAAGCTGCGCCGCCCCCTCGGGCTCTGGTGTTTTGCCTGGGCGCTGCTCCACTTCATGGCGTGGCTGGGGCTGGATCTGCAGTTTGACTGGGGGCTGATTGGCGGCGAGCTGGTCAAGCGCAGCTACATAGTGGTGGGGATGGTGGCCCTGCTGCTGCTGGCCGCCCTCAGCATCACTTCGCTGCCCGCATTGCAGCGCAGCATGGGCGCTGCATGGCAGAAGCTGCACAACTGGGTCTATGCCATCGCCCTGCTGGTGCCGGTGCACTACTGGTGGTCGCTCAAGAGCGGTTGGGGGGAGCCCCTCATCTACCTGCTGCTGGCCTGCGCCCTGCTCTGGCCGAGGCGGGAGAAGCTGCTGCGCCCCATGCGGGGACGCTGGAATGCAAAAGAGGCCTAATCGGCCTCTTGTTGTTTGATCTCGCCAGTGTAGGCATCGACGATGAGATGCACCTTCTGATCCTGGCGATTGAGGGTTTTGACCTCGAATTTGTCCCCTTCCAGCTCCACTTCCCGAATGTCGTGATACCCTTGCGCCAGCAGGAGTTTGACCAGCCCGGCCATGTCGAGACGGCTCTGGGCCGCCCAGCTTGTGGCACTCAACAGGCAAAGGATCAGCAGGAAACTGCGCGGGATCATATTCATTCCGGATTCATGGCTGGCAGACTATAAACGCCATTATGTTAGGTTTTTGGAGATGAATCATCCATGAATAGAGCGCTCCCTCTGCTTGGGTTATTGCTGCCGTTGCTGGCACAGGCGGTCACGCCTGATGAAGCCATGCTGCAGCAAGCTGTCCATGAGGGACGGGTTCGGCCCTTCCATGAAATGATGGAGGTGGCGGCCAGATTGCCGGTGCGGGTGTTGCGGGTGGATCTGGGAGAAGAGGATGGTATCTGGCTCTATGAACTGCGAGTCATCGATCGGGAAAACAGCGTGATCAAGGTAGCCTATCGGGCCGACAACCTTGAGCTGGTGTGGGCCAAGGGCCACCATCTGGAGCGGTTGTTCGAACCACCAAAGCCCCCGGTCGAGGATGATGAATAACCCCTGTGTGGAAGCCTGTTCATGCGAATTCTGATTGTTGAAGACGAAAAAATTCTGGCTGGTCAGCTGGCCGAACAGCTGCGCCTCTCCGGCTTTGTCACCGACCTCTGCCACGACGGCAACGAGGCCGGTTTCCTCGGTGAGACCGAACCCTATGACGCCATCATTCTCGACCTCGGCCTGCCTGGGCGCGATGGCCTGAGCGTGTTGAAGGAGTGGCGCAGCAAGGGAATCGATACCCCGGTGCTGGTACTGACCGCCCGTGGCCAACTGCACGAGAAGATCGAGGGGCTCAATGCCGGTGCCGATGACTACCTCACCAAGCCGTTCCAGGTGGCCGAGCTGGTGGCGCGGGTGCATGCGCTGGTGCGCCGGGCGGCAGGCAACGCCAGCTCCGTTCTGGAGATTGGCGGGGTACGGCTCGATATGGCGGCTTCCCAGGTGTGGTACGAAGGGACCCCCATCAAGCTGACCGCCCACGAGTTCCGGGTGCTGGGTTACCTGATGCAGCATCGGGGCAAGGTGGTGTCGCGCAGCGAGCTGATCGATCACATCTACGCTCAGGATTTCGACCGTGACTCCAACACAGTAGAGGTGTTCATCGGCCGGATCCGCAAGAAGACCCATCCCGACTTGATTGAGACAGTGCGTGGTCTCGGATACCGGATCAACGAATGAGGCTGGTCCGAACCCTGCGGGGGCGGCTGCTTGCCATTGCGCTGGTGTGGTGCGGGCTGTTTCTGTTCGCCACCGGCTTCAGCCTGCAGACCATGATGCGCAACTACTGGCAGGAGGCGGAGGCCGACGGCCTTCGCCTGCAGCTCTATGATCTGCTCTCCCGGCTGGAGGTGGAGAAGAGTGGTCTACCTGTGGTGATCGAACCGATGGCCGATCCCCGTTTCAGCCAACCTTACTCCGGCTACTACTGGCAGTTGGAACTGGGGGAAAATGTGGTGGGCCGCTCCCGATCCCTGTGGGACACCCATCTGGTGAGCCGTGGCCTCAAGTCTGCCTTTGGCGATCCTGACCTCTTTTTTGGCAAGGGCCCCAACAAGGAGCCGCTGCTGATCATGACCCGCACCGTGCTGTTGCCCGGTTCGGATCGGGTCTTTACCCTGGTGATGGCCAAGGACAGCAGCACCCTGATCCAGACCCTGAAGAAAACTCGCATCAGCCTGTTCCTCGGTCTCGGCTTTGCCGCCGCCGGTCTGGTGCTCGGCTTCATGTTCCAGATCGTCTATGGTTTGCGGCCGCTGCATCTGCTGCGCCGTGAACTGGGGCGGGTTCACGAGGGTCATCAGGAGGGATTCCGGCTGCGCTATCCGCTGGAGATCCAGCCGCTGGTTGAGGATATCAACCGGCTGCTGCACCACTACGGCGAGCTGCTGCAGCGTGCCCGTGCCCACACCGGCAATCTGGCTCACGCCCTCAAGACGCCGCTCAGCATCATGCGCAATCAGGTTGCCCAGTTGCCGCCGGAGGATCAGGCCGCCATCGGCGAGCAGCTCGACCAGATCCAGCGCCATATCGACTATCACCTCGGTAAGGCGCGGGTGACCGGCGCCGCCAAGATCCTCGGGGTGTCGACCCCGGTGCGGGCGCGGGTGGAGTATATCTGCCGCGCCTTCTCCCGCCTCTATCCGGGCAAGACGGTGGATCTGCAAGTGCCCGCCAATCTGGCGGTCGGGGTGGAGGAGCAGGACTTCGACGAGATGGTGGGCAATTTGCTGGAGAACGCCTTCAAATGGTCCGCCAGCGAGCTGCGTATCTCCAGCGCCGAGCTGGGGGGCTGGATCACCCTGCGTATCGAGGATGACGGCCCCGGCATGAGCGAGGATCAGATCGCCAAGGCGGTGCTGCGCGGGGTGCGGCTCGACGAGAAGGTGCCGGGCTCGGGCTTGGGTCTCAACATCGTCTCCGATCTGGCGGAAGCCTATCGCGGCAGCTTTATTATGGGCCGCGCCGAACTGGGCGGGCTGGCCGCCTCCCTCTCGTTGCCCAAGGTGGCAAGGGTCGAGAGCTAGGCATAAGATATGGCATTTGTTTTAGCCTGAGGAAGAGAACCATGACCGACGATCCGTGGGCCCTGTGCCATCTTGACGATTCATTCGATGCCTCTGTACTGGGGGTCAAGGGCGCCCAGATCCAGTGGTTTGAAGACAGGGATGGCCTGATCGCGTTCCTGCTGGAAGATTTTGTCGACTTGCTGGCCGATGTGGGCGAGCTGGACGAGGAGCAGACCGAGCAGGCGCGCGAGCGCTTCACCCTGCTGGTGGAGCAGAGCTTCGACGATCGCACCCTGATGGATGCCATCAACGATCTCGCCTCCGGCCTGCGCCGCATCGCCTGGTTGGGGCCGCTCTCGGAGCTGGCCGAGATCAGCGACGAGTTTGCCTCCGGCCTGCGCCGCTATTTCTGGAGCCAGTACGACGGGGATGAAGATGACCCGGACGCCTGGGTGCCGGAAGAGCTGTGGCCGCAGCTGGTGGAGTGCGCGCAGGAGTATATGGAAGAGGGGGATTTTTAAATCCGTCCGGACTATGTGTGCTCTTTGGCAGACAGATAAAGAAACGGCGCCTTGATGGCGCCGTTTTTATTGGGTGGCAATCGCCTTAGCCGTTGGCCGGTACCGCGTGGGCGGTGTTGGCCAGCACCGGGCCTGTGTACTTCTCGATCTGCAGCTGGGCCATGTGGCCGCAGTTGCCTTGCGCCAGACTGGACGAGCCTTCGTCGAAGGTGAGGCAGTTGACGTTGCCGTTCTTGCAGATGCTGCCCGCTTCGCCCGGCTTGGCCGGGTCATACCAGGCCCCTTCGCAGATCCGCACCACGCCTTGGCGCACATCCTCGGATAGCAGGGCGCCCACCAGGATCTGGCCGCGCTCGTTGAAGGCACGCACCAGATCCCCCTGGGCGATGCCACGAGCCTTGGCATCCAGCGGATGGATCATGATCGCCTCGCGGTCGGCGATGGCGAACTTGTCTCGCAGCGGGGTGTTGTCGAGTTGGGAGTGCAGCCGCTGGGTCGGGTGGGAGGTGTTGAGCGACAGCGGATAGCGCGCCGCCACTTCACTCTTCACCCACTCCCTGGGCTCATACCACTTGGGATGGCCGGCGCAGTCGGCGTAACCCATCCCCGCCACCGTGTTGGAGAAGATCTCGATCTTGCCGGACGGGGTACCGAGCGGGTTGAGCAGCGGGTTCTCGCGAAAATCAGCGTGACGGATCCACTGGCGGTTGGCCTCCGGGATCGGGAAGCGGATGTAGTTGTTGGATTCCCAGAACATATTGAACGGCGGCAGCGCCACGCGGGCACCACGGGCCTGCGCCGCCATGCCGTCGTACATCTGCTTGAGCCACAGCATCTCATCCTTCCCTTCGGTGTACTGCTCCTGCACGCCCAGTTTGGCGGCGATGGCGCTGAAGATATCTAAGTCGTTGCGGGCTTCAAACTGGGGCGGCACGCACTGGTGCATCGGGAACACATAGCGCTGGGAGTAGTCGCCACCCATCTCCAGATCATTGCGCTCGTAGCTGGTGGTGACCGGCAGCACGATATCGGCGTGCTTGGCGGTGGCAGTCCAGTAAGGCTCGTGGACGATCACGGTCTGCGGCTTGCGCCACGCCTGCAGCAGGTTGTTGGTGTCCTGATGGTGGTGGAAGGGGTTGCCGCCCGCCACGTAGACCAGCTTGATGTCCGGATAGGTCACCTTGCGGCCGTTGAAGTCGATGGTCTTGCCCGGGTTGGCGAGACAGTCGGCAATGCGGGCCACCGGGATCGGGGCCGGGCTGTTCTTCGGTGCGTTGCCGGCGGAGATGCCCGCCAGAATGCCGCCTTTGGCGGTGGGGCTGCCACCGGAGGAGTAGTGGTAGCTGAAGCCGTAGCCGCCGCCCGGCAGGCCGATCTGGCCCAGCATGGAGGCCAGAGTGACCAGCATCCAGTTGGGCTGTTCGCCGTGCTGCTGACGCTGCATGCCCCAACCGGCCATGATCATGGTGCGCTTGGCGGCCATGTCGAGAGCCAGCTGGCGGATCACCTTGGCATCGACGCCGCATACAGTGCTCGCCCACTCGGCGCTCTTCGGCTGACCGTCATCCTTGCCGAGCAGATAGGCGAGGAACTTGTCGAAGCCGACGGTGTAGCGATCGAGGAAGGCCTGATCGTGCTTCTTCTCGCTGTAGAGGGTGTGGGCCACACCCAGCATCATGGCCACGTCGGTGTAGGCGTTCGGGGCAATCCACTCGGCGCCGACCAGCTTGGCGGTCTCGTTGTAGACCGGATCGATGCTGATGACGCGGGTGCCTTTTTCTTTTAGCGCCTTGAAGCCAGCCTGACCTTCGTGATCCGGCATGTTCCAGCTGTTCTTCAGGGTGACCTGAGCATTGACCCCCCACAGCACCACCAGTTCGGCGTTTTCCACCACGTTGGGCCAGGCGGTCTGCTGCTCGTACACCTCGATGGAGCCCATCACGTGGGACATGATCACCTGAGCCGCACCGGTGGAGTAGTCACCGGCATAACCGGTGAAGCCGCCGGAGAGGTTCATCAGGCGGTGCAGCAGGGTGCGGCTGTTGTGGAACATGCCGACACTCTTCCAGCCGTAGGAACCGGCGTGGATCGCCTGCGGGCCGAAGTCAGACTGGACGCGCTGGATTTCACCGGCCACCAGTTCGATGGCTTTCTCCCAGCTCACCCGCACCCACTCGTCGGCGCCGCGCAGCTCCGGCTTGGCGCCCGGGCCGTGCTCCAGCCAACTCTTGCGTACCATGGGGTATTTGATGCGGTTCTTGGCGTGGACTTGGAACGGCGCCATGTCGATGAGATCGTTTGGCGCCGGATCATCGGCCACCGGCTGGACGCGCACCATGCGGCCATCTTCGACGATCGCCTCGAAAGCACCCCAGTGGGCGCCAGTCAGAATGCCCTTCTGGGCGGGCACCAGGGTCGGGAACTGACTCAATGCGGTGCTGATGGCTTGCGCCAGCGCACTCTTGGGAAAAATGCCGCCGAGCAGGGGCAGGGCTGCGCAGGCGCCGAGCCCCTTGAGCAGGTTGCGGCGGGACAGATTGGTCTTCTTGTCATTGAAAAAAGTCATAACGGTTTTCCTCTGTGCCAGCCTTAGTGGGCCGCGCTCATGTCACTGGCGTGTTTCTGGACATACTGGGTCAACATGCGAGCCTGTTCCGGGGTCAGGGAGGTACGAGATTCCATCCCCTTGATGACGCCGATCCACTGGTTGGCATTGAAGTGATCCAGCGCGGTGAGGCCGTGGCAGCCGGTACAGTTGTTGGACATCAGGGTGGAGGCGTATTGCCACAGCTTGCCCTGATCGCCGATGAGCTGGCTTTGGTCGACCCAGGCGGTCAGCTTGACCTGATGCCAGGTGAGGTTGGTGGCGCTGTCGGTTTCGCTCTGGCCGGTGACCAGTGCTTTCTTGGCGGCATCGCCGACCAGTACGCTGAGGATCCGTTTGCCCGGTGCGGCGTAGAACACTTCGCTCACACCATCCTGTTGCCAGCCTTCGATCTGCACCTTGGCGCGGCCGTTTTCGTTGGCCAGCACTTCCACCTTGGTGGAGGGCATCAGGGTGCCTTCGTCGGTCTTGGCGGCAGCATCGAGGAACAGCGGGGTGGTGGCGATGGCGTAACGGGTGGTGACGTTGGCCGGGGTCTGGGCCGCAGCCTGCGCCAGCTCGCTGGCACCGGCGGCAGCCAGGCCGCTCATGTCAGGCATGATGTGGGCGACACCGCGGTGGCAGTCGATACAGGTCTGACCCTCCTTGATGGCGACCGGGTGCTCGGCGCGGGCATTGGGGCGCTGGGCCAGAATGTCCATCGCCTCATAGCTGTGGCAGCTGCGGCAGGTGGCGGAGTCGTTGGCTTTCAGCTCGTCCCAGACGGATTGGGCCATCCGCAGCTTGTGGGCTTCATACTTTTCCGGGGTGTCGAGCGTGCCGATCGCCTCGTGATAGATATCCTTCACTGCGCGGATCTTGGTCCACAGGTAGGAGGTGGGGTCGCCCGGGATGTGGCAGTCGGCGCACTCGGCGCGGATCCCCTTGGTGTTCTGGAAGTGGACACTGCCCTGATACTCGGCGAGCGGAGTCTGCATGGAGTGGCAGGAGACGCAGAATTCGGTGGAGCTGGTCTTGTGCAGCACGGTCACGGTGACACCCAGTGCCGCGACACCCAGCAGGGCCCCGAGCAGCAGGAGCCAGAACCAGGTTTTTCTTATCAGTTTTCCAATCATGGCGGCGTTTTCCTACGGTCAATAATTACCTACATAGTACTAGTCCAATAGTAGTAGTAATGACAGGGATAAGGCGTTGACCTCCATCATGGTTTATATTTTTGATTGTTGTCACATTCTGTCTTTTGTTTTGTTATTGATTTAATTGTCGAATTAAATTCAGTTGTTTTCTGTTTAATCTATTTGTGCACTTTCCGCGACAGCTGTTAGCCCCCTCGCAAAACCCCACAAGATTCGTTGATATAGTGAGCAGTGAGCCTCAACGGAGTGTCGCTGATGAGCCCTTTCTCACTGCTGTGTGTCGCCGCCAACGTGCAACTGCTGGCCGAATTCGAACAGGAGTTGGCTCCGCTGCTCGGCCATTTCGCGTTGGTGGTGGTGGTCGGTCAGGGGTCGGCGGAGCTGGCCTTGGACGAGCTGGATCGCAAGGAGCAGCCACCCGCCGTGGTGGTGTGTGACAGCGAGCTGGGGGATGGGCGAGGGGCCGATTTTCTGATCCGTCTCGGCAGCCGTCACGAGGCGTGCCGCAAGATCCTGCTGGGCAGCCAGCCGGAGATGAAATCGATCATCGAGGCGGTAAACCTCGGTCGTCTCGACTACTACCTGCAACGCCCCTGGCGCGATGGCAGCCTGCGTCGGGCGGTGATCGAGCAGGCCAGCCACTTTGTATTGCAGCGTCCCGAGGCGGACCTGCTGAGCTATGCCGCCGTGCTCGACAACCAGAAGCTGCTGCGAGCCCACGTCGATCGTCAGTTGGCTGCCTATCGGCAGGGCTTTATGGATTACACCCACTGCAGCGATGAAGAACTCTCCCGGGTGGTGATCGACGGCCTCTACCAGTTTTTCGAGGGCAATGACGAGGAGCGGGTCTGCCGCCACTACAGTCCGGGCCATGTGCTGACTCGCGAGGGGGAGCCCAACAGCTTCCTCTGGTTTATCGCCAAGGGGGAGGTGGTGCTGCGCAAGCGGGACGAGCAGGGGATCGATCAGGAGGTGGTGCACTACCGCACCGGCTCGCTGGTGGGGGGGATGTCCTTCGTGACCGGCGAACCCGCCTTCACCACCGGCGTGACTCTGACCGGTGCCGAGGTGATCAAGCTCGACAAGCTGCAATTCTCTCGGGTGATGCAGGCGCGCAGCGAACTGCTCCCCTCCTTTACCAACCTGCTGCTGCGCCACTTCAACCGCCGTCTGCAAAACAGCATCCGCACCGAGATGCGGCTGCAACAGACCCTCAACTCACTCGATGCCGCTCACGCCCAGCTGGTGGAGAGCGAAAAAATGGCGATGCTGGGTCAACTGGTGGCCGGTGTCGCCCACGAGCTGAACAACCCGGTGGCGGCCATTATCCGTGGCAGCGAGACCCTGCGGGCCGCCATCCCCGATCTGGTCAATCTCGAGCTGCCAGCAACCATCAAGGGGCTGGGCAACCAGACCCTCTGTCAGGCGCTCTCCTCACAGCCGGTCTCGACCAGCGAGATCCGTGACAAGACCCGGCAGGCTGAGGGGCGCTTTGGTGATCGCCAGCAGGCGCGGCTGGCGGTGCAGATGAATCTGGATGACGAGCTGAACTGGCAGCGCTGGTTTGCCAGCCGCACTGCCGACGAGCGGGAGGCGCTGCTCTCCCGGCTGGAGCTGTTCCAGCAGACCGGCAGCTTCCTGCGCAATATCGAGGTGTGTGCCCGTCGCATCGGCGATCTGGTCAAGAGCCTCAAGCAGTATGCCCGTCAGGATCGGCTCGAACCCTCGCTGGTGGACCTGCACGAGGGGCTGGAAGATACCCTGATGATTTTCGAAAACCGCCTCAAGCATCATGAGCTCTGCAAGGAGTACCAGCCGTTGCCGCTGGTGCGCTGTCACCCCATCGCCCTGCAACAGGTGTGGACCAACCTGATCGCCAACAGTCTGGATGCTATGAGCGGCCCGGGGCGACTCACCATCCGTACCGGATTGCTGGATCCCGAGTGGGTCATGGTGGAGATAGAGGATAGCGGTTGCGGCATCGAGCCCGAGCTGTGGCAGCGGATCTTCGATCTCAACTTCACCACCAAGCGGGAGGGACATTTCGGCCTCGGGATTGGTCTGAGCGTTTCGCTGCAGATAGTTCAGCAGCACCACGGCCGGATCGAGGTGGCCTCCGAACCGGGCCGTTACACCCGGATGCGGGTCTGTCTGCCGCTGGACGGCATGGGGCAGGCCGGTTACGGGGGCGAACCTCATCACAACAAGGAGCATGCGGCCTGAGCCGTCGCCAGCATCAATCGCGCGGCGTGCCAAACCATGTCGCCAAGGAGGAGCAATGAACAAACACTATCTGATCCTGTGTGTGGACGATGAGCGTGAGGTGCTGGATGCGGTGATCCATGATCTCGCCCCGTTCCGTTCCCACTTCGAACTGGAAGCCGCCGAGAGTGTCGATGAGGCGCGTGCGGTGGTGGAGGAGTGGGAGCGCGACGGCAACAAGCTGGCGCTGATCCTCTGTGACCACATCATGCCGGGAACCCTGGGGGTCGATTTTCTGGTGGAGCTGAACCGGCGTGCCACCACCCGCGCCAGCCGCAAATTGCTGCTGACCGGACAAGCGGGGCTGGAGGCCACCGTCGAAGCGGTCAATCGCGGCGGGTTGCACTACTACCTCGCCAAGCCGTGGAAGCTGGAGACCCTGCAAGAGGCGGTGCGCGAACAGCTGACCGACTACCTGCTGGCAGAAGATGGCGAAAATGCCTTCCACTATGCGCCGCTGCTCAATCAGGCGCGGCTGTTTGCCGCCATCCACGATCACCCGTTCGACGAGTAGGGGCAGTTGGGCTTTCGCGGTGGCAGTTGTATACTGTCTGCATATACAGTATTGCAGGTAGCCACCGATGCGACTCTTTATCGCCGAGAAGCCCACGCTGGGCCGCGCCATTGCCGATGCCCTGCCCAAGCCCCACAAGAAGGGCGACGGTTTTATCGAAACAGCCCAAGGGGATGTGGTCACCTGGTGTATCGGCCATCTGCTGGAGCAGGCCGAGCCCGATGCCTATGACGCCGCCTTCAAGCAGTGGCGGATGGAGCATCTCCCCATCATCCCCGCCCAGTGGCAGCTGGTGGCCAAACCCAAGACCAAAACCCAGCTCACCGTCATCAAGCGGCTGATCAAGCAGGCGGACTGCGTGGTCAACGCCGGTGACCCGGACCGGGAAGGGCAGTTGCTGGTGGACGAGGTGATCGACTTTCTCGGCTACCCGAAAACCAAGCCGGTGCAGCGCTGCCTCATCAGCGATCTCAACCCGCCTGCGGTGCGCCGTGCCCTCGAGAAGCTGCGGGACAACAAGGAGTTCGTGCCGCTGGCGGTCTCGGCGCTGGCCCGCAGTCGGGCCGACTGGCTCTACGGCATCAACATGACCCGCGCCTATACCTTGCTCGGGCGCAAGGCAGGTTGCAGCGAGCTGCTCTCGGTTGGTCGGGTGCAGACCCCGCTGCTGGGGCTGGTGGTGCGGCGGGATCTCGAGATCGAGGCCTTCGTGCCCAAACCCTTCTACGAGGTGCTGGCCCATCTGTTGACCGATAGCAACGAGCGTTTCACCGCCAAGTGGCTGCCATCGGAAGCCTGTCTGCCGTGGCAGGATGAGGAGGGGCGGGTGCTCAACCGGGCGCTGGCCGACAAGGTGGTGAGCCGGATCAACGGCCAGCCTGCACAGGTCGAATCGGTGGAGGAGCAGGCCCGCAAGCAGGCGGCGCCGCTGCCCTACAACCTCTCCAGCCTGCAGATCGATGCCGCCAAGCGCTTCGGCATGGATGCCAAGCGGGTGCTCGACATCTGCCAGAGCCTCTACGAGCGCCACAAGCTCATCACCTACCCGCGCTCCGATAGCCGCTATCTGCCGACCGACCACTTCAAGCGGGCCGAACAGGTGCGCGGTGCCATCGCCGCCACAGCGCCTGCGCTGGCCAAGGCGGTGAGCGAGGCAGACGGCAAGATCCGCAGCAAGGCGTGGAACGACAGCAAGGTGGATGCCCACCACGCCATCATCCCCACCGAGAAGCAGGGCAACCCCGCCACGCTGGGGGCCGACGAGGCGAAGCTCTATGGCCTGATTGCCCGCCAGTATCTGCTGCAGTTCTATCCCCCGTTCGAATACAACGACAGCAAGGTGCTGCTGCGCATCGCCGGTGGTCTGTTTCAGGCCAAGGCGCGGCGCATTCTTAAGGCAGGCTGGAAGGCACTGCTCGGGGTGGAAGAGGATGACGACGAAGAGAAAGCGGGCACGTTGCCTGCCCTGAAAGAGGGAGAGCAACTGCTCTGCGAGCGGGGCGAACTGCAGGAGAAAATGACCCAGCCGCCCAAGTCGTTCACCGATGCCACCCTGCTGGCGGCCATGACCGGCATCGCCCGCTATGTGCAGGATCCCGAGATCCGCAAGACCCTGCGCGACACCGATGGTCTCGGCACAGAAGCGACCCGGGCGGGCATTATCGACCTGCTGTTCAAGCGTCGCTTTCTGGTGCGTCAGGGCAAGAGCATCAAGGCGACCCCGACCGGGCGGGCGCTGGTGCAGGCGCTGCCTGCTACTGCCACCACGCCGGATATGACGGCGCTGTGGGAGCAGAGCCTCGGCCAGATCGCCGAGCGCCACGGCAGCTACCAGCAGTTCATGGGGCCGCTCACCGAGCAGCTCAACGGCCTGATTGAAGGGGCGCGGCAGGACTCCGGCGCCAGCTTCAGCGCCCTACCCAAGGAGGCGCCGGGTGCCGGCAAGCGGCGTTTTACCAGGCGCAAGAGTCCGGCGGCCAGCACGACTGGCGGGCCCCGACCGCGCAAGACGGCCAGCAAGCGCCAGACCGGGGCTGCATAACGAAAAAAGGCGCCCATCCTGGGCGCCAAAGGCATTGTTGTCAGGCTGCCTGAGTGGGCAAGCTGGCACGGATCCTGTGCTGGTAGTGCAGAACCACACCGAGAAACACCAGATCCTTGAACAGGAAGAACTCGGTGACTGGCACGCCGTCAACCATCTTCCAGACACCTGTCAGAGTCAGCAGGAAGCTCAGCGTCGCCAGGAAGGTGACGATAGCCCCCATGCTGCACCAGTAACCGATGCGAGGTTGCCACAGACCCACGACCAGCCCGATGGCGATCACTATCTCGACCACCCCGATCAGGTTCGATACGTTTTGTTCCGACAGGGGGCCATAGAGCCAGCTCATCAAGGGGTGGCTGGCTACCAGTGGTTTGATGGCGGCTGCCTCTGTCGGGGTAAACTTGAAGACGCCGATCCAGAGCAGGGTCATTACCACGCCCGCCAGGGCGACCAGAAAGCCTTTGTCATGTTGTTGCATGGGGGGGCTCCTTGTTTAAGGGGTCAGAGTGACGGGCGGGAAGTCGATCTCGGTCGCTGCCAGGTGGTTGCCATAGTTGGTCAGGGTATTGACGACCACCTGGCCGAGCACCTCCAGCAGCAGCTCGTCATCTACGCCTGCGGCACGGGCGCTAGCAAGCTGCTCGTCACTGATCACTCCGCGCTGACTGACCAGCGCCGTTGCCAGTTGCAGCAGGGCGTGATCAAGGGGAGCCGAGGCCTGGCCGAGCCGGGCAGCCCGGATCTCCTGGGCCGAGAATCCGGCCTTGCCCGCCAGTAGTGTGTGGGCAGACAAACAGTATTGGCAGGCGTTGGCTTGACCTATGGCCAGTGCCAGCAACTCCCGTTGTGGGGCAGTGAGGCGCCCCTTGCCAAGCGCCTCGGCAAAGGCCAGAAAGCCATTGAGCAGGGCTGGCGAGTGGGCCAGGGTGGCGTAGAGGTTGGGCACCATGCCCAGATTGCGGCGCAGGGTGGTCAGGGTCTGGGCGGCTGCGGGTTGCGGTTGGGATACTGGTTGGATACGGCTCATGATCTTCTCCTGTGGTAGTGAAGGTACGGGAGACAGTGTGCCGTCATTCGTGATACGGTTTATCACTCATCGTCTGCAAATAAATACCATTCGTCTCAAATATGGATCCGCTCTCTGCCCTGTTGGTTCATGCCTCCCCCGAAGCCAAGATCTTCTTCGCCGGCAACCTGTGCCAGAACTCCTCCAGTGATGATTATCCGAGTGGCGGACATCTTCATCTGCTGCGCAGCGGTGCCGTCATGCTGCGTGAAGAGGGGGGAGCCAGCTTGCTGCTCGAGGAGCCGACCCTGATCCTGTTCCCTCGGGGACGTCCTCACAAGCTTGAACCCAGAACGTTGGGGGGTTGCGATCTGGTATGTGCCAATGTCGCATTCGGCAAGGGGGGCGCATCGCCGTTGCAACTGGCATTACCGGGCTCGCTGGTGCTGCCGCTACGTGAGTTGCCTGTCCTGACACCGGTGCTGAGTCAGCTGTTTGACGAAGCGTTTCACCCCCGCTACGGGCAGGATCCGCTGATCTCCCGCTTGCTGGAGATACTGTTGATCCTGCTGCTGCGTCATCTGGTCGAGCAAGGGGTGTGTCAGCAGGGGATGTTGGCAGGCATTTCCGATCCCCAGTTGGCCAAGGCGATCTCGGTGATGCATCAGCGTGGGGATGAACCCTGGACGGTGGCCACGCTGGCGCGGGAGGCCGGCATGTCGCGGGCCCGCTTTGCCGCGAGGTTTCAGGAGCGGGTCGGTCAAGCGCCGCTTGGTTATCTGACCCGCTGGCGCATGGCGCGCGCCTGCCAGCAACTGCTGGCGGGGGAGCCCATGGTGCAGGTGGCGTTGGGGGCGGGGTATAGCAGCAGTGTTGCCTTTGGTCGGGCATTCGAGCGGGAGCTGGGGGTGAGCCCGGGGCGCTGGCTCAAGGCGCAGCAACAAGCCGAATAAAAAAACGGGGCAGCCAGTGGCTGCCCCGTGTTCATGGCTGGTCAGCCGGTATAGACGTTCTCTTCCGGATAGCGGATGCGGGTCTCGACCGGGCGGGCCAGCATAAAGGCCAGGGTCAGGGGGCCGAGACGGCCGCAGATCATCACCAGCACCAGGATCAGCTTGCCCGGCTCGCTCAGGGAGGCGGTGATGCCGGTGGAGAGGCCGACGGTGGCAAATGCCGAGATGGTCTCGAACATGATTTTGTCGAACGGCAGATCCTCGGTCACCATCAGCAGGAACATCGCCAGCATCAGCACCATGGTGCTGACGATGATGATGGCCAGCGATCGGGTCACGATCTGGGGCGACAGGGTGCGGCCAAAAGCGGTGACATGGGGCCGTTTGGTCAGAAATGCCTTGGTCGCCAGCAGCACGACTGCGAAGGTGGTGACTTTGATACCACCACCGGTTGAGGTGGCACCGGCACCGATAAACATCAGCATCATCAGGAACAGCAACGCCGCCGGGGTCATCAGCCCGATATCTATGGTATTGAAACCGGCGGTACGGGCGCTGGCAGACTGGAAGAAGGCCGCCAGCAGCTGGCCACCGACACCGGCCTTACCGAGGGTGCCGGGGTTGTTGTGTTCCAGTAGCCAGAACATCAGGGTACCGGCCAGCAGCAGCGCCGGGGTCATCAGCAGCATCAGCTTGCTGTGCAGCTTCAGCTTGCGCCAGCGGCGGTTGCGCACCAGATCGACGATGACGGTAAAGCCGATCCCCCCGAGGATCAGCAGGCCGGCGATGGTCAGGCTGATGATGGGGTCGTCCCTGTAGTCCATGAGGTTGTTGGCAAACAGCGAAAACCCGGCGTTGTTGAAGGCTGATACCGCGTGGAAGAAGCTGACATAGAGGCCGTGCACCCAACCCATCTCGGGCACCCAGCGGATCGCCATGATGCCGGTACCGATCAATTGGGCGATAAAGGCGAACAGCACGATCCGTTTGACCAGCTGAATGATGTTGACCGAGCCCTCCTGTCCCAGCGCCTCCTTGGCCAGTACCTGTTGGCGCAGACCGACCCGCTTGCTGAAGATGGCGATCAGCAGCAGGGTCATGGTCATCTGGCCCAGACCGCCGATCTCCATCAGCATCAGCAGGAAAATCTGCCCCTGCAGGGTGAAGGCGGTGCCGGTATCCACCACGCCAAGACCTGTCACGCTGATGGCCGAAGTGGCGGTAAACAGGGCGTTGACGAAGGTGACCTCGCCATTGTGGCTGGAGGGTTGCACCAGAAAGATGGTGCCAATCAGCAGAATGATCAGAAAGCTACCGAGGATCAGCCGGGCTTCGCTCCAGCGAGAGTCCTGCTCCCGATGGAGGGCGAAGGCGTAGCTGCTGCGCCAGTTGATCATAGGGTTTCGAGCCAGTGGTCGATGGCGTGCTTGTTGCCCGCCAGGATCAGGATGTCGCCCAGTTGCAGCTCCATTTTGCCGGTTAGTACGTTGTGCAGCACATCACCACGCTTGATGGCGAGCAGCTGGAAATCGCTCTGTTGCAGCAGGTGGAAGTCGCCTAGTTCCCGGCCGTTCTGTTGCAGGCCAATCACGAACTCGGTCAGCACCATGTCGTGACCCAGCTCCAGATAGTCGAACAGCCGGTTGTCCAGCATGCTCTGGGCGACCCGGCGGCCCATGTCCCACTCCGGGTTGATCACCTTGTCGGCGCCCACTTTCTGCAGGATCTTGGCGTGGAACTTGTCGCGCGCCTTGACCCACACCTTCTTCACACCTGCCTCTTTCAAGACGAGGGTGGTGAGGATGCTGGTCTCCAGGTTGTCACCGATGGCAACGAAGACGATATCGAAATTGGCCAGTCCCAGCTCGGCCACGGTGGCCTCATCGGTGGCATCCGCCACGATAACGTGATTGCAGAGGGCGGCGATTTGCCGGGTCTTGCTCTCGTCGATATCGATGGCCAGTACTTCGGCATCTTGCCGTTGCAGCTCTTCGCACAGCGCGCTGCCAAACAGGCCCAGGCCGATGACGGCAAACTGGTTGTTCATGAGTTATTCCTCAGCAGTTGAAGTCGCCTACTCTAAACCACTGCTATTCCCCCGAAAAGGGCTCGGGTTTTTCGTCATGGGGCAACTTGAGGTAGACTGCGCCCTTGCACCAAGCCGGGATAGACCGATGAAACTGAATGCCAACGCCTCCTTGTTGAAGCTCAACACCCTTGCCCTCGATGCGTATTGCCTCTGGCTGGCCGAGGTGGAGCAGGTTGCCGATCTGGCGACCCTGCGTGCTGATCCACAACTCAACCAGTTGCCTCGCCTCAATCTGGGCGGCGGCAGCAACATGCTCTTCACCACCGATTTTCTCGGTCTGGTGGTGCTCAACCGGCTCAAGGGGATTACCGCTGAAGATGGTGGCGATCACTGGTTGCTCCATGTGGCGGCCGGTGAAGATTGGCATCAGCTGGTGCGCCATACCTTGCAACAGGGCTGGTTCGGGCTAGAGAATCTGGCGCTCATTCCCGGTACGGTCGGTGCCGCGCCGGTGCAGAACATCGGTGCCTATGGCGTTGAGCTGGCCGACTTCTGCGCCTATGTCGAGGCGTTCAACTGGCAGAGTGGCGAGATTGAACGGATCGCGGCGGCAGAGTGCCGCTTCGGTTATCGCGACAGCATCTTCAAACACGAGTATCAGGATTCCCACCTGATCACCGCCGTCGGGCTCAAACTGCCCAAGGCGTGGCAACCGGTGCAGGGCTATGGCCCACTGGCTGCGCTCGGTGACGCGCCTTCGGCGCAGGCCATCTTCGATACCGTCTGTGCCACCCGCATGGCCAAGCTGCCGGATCCTGCGGTGCTCGGCAATGCGGGCAGCTTCTTCAAGAATCCGGTGGTGCCTGCCGCGCTGGCGGAGAATCTCAAGGCGCGCTATCCGCAGATGCCCTGCTATCCGGCTGGAGAAGGGCAGGCCAAGCTGGCGGCGGGCTGGCTCATCGATCAGTGCGGTTTGAAAGGTTTCGCCATTGGCCGTGCCGCTGTTCATCAGGAGCAGGCGCTGGTGCTGGTCAATCTGGGGGGCGCCAGTGCCATGGAGCTGATCGCGCTGGCGGCTCATGTCCGCGACAGCGTGGAGCAGACGTTTGGCGTGGTGCTGGAGCACGAGGTGCGCTTTATGGGTGCGCATGGTGAAACCTGGCTCGACGAGGTGCTCTCATGACGTTGACTCCCATCAGACAGACCCTGATCACCCTGCTTAGCGACGGCCAGTTTCACTCCGGCGAACAGCTGGGTGAGCAGCTCGGCATCAGCCGGGCGGCGGTGAGCAAACACATGGCGGCGCTCAAGGAGCTGGGGTTGGATCTCTTTAGCCTGACCGGCAAGGGCTACCGGTTGGCGGTGCCGATGGCGCTCTATGATCAGGCTACCTTGCAGGCACTGGCCCCGATGGCACCGGTGCACTGTTTTCCGGTCATTGGCTCGACCAATCAACACCTGCTGGATCGGGTCAATGAGCTGCGCTCTGGCGAGAGCTGTCTGGCCGAGTGTCAGACAGCCGGGCGCGGTCGTCGTGGCAAACCCTGGATTTCGCCGTTTGGTTGCCAGCTGATCCTCAGCATGTACTGGCGACTCGAACAAGGCATGGCGGCGGCCATGGGGCTGAGTCTGGCGGTCGGCGTGGCAGTGGTTGAAGCGCTGGAGAGCCTTGGTTATCAAGGTGTTGAGCTCAAGTGGCCGAACGACCTCTACTATCAGGGCCGCAAGTTGGCGGGAATACTGGTGGAGATGAGTGGCAGTGCCGGGGCCAGCTGTCATCTGGTGATCGGCATCGGTCTCAATCTGGCGATGCCTGCCCGCGAAGGTGAGAAGATTGATCAGGCCTGGGCCGAGCTGCGCCACATCAATCCCGAGCTGGTCGATCGCAATCAGTTGGCGGCCCGGATGATCGTCCATCTGCAGCGGGCGTTGCATACCTTTGAGCAGCAGGGGCTGGCAAGCTTTGTCGATGAGTGGAACCGGCTCGATCACTTTGCCAGTCGCCCGGTGCGCCTGCTGATGGGAGATCAGGAGATCCGCGGCATCGCTCGTGGCATCGACGATCGCGGCGCCCTGCGACTGGATACGGAGGAGGGCACCAAGTTCTATCTGGGTGGTGAACTCTCCCTGCGCCGGGGCGACTGAGGGTCAGCAAGGCCGCTCATGATACCAAACAAGAAGAGGGGGCCCGCGGGCCCCCTCTTCGTTATCCGGCAACTGTAGTCATCATTTGCGCAGCTTGATCTGTTCGATGGCGTGCTCATGGCCCTTGGTCATGATCAGGTTGGCTCGCTCACGAGTTGGCAGGATATTTTCTTGCAAATTCAGATAGTTGATATCTTGCCAGATGTTGCTGGCGATCTGGGTCGCCTCACTCTCCGCCAGCTTGGCGTAGTTATGGAAGTAGGAGTCGGGATCCGAGAAGGCGCCGCTGCGGAATTTCAGGAAGCGTTCGATATACCAGGTGCGCAGCAGTTCGGCATCGGCATCCACATAGATGGAGAAGTCGACGAAGTCCGACACGAAGACCCGATGGGGCTCCTGAGGATAATCCATGCCGCTTTGCAGCACATTGAGCCCTTCCAGGATCAGAATGTCCGGCTGCTCCACCACCTTCTTCTCATCGGGAATGATGTCGTAGATAAGGTGGGAGTAAACCGGCGCTTCGACCTTCTCGTGACCAGCGCGGATGTTGGCGACAAATTCCACCAGATGGCGGATGTCGTAGGATTCCGGGAACCCCTTGCGGCGCATCAGGCCGCGCTCTTCCAGTACCTTGTTGGGATAGAGGAAGCCGTCGGTGGTGACCAGCTCCACCCGCGGATGTTCCGGCCAGCGCTCCAACAGGGCCTGCAGAATACGGGCCGTGGTGCTTTTGCCCCCCGCCACGCTGCCGGCAATGCTGATAATATAGGTGCCCTTGCCGCGGGACTGGCCGAGAAACTGCTCCAGCACCCGGCTGCGACGCTGTTTGGCTTTGACATAGAGATTGAGCAGGCGGGAGAGAGGCAGATAGATCTCTTCCACTTCCCGCAATGACACCTTCTCGTTGATCCCGCGCAGGGTCTGCAGATCGTGTTCGGTCAGGGTCAGGGGGACCGAATCGCGCAATAACGCCCATTGTTCGCGGGTGAATTGCAGATAGGGGTTATGCTCTGTCGTCATGGTGTCATCACTGTTTCTTGGGCACGGCGACCATACACCAAGGGTGGGGGAGCGACAAGGGACGCAGCAGGATTGGCTTGTTTGCCCCCGCTTTTTTGCAAACTTCCCAGCAATAAAGCATATTTTGCCGGGTTCAATGGTTGCATCCCCCAAAACCTTACAATAAAATGCGCGACGCTTGACTGTCTGTCGTCTATTTGCCGTGCAAAAGCGATAAACACAACGGGTGCAAGCAGAATTACCGTTGTGACAATCTGGCGTCTGGAGGGGTTCCCGAGCGGCCAAAGGGATCAGACTGTAAATCTGACGGCTCTGCCTTCGAAGGTTCGAATCCTTCTCCCTCCACCATATTTCTCTGCGGTTTGAGTTCTTTGGGTTAGAGAAATGCGGGCATCGTATAATGGCTATTACCTCAGCCTTCCAAGCTGATGATGCGGGTTCGATTCCCGCTGCCCGCTCCAAGATGCTGATATGGCTCAGGCGTTAGCAGAGCCGCACCCTAGGGTGAGTTCGGCAAGCGAACCAGCCATCAGTACCTCTCTCTTTCCCACCAGATTCAAATCCATCATATAAACTGTTCTGTGGTTAGCTTGCCACCGCGTACTCAGCGTTAGTTTAGAGGGACGATCATGTCTAAAGAAAAATTTGAGCGTAATAAACCGCACGTTAACGTGGGTACCATCGGCCACGTTGACCACGGTAAAACCACCCTGACTGCAGCTATCACCAACGTGCTGGCCAAGCACTTCGGTGGTAAAGCTTTCGCCTTCGACCAGATCGACAAGGCACCGGAAGAGCGTGAGCGTGGTATCACCATCAACACCTCCCACGTAGAATACGACACCGCTACCCGTCACTACGCACACGTAGACTGCCCGGGTCACGCCGACTACGTTAAAAACATGATCACCGGTGCAGCCCAGATGGACGGCGCGATCCTGGTAGTAGCAGCGACTGACGGCCCGATGCCGCAGACTCGTGAGCACATCCTGCTGGGTCGTCAGGTAGGCGTTCCGTACATCATCGTGTTCATGAACAAGTGTGACATGGTAGATGACGAAGAGCTGCTGGAACTGGTCGAGATGGAAGTTCGCGAACTGCTGTCCGAGTACGACTTCCCGGGTGATGACCTGCCGGTAGTCCGTGGTTCCGCACTGAAAGCGCTGGAAGGCGAAGCTCAGTGGGAAGAGAAGATCCTGGAACTGGCTGGCCACCTGGACAGCTACATTCCGGAGCCGGAGCGTGCGATTGACCAGCCGTTCCTGATGCCGATCGAAGACGTATTCTCTATCGCTGGCCGTGGTACTGTAGTTACCGGTCGTGTAGAGCGCGGTATCGTTAAAGTTGGTGAAGAAGTGGAAATCGTTGGTATCAAAGATACCACCAAGACCACCTGTACCGGCGTTGAAATGTTCCGTAAGCTGCTGGACGAAGGTCGTGCAGGCGAGAACATCGGTGCACTGCTGCGTGGCGTGAAGCGTGAAGACGTAGAGCGTGGTCAGGTACTGGCCAAGCCGGGCACCATCAAGCCGCACACCAAGTTTGAATCTGAAGTGTACGTGCTGTCCAAAGAAGAAGGTGGTCGTCATACCCCGTTCTTCAAAGGCTACCGTCCGCAGTTCTACTTCCGTACTACCGACGTGACCGGTACCATCGAACTGCCGGAAGGCGTAGAGATGGTAATGCCGGGCGACAACATCAAGATGGTTGTTACCCTGATTGCACCGATCGCAATGGACGACGGCCTGCGTTTCGCTATCCGTGAAGGTGGCCGTACCGTAGGTGCTGGTGTTGTAGCTAAAGTTATCGCTTAATCTTTGGCTTACATAAATAAAGCAAAGCCCCTATAATAGGGGCTTTCTTATGCAGGGGCGTAGTTCGAATTGGTAGAACAGCGGTCTCCAAAACCGATGGTTGCGGGTTCGAGTCCTGCCGCCCCTGCCATATACCTCGTCTCGTACGGGGCTTTTGTGTCTTTGGTTACGTCAGATACAGGTGGGTTGTATGAGTGTTAGTTCTGAGAACCAGGGCGGAAGCAAGGATACCCTGCTTTGGGGCCTGGTTTTCATTATCCTGGTGGCCGCTGTAGTAGGTAATTATCTACTGAGCGATGTTATTGCTGCCGTCCGCGCCTTGGGTGTGGTCATTGTCATCGCTGCTGCCGGTGCAGTAGCCCTGCAAACCACCAAAGGGAAGGCAACACTGGCATTCGCCCGTGAGTCTCGCCTGGAAGTCCGCAAGGTCGTATGGCCAACCCGTCAGGAAGCCATTCAGACAACCCTGATTGTGCTGGCGGTGACCGCCGTGATGGGGCTGCTGCTGTTCGTTCTGGACGGCGCCTTGGTCTGGTTGGTCAACCTGATTACCGGTGTGTAAGGATAAGCCATGACTGAACAACGTGAACAGCGTATGAGATGGTATGTCGTGCAGGCCTTTTCCGGCTATGAAGGCCGTGTCGCCAAATCCCTGCGCGAGCATATCAAGATGCATGGCATGGAAGACATGTTCGGTGAAGTACTGGTCCCGACCGAAGAAGTGGTCGAGATGCGTGCAGGCCAGAAGCGCAAGAGTGAGCGCAAGTTTTTCCCGGGCTATGTCCTGGTTCAGATGATCATGGATGAAACCACATGGCACCTGGTGCGTAACGTACCGCGCGTCATGGGCTTCATCGGCGGTACTTCCGACCGTCCAGCACCGATCTCCGACAAAGAGGCCGATGCCATCCTGAACCGTCTGCAGGATGCCCACGACAAGCCGCGTCCGAAAACCCTGTTTGAACCGGGTGAAATGGTGCGGGTTGCCGATGGTCCGTTTGCCGACTTCAATGGAACCGTTGAAGAGGTGGACTACGAGAAGAGCCGCGTGAAGGTTTCTGTACTGATCTTCGGTCGTTCTACTCCCGTTGAGTTGGATTTCGGTCAGGTCGAAAAGGGCTGATTGATTTCTGTTCACTCAACAGTTGTCAGGGGCGGCGAATATCTCTATAATTCGCTGCCCCTTTATTAGTTGGGGAGCCGTTTGCAGGAGCATGTCTCCGAGGCGCTAGAACCCATTTTTGAGGTAATTTCCTAATGGCTAAGAAAGTCACAGCTTATATCAAGCTGCAGGTTGCTGCTGGTGCAGCCAACCCGTCTCCTCCCGTTGGTCCTGCACTGGGTCAACACGGTGTTAACATCATGGAATTCTGTAAGGCGTTCAACGCTCGTACAGAAAAGCTGGAAAAAGGTTCACCGACCCCGGTCGTGATCACCGTTTACAGCGACCGTTCCTTCACCTTCGAAACCAAGACTCCGCCTGCTTCCTTCCTGCTGAAGAAAGCTGCTGGCATCAAGTCTGGTTCTGCCAAGCCGAACAAAGACAAGGTTGGTAAGGTGACCGTAGCCCAGCTGCAAGAAATCGCCAAGACCAAAGAACCGGATATGACCGGTGCCGATCTGGATGCAAAAGTACGTTGCATCGCAGGCTCCGCTCGTTCCATGGGTCTGGTAGTGGAGGATTAAGACAATGGCTAAACTTTCCAAGCGTATGCGCGTTATTCGCGAAAAAGTTGACGGTACCAAAGAGTACTCCATCAACGAAGCCATTGCCCTGCTGAAAGAACTGGCTACCGCCAAGTTCGTTGAAAGCGTTGACGTTGCTGTCAACCTGGGTATCGACGCTCGTAAATCTGACCAGAACGTACGTGGTGCTACTGTACTGCCGCACGGTACCGGTCGTGATGTTCGCGTTGCCGTATTTACCCAAGGTGCCAATGCCGAAGCAGCTAAAGCTGCCGGTGCTGACCTGGTAGGTATGGATGACCTGGCCGATCTGGTTAAGAAAGGCGAGATGAACTTCGACGTAGTTATCGCATCCCCGGATGCCATGCGCGTTGTTGGTCAACTGGGTCAAATCCTGGGCCCGCGCGGCCTGATGCCGAACCCGAAAGTTGGTACTGTAACTCCTAACGTTGCCGAAGCTGTCAAGAACGCCAAGGCTGGTCAGGTTCGTTACCGTAACGACAAGAATGGTATCATCCATACCACTCTGGGTAAGGTTTCTTTCAACGAAGTTCAGCTGAAAGAAAACTTGGAAGCTCTGCTGGTTGCCCTGAAAAAAGGCAAGCCCTCTTCCGCCAAAGGTCAATTCATCAAGAAAGTCAGCATCTCCACCACCATGGGTGCCGGTGTTGCCGTAGACCAAGCTTCTCTGGAAGCTCAGGCCTAATTGATGGGTTTTACAAGGCGCAAAATTTAATCTATAATTTTGCGCCTTGATTGGTTGGGGGTTTCGACCTCCGTCCAAGACCGCAGGAGGCTGCAAAGCCTTAATGTTTCCTGCGTAGACGGTGCCGGAAACCCAGCGAGAAAGATTCTTTCTCTTCTGGAATCCTGCTACCGCATCGTTCCCCTCTGTTGTAAAGGTAGGGGGGATGTGTCAGTACTGGGTCATTTGACCCGGATTCAATCCAGGAGTTAAGCCAATGGCATTGGGACTCGAAGACAAAAAGGCAATTGTTGCTGAAGTCAACGAAGCTGCCAAAGGCGCTCTTTCTGCAGTTGTTGCCGATTCTCGCGGTGTCACTGTAGACAAGATGACCGTCCTGCGTAAAACCGCTCGTGAAGCCGGTGTGTACATGCGCGTTGTGCGTAACACCCTGCTGCGTCGCGCGGTAGAAGGTACCGAATACGAGTGCCTGAACGACGCATTTACCGGTCCTACCTTGATTGCTTTCTCTAACGAACACCCGGGCGCTGCTGCTCGTCTGTTCAAAGAGTTTGCCAAAGCGAACCAAAAGTTCGAAATCAAGGCTGGCGCTTTTAACGGTGAGTTTATCGCCGCAGCACAAATTGATCGTCTGGCCACGCTGCCGACTTACGACGAAGCAATTGCGAAGTTGATGGCGACTATGAAAGAAGCCTCTGCTGGCAAGCTGGTTCGTACCATCGCTGCTGTGCGTGATCAGAAGCAAGCTGCTGCTTGATTCTCGCCTATTTAGGCTGTTTGAGTTTATTCAACATCAGGAATTTTTGTCATGTCTATCACTAAAGACCAAATCATCGAAGCCGTTGCTTCCATGTCCGTAATGGAAGTTGTTGAGCTGATCGAAGCTATGGAAGAGAAATTCGGTGTTTCTGCCGCTGTTGCTGTTGCTGCCGGTCCGGCCGCTGAAGCAGTAGAAGAGAAGACCGAGTTCGACGTAGTTCTGACTGCTGCCGGTGCCAACAAAGTTGCCGTCATCAAAGCCGTTCGTGGCGCTACCGGTCTGGGCCTGAAAGAAGCCAAAGATCTGGTAGAAGCTGCTCCGGCTAACCTGAAAGAAGCCGTCTCCAAAGACGAAGCTGAAGCTCTGAAGAAAGAGCTGGAAGCTGCCGGTGCTTCTGTTGAGATCAAATAATCTGCATTTATGTAGATTAGCCTGATAAAACAGGCTAGGGCTGGTGAATTTTTGTTCACCAGCCTTTTTGCGCTGTAGACTGAGAGCATTTCACACCGTTTACGACTCTCGGTGCACCAGCAATCCGGACTGTCTTCTTTCGTCCGGGCCAACACAAAACGGTGTTGAGACAGAGCTGTCCCGCGGGACAGAGTGGGTCACTTATCAGCGAGCTGAGGAACCCTATGGTTTACTCTTATACCGAAAAAAAACGCATTCGTAAGGACTTCGGTAAGCGAGACCAGGTACTGGACACGCCTTATCTGTTGTCCATTCAGCTGGACTCCTTCAAGCAGTTCATCGAGGCTGACCCGGAAGGTGAATATGGCCTAGAGGCCGCTTTCCGTAGCGTTTTCCCGATCACCAGTTACTCCGGTAGTGCTGAGCTTCAGTATGTCAGCTATCGCCTGGGTGAGCCGGTATTTGACGTAAAAGAATGCCAGATCCGTGGAGTGACCTACTCCGCGCCGCTGCGTGTCAAGCTTCGTATGGTTCTGTACGACCGTGAAGCAGCTGCCGGCACCGTCAAAGACATCAAGGAACAAGAAGTATACATGGGCGAAATTCCGCTCATGACCGAGAACGGCACCTTTGTTATCAATGGTACCGAGCGGGTTATCGTTTCCCAGCTGCACCGCAGCCCGGGCGTCTTCTTCGACCACGATAAAGGCAAAACACATTCATCCGGTAAGGTGCTGTATAACGCTCGCGTTATCCCCTACCGTGGCTCCTGGCTGGACTTCGAGTTCGATGCGAAAGACAACCTGTTTGTCCGTATCGACCGTCGTCGCAAACTGCCGGCATCCATTATTCTGCGCGCCCTGGACTTCACTTCCGAACAAATCCTGGCCACCTTCTTCGAAACCATCGGTTTCGAGGTCAAAGATGGCAAGTTGATGATGGATCTGGTGCCGGAGCGCCTGCGTGGCGAAACTGCGACCTTCGACATCGTGGCCAATGGTGCCGTGGTTGTTGAAACCGGTCGTCGTGTGACTGCCCGTCACATCCGTCAGTTGGAAAAAGACGCCGTTACCCAGATTGAGGTACCGGTTGAGTACGTTGTTGGCAAAGTTGCAGCCAAGGACTACGCACATCCGCAAACTGGCGAACTGGTAGTGGCAGCCAACCAGGCGCTGAGTCTGGAAGCGATTGCCAACCTGTCCCAGGCCGGCTTCAAGCATTTCGAGGTTCTGTTCACCAACGAACTGGATCACGGTGCCTACATGTCCGAGACCCTGCGCGTCGATTCCAGCACCAACCGTCTGGAAGCGCTGGTAGAAATCTACCGCATGATGCGTCCGGGCGAGCCGCCGACACGTGAAGCAGCAGAGCAGCTGTTCGAAAACCTGTTCTTCTCTGCCGAGCGTTACGACCTGTCTACCGTAGGTCGGATGAAGTTCAACCGCCGTCTGGGTCGTGAAGACGAGACTGGCGCTGGCGTACTGACCAAAGACGATATCGTCGATGTAATGAAGCGCCTGATCGACATCCGTAACGGTAACGACGAAGTGGACGATATCGACCACCTGGGTAACCGTCGTATCCGTTCTGTCGGTGAAATGGCTGAAAACCAGTTCCGCGTCGGTCTGGTGCGTGTCGAGCGTGCGGTCAAGGAGCGTCTCTCCCTGGGCGACCTGGACACCCTGATGCCGCAGGATCTGATCAACGCCAAGCCGATCTCCGCCGCAGTCAAAGAGTTCTTTGGTTCCAGCCAGCTGTCCCAGTTTATGGACCAGAACAACCCGCTCTCCGAAGTGACCCACAAGCGCCGTATCTCTGCGCTGGGCCCGGGCGGTTTGACTCGTGAGCGTGCCGGCTTTGAAGTCCGAGACGTACACCCGACCCACTACGGTCGTCTGTGCCCTATCGAGACTCCTGAAGGTCCGAACATCGGTCTGATCAACTCTCTGTCCGTGTACTCTCGTACCAACGAGTACGGTTTCCTCGAGACCCCGTACCGTAAGGTCATTGACGGTGTGATCACCGACGAAGTGGACTACCTGTCTGCTATTGAAGAAGGCAAGTACGTGATCGCACAGGCTAACGCCGCGACCACCGAAGATGGCCGACTGAAAGATGAATTGATCCCGTGCCGTCACAAAGGTGAATCCACCTTTATGAACGCCGACCAGATCCAGTATATGGACGTGAGCCCGCAGCAGATCGTATCTGTGGCTGCGGCTCTGATCCCGTTCCTGGAACACGATGACGCGAACCGCGCATTGATGGGTTCAAACATGCAACGTCAGGCTGTACCGACTCTGCGTGCTGACAAGCCGCTGGTAGGTACCGGTATGGAACGCGCTGTGGCCGTTGACTCCGGTGTAACCGTAGTGGCCAAGCGTGGCGGCGTAATCGACTATGTCGATGCCTCCCGTATCGTCCTGAAGGTCAATGAAGATGAGCTGATGCCAGGCGAAGCCGGTATCGACATCTACAACCTGACCAAATACACCCGTTCCAACCAGAACACCTGTATCAACCAGCGTCCTTGCGTGATGTTGGGTGAGCCGGTCATGGCTGGCGACGTACTGGCTGACGGCCCGTCCACCGATCTGGGTGAGCTGGCGCTGGGTCAGAACATGCGCGTCGCGTTCATGCCGTGGAACGGTTACAACTTCGAAGACTCGATCCTGGTGAACGAGCGTGTTGTTCAGGAAGATCGCCTGACCACCATCCATATCCAGGAACTGGCCTGTATCTCCCGTGACACCAAGCTGGGTCCGGAAGAGATCACTGCTGACATCCCGAACGTGGGTGAAGCCGCTCTGTCCAAGCTGGACGAGTCCGGTATCGTCTACGTGGGTGCCGAAGTGAAGGGCGGCGACATTCTGGTCGGTAAGGTAACCCCGAAAGGTGAAACCCAGCTGACGCCGGAAGAGAAGCTGCTGCGCGCCATCTTCGGTGAGAAGGCGTCCGATGTGAAGGACTCCTCCCTGCGTGTACCGAACGGTGTGTACGGTACCGTGGTTGACGTGCAAGTCTTTACCCGCGATGGCGTGGAAAAAGACAAGCGCGCCAAAGAAATCGAAGAGATGCAGCTGAAGGAAGCGAAGAAGGACTTGACCGAAGAGTTCAAGATCCTGGAAGACGGCATTTTCGGCCGCTCCCGCAACCTGCTGCTGGCCGCCGGTTACAGCGAAGATCGTCTGAACAAGCTCGATCGCTCCAAGTGGTTTGAACTGGCCATCGAAGACGAAGGCAAGCAGACCGAACTGGAACAGATCGCTGAACAGCACGTTGAGCTGAAAGCCGAGTTCGACAAGAAATTCGAGAACAAGCGTCGCAAGATTATCCAGGGTGATGATCTGGCACCGGGCGTACTGAAAATCGTCAAGGTTTATCTGGCAGTCAAGCGTCGCATCCAGCCGGGTGACAAGATGGCGGGCCGTCACGGTAACAAGGGTGTTATCTCCAAGATCTGTCCGGTCGAGGATATGCCTCATGACGAGTTCGGCCGTCCGGTCGACATCGTACTGAACCCGTTGGGCGTACCATCCCGTATGAACATCGGTCAGATCCTCGAAGTGCACTTGGGCCTTGCGGCCAAGGGTATCGGCGAGAAGATCGATCGCATGGTCAAAGAGCAGCGCGAGCTGCACGAGATGCGCAACTTCCTGCAACAGGTCTATGACCTGGGCGAGAAGGACACCCAGCAAGTGAACATCGCCGAACTGTCTGATGACGACGTACGTACCCTGGTGGGTAACCTGCGTAAGGGTCTGCCTGTTGCTACTCCGGTCTTTGATGGTGCCAAAGAGCGCGAAATCAAAGCCCTGCTGAAGCTGGCCGATCTGCCGGAATCCGGTCAGATTGATCTGTTCGATGGCCGTACCGGTAACCGCTTCGAGCGTAAAGTAACCGTTGGTTACATGTATATGCTCAAGCTGAACCACTTGGTCGACGACAAGATGCACGCGCGTTCTACCGGTTCTTACAGCCTGGTTACCCAGCAGCCGCTGGGTGGTAAGGCTCAGTTCGGTGGTCAGCGTTTCGGTGAGATGGAAGTGTGGGCCCTGGAGGCTTACGGTGCGGCATATACCCTGCAGGAAATGCTGACCGTCAAGTCTGACGATGTGAATGGCCGTACCAAGATGTATAAGAACATCGTGGATGGCGACCACCGTATGGAGCCGGGCATGCCCGAATCCTTCAACGTATTGCTGAAGGAAATCCGCTCTCTGGGTATCAACATCGAGCTGGACGAAGAGTAAGAGCTCGCTCTTATTGTTCGAGAATTGACGTGGGCGCCCCGCTGTTTTGGCAGCCGGGGCGCCGAGGTTAGACTCCTGACAGGGGAAACACGTGAAAGACTTACTCAAGTTTTTGAAGGCTCAGACCAAGACCGAAGAGTTTGACAGTATCAAGATCGGTCTGGCCTCTCCTGACATGATCCGCTCCTGGTCATTCGGTGAGGTCAAAAAGCCTGAGACCATCAACTACCGGACTTTCAAGCCGGAGCGTGATGGTCTGTTCTGCGCCCGTATCTTCGGACCGGTGAAGGACTACGAGTGTCTGTGCGGCAAGTACAAGCGCCTGAAACACCGTGGTGTGATCTGTGAGAAGTGCGGCGTTGAAGTGACCCAGACCAAGGTCCGTCGTGAGCGTATGGGCCACATCGAGCTGGCCAGCCCGACTGCCCACATCTGGTTCCTGAAGTCCCTGCCGTCCCGTATCGGTCTGCTGCTGGACATGACCCTGCGCGACATCGAGCGCGTGCTCTACTTCGAATCTTTCGTCGTAATTGAGCCGGGCATGACCAACCTCGAACGCAGCCAGATGCTCTCTGAAGAGCAGTACCTGGATGCGCTGGAAGAGTGGGGCGACGAATTTGACGCCAAGATGGGTGCCGAAGCAATCCTGGCATTGCTGCGCGCTATCGATCTGGAAGGTGAAGTCAAAACCATGCGTGAGGAGCTGGATCAAACCAACTCCGAGACCAAGCGCAAGAAGACCACCAAGCGTCTGAAGCTGATGGAAGCTTTCCTGCAGTCCGGCAACAAGCCGGAGTGGATGATCATGACAGTGCTGCCTGTGCTGCCGCCGGACCTGCGTCCGCTGGTACCGCTGGACGGCGGCCGTTTCGCGACTTCCGATCTGAATGATTTGTACCGTCGCGTGATCAACCGTAACAACCGCTTGAAGCGTCTGCTGGATCTGGCTGCTCCGGACATCATCGTGCGCAACGAAAAGCGTATGCTGCAAGAGTCCGTCGATGCCCTGCTGGATAACGGCCGTCGCGGTCGTGCCATCACCGGTTCCAACAAGCGCCCGCTGAAATCCCTGGCCGACATGATCAAGGGTAAGCAGGGTCGTTTCCGTCAGAACCTGCTCGGTAAGCGTGTCGACTACTCCGGTCGTTCCGTTATCACCGTAGGCCCGACTCTGCGTCTGCATCAGTGCGGTCTGCCGAAGAAGATGGCGCTGGAACTGTTCAAGCCGTTCATCTATGGCAAGCTGGAAACCCGCGGTCTGGCGACCACTATCAAGGCCGCCAAGAAGATGGTGGAGCGCGAGGAAGCTGTCGTTTGGGATATCCTGGACGAAGTGATCCGCGAACACCCGGTTCTGCTGAACCGTGCACCGACTCTGCACCGTCTGGGTATCCAGGCATTCGAACCGACTCTGGTCGAAGGCAAGGCAATCCAGCTGCACCCGCTGGTTTGTGCTGCGTATAACGCGGACTTCGATGGTGACCAGATGGCGGTCCACGTACCGCTGACCCTGGAAGCCCAGCTGGAAGCGCGTGCGCTGATGATGTCTACCAACAACATCCTGTCGCCTGCCTCCGGTGAGCCGATCATCGTTCCTTCTCAGGACGTGGTCTTGGGTCTGTACTACATGACCCGTGCCCGTATCAACGCCAAAGGCGAAGGTATGGTGTTGGCCGGCCCGAAAGAAGCCGAGAAAGTATATCGCGCCGGTCTGGCCGATCTGCATGCTCGTGTGAAAGTACGTATTACCGAATACCTGCGTCAGGAAGACGGTTCTCTGCGTGAACACACCGAGATGAAGAACACCACCGTTGGTCGTGCGATCCTGAGCCTGATCCTGCCGAAAGGTATGGAATACGCCCTGATCGACGAGCCGAAGGTGCTGACTGCTGCAGAACAGGCTGATCTGGATGCCAATCCGCAGAACTGGATCAAGTGCGTATCCAACAAGGCGCTGGGCAAAAAGCTCATCTCCCGTCTGCTGAACACCTGCTATCGCAAGCAGGGCCTGAAGGACACCGTTATCTTCGCTGACCAGCTGATGTATACCGGTTTCCACTACGCGGCCCTGTCCGGTGCTTCCGTTGGTATCGATGACATGGTCATCCCGGATGCCAAGAAAGACATCATCGCAGCAGCCGAAGCCGAAGTTGCCGAGATCCAGGACCAGTTCCTGTCAGGTCTGGTAACTGCGGGCGAGCGTTACAACAAGGTTATCGATATCTGGGCCAGCGCCAACGAGCGCGTCTCCAAGGCCATGATGGAGAACTTGTCCAAAGAGCGTAACGTCAACTCGCTGGGTGAAGAAGAAGAGCAGGCCTCGTTCAACAGCATCTTTATGATGGCCGACTCTGGTGCGCGTGGTTCCGCCGCCCAGATCCGTCAGCTGGCCGGTATGCGTGGCCTGATGGCCAAGCCGGATGGTTCCATCATCGAGACCCCGATCATCGCGAACTTCCGCGAAGGTCTGAACGTACTGCAGTACTTTATCTCTACCCACGGTGCTCGTAAGGGTCTGGCGGATACTGCACTGAAGACTGCGAACTCCGGTTACCTGACTCGTCGTCTGGTAGACGTGGCGCAGGACATGGTGATCACCGAGGACGATTGCGGCACTACCGACGGTCTGTGGATGACTCCGCTGATCGAGGGTGGCGACGTGGTCGAGCCGCTGCGTGAGCGCGTGCTGGGTCGTGTGGTGGCAGAAGATGTCATCAAGCCGGGTACCGAGGACGAGATCCTGGTTGCTCGCAACACCCTGCTCGATGAGCAGCTGTGTGACCTGCTGGAGCGTAACTCCGTTGACCGTGTGAAGGTACGTTCTGCCATCACCTGTGAAACCGACTTCGGTAACTGTGCTCACTGCTACGGCCGTGATCTGGCCCGTGGTCACCTGGTTAACAAGGGTGAGGCTGTCGGTGTTATCGCCGCCCAGTCCATCGGTGAACCGGGTACCCAGCTGACGATGCGTACTTTCCACATCGGTGGTGCTGCATCTCGTGCCGCTGCTGAAAGCAGCATCCAGGTCAAGAACACAGGTACCATCAAGCTGCAGAACGCCAAGTTCGTTCACAACAGCGATGACAAACTGGTTATCACCTCACGTTCTACCGAACTGACCATCATGGACGACATGGGCCGTACCAAGGAAAGCCACAAGCTGCCTTACGGTTCCGTGCTGGAAGTGAAGGACGGCCAGGCCGTGAGTGCTGGCGAGACCGTTGCCAACTGGGATCCGCACACCCACCCGATCATCACCGAAGTGGCAGGTCGCCTGCAGTTCGAACACATGATCGATGGCGTGACCATCACTCGTCAGACCGACGAGCTGACCGGTCTCTCTTCTATCGTCGTACTGGACGTCAACGAGCGTCCGAGCGCCGGTAAAGAGATGCGTCCGACCGTTAAACTGGTCGACCTGAACGGCAAAGACGTGATGATCCCGGGTACCGATGTAGCCGCCCAGTACTTCCTGCCGGGCAAGGCGATCGTGAACCTGGAAGATGGTGCCAACGTGGGCGTGGGTGACGCGGTAGCGCGTATCCCGCAAGAGTCCGGCGGTACCAAGGACATCACCGGTGGTCTGCCGCGCGTTGCGGATCTGTTCGAAGCACGTCAACCGAAGGAACCGGCAATTCTGGCCGAGATCTCCGGTACCATCTCCTTCGGGAAAGAGACCAAGGGCAAACGCCGTCTGGTCATCACCCCGACCGATGGTGGCAACGTCTACGAAGAGATGATTCCGAAGTGGCGTAACCTGAACGTGTTCGAAGGTGAAAAAGTTGAGAAGGGTGAAGTGCTGGCGGACGGTCCTGAGTCTGCTCACGACATCCTGCGTCTGCGCGGTATCAGCCCGGTCGCCAACTACATCGCCAACGAAGTGCAGGACGTTTACCGTCTGCAAGGCGTTAAGATCAACGACAAGCACATCGAAGTCATCGTTCGTCAGATGCTGCGCAAGTGCGAGATCCTGAGCGCTGGCGATACCGATCTGATCGAAGGCGAACAGGTTGAAGTTGCTCGTGTGAAGATTGCCAACCGTAAGCTGGTTGCCGAGGGCAAGACCCCTGCGACCTACCGTCATGTACTGATGGGTATTACCAAGGCATCTCTGAGCACCGAGTCCTTCATCTCCGCGGCTTCCTTCCAGGAAACCACTCGAGTTCTGACCGAAGCCGCCGTTGGTGGCAAGCGTGACGAACTGCGTGGCCTGAAAGAGAACGTCATCGTGGGTCGTCTGATCCCGGCTGGTACCGGCTTTGCCTACCACCATAGCCGGATCAACCAGCGTGCTGCCGCAGCTCGTGCTGTTGGTACCCCGCAGGTGACCGCTGATGAAGCAGAGCAGAACCTGGCGGATCTGCTGAACGCAGCCGGTAGCTTCGACGAAGAGTAACTCGTCATCCGTGATTGAAAAGGGCTCCTTCAAGGAGCCCTTTTTGTTGGCCAATTCCTCGGCAAAGGTAGACGCAGCGCGGGTTTCAGGATGATCCAGAGCAAAGTTGTAGAGTAAAAAATCAAAAAAAGTTGACTTTACTCCCCTGCAATTTAAAACTCGGGAAAGTTGAATGGTTATTACAGGGGTAGAACATGACTGTCGGTATCGAGGAAGCTATGCTTCCCGAAGAACAGCTGATCAGCCGCACTTTTACAGATGAAGACAGGGAATTGTTGCGCTCATACGATGGGCTCATCGATGGCTTGGCCGAGCTGTTCGGCAAGCATTGTGAAGTGGTCCTCCACTCCCTGGAAAATCTGCACGAGTCGGTGATCAAGATCGCCAACGGCTTCAATACCGGACGTACCCTCGGGGCGCCTATCACCGATCTCGCCCTGCGCATGCTCAAGGACATCGAGAGCACCGGCCAGGATTACACCCAGAGCTATTTCGCTCGCAGCCGTACCGGCGCGCTGATGAAGTCGAGCACCATCGCCATTCGCAACAGCGAGCGGCAAGTAGTGGGGCTTATTTGCATCAACCTGCACATCAATGCGCCTTTCCACGAGTTCGTGGCCGAATTTTTCCCGACGCCCCAGCAGGCGGCGCGTCAGTCACCAGAGACCTTCGCCAACAGCGTGGAAGAGCTGGTTGCCCAGACGGTGGATAACACCATCGACGAGATCAATCGCGATCCCACCGTGGCCAACAATGCCAAGAATCGCTTCATCGTGACCCAGCTGTTCGAGAAGGGCATTTTCGACATCAAGGATTCGATCAATCTGGTGGCGGACAAACTCAATATTTCAAAACATACCGTTTATCTTTACATCCGACAGCGCAAGCAGGGTGAAGACGAGAACGAGTAACTCATTCCAGAAGGGGATAGATGAATGGCTAAAGAAGTGATTGCAACCGACAAGGCGCCTGCCGCGATTGGTCCGTATGTTCAGGCTACCAAGGTTGGCGAGATGATCTTCACCTCCGGGCAGATCCCGCTCGATCCTACCACCATGGAAATCGTGGCTGGCGGCATCGAAGAGCAGGCCGAACGGGTGATGAAGAATCTGGTTGCCGTGTTGCACGCTGCGGGTGCTGATGCCAGCAAAGTGGTCAAAACCACCTGCTTCCTGAGTGACATGAACAACTTCGTTGCCTTCAATCAGGTCTATGCCCGCTACTTTGGCGATGCAGCACCAGCCCGCTCCTGCGTGGAGGTGGCTCGTCTGCCGAAAGATGTGCTGGTCGAGGTCGAGGCGATTGCCCATCTCTGATCAACAGATCGAATCAAGCCCCTCCTGGCAGGGGCTTTTTTGTTTTTGGCGTAAAATGGACCGGGTCAGCACAGGAGTCCTGCTATGAGTCTGAGTTTTGCCATTCTGGTCACGGGGCCTGCCTATGGCACCCAGTCGGCCAGCACAGCCTATCGCTTTGCCCGCACCCTGTTGGCACAGGGGCATACCTTGTCCCACCTGTTCTTCTATCAGGACGGGGTCTGCAACGGCAACGGTTTGCATCTGCCTGCATCCGATGAGACTGACCTGGTGCGTCTGTGGCGAGAGCTGGCAGAAGAGCAGGGGATCCGTATCGATGTCTGTGTCGCCGCCGCCATGCGGCGCGGTGTGCTCGATGAGCAGGAGGCCAAGGGGGCAGGGCAGACACACTTCAATCTGCAAGCGCCATTTTGCCTGAGCGGTCTGGGCCAGTTGGCCGAGGCGGCGCTCACCGCCGATCGGCTGGTTCAGTTCTAGGGGGAGTCATGAGCAAGAAAATCGCCTTTATCTGCAGTCGTGGCCCCCATGGCCATGCCGCCGGTCGGGAAGGGTTGGATGCCCTGCTGGCCACCTCGGCCATGACCGATGAGCTGGCCCTCTTCCTAATTGGGGACGGCGTGCTGCAACTGCTCAAGGAGCAGCAACCTGCCGCCATTTTGCAGCGCCACTACGCGCCCACCTTCAAAATGCTGGAACTCTACGATATCGAAGAGGTCTACGTTTGTGCTGACTCGCTGGCAGAGCGTGGCGTGACAGTGGATGATCTGCTGATCCCCGTCGAGAGTCTGCCGCGCCAGGAACTGGCTCGGCGCTGGGCACAATATTCGACTCACATCAGCTTTTGAGGTCTCCATGTTGCATCTGATATTGAACTCCCCCTTTCAGAGTCAGGCTCTGGCAGAGGCGCTCTCATACCTTCAGCCCGAGGATGAGCTGGTACTGATGCAGGATGCCGTGATTGCGGCATCGGCTCCCCAGTGGAGCGCGCGGCTGGCGGGTATCCCGCTTTATGTGATGCAGGAAGATCTGCAAGCTCGCGGTTTGCAGCATCGGGTGGGCAATGTGCTCGATATGGCGGGTCTGGTGGCACTGATTGCGCAAAAAGGTTCCCCGCGCACCTGGGGTGGCTGAGAAGCATATTTTCAAGAAAATTCAAGGTGATGTCATGGAATCAAACGGATCCGAATTGCCCTTTTGTGACGCAAATTGTATAAATCTTGACTCCCCAGACAACAGGGCATAAAATTTCGCGTCCCCGTATCTGCGGGGAGGATTTTCCACACGTTTATGAAGTCATTATCAGGAGCCTTTTGATGGCAACTATTAACCAGTTGGTTCGCAAGCCACGCATCAAGCTCGTTGTGAAAAGCAACGTGCCGGCGCTGGAAGCGTGCCCTCAGAAGCGTGGCGTATGCACTCGTGTATATACCACCACCCCGAAGAAGCCTAACTCTGCACTGCGTAAAGTGTGCCGTGTACGTCTGACCAACGGCTTCGAAGTCACCTCCTACATCGGTGGTGAAGGTCACAACCTGCAAGAGCACTCTGTTGTTCTGATCCGTGGCGGTCGTGTAAAAGACTTGCCAGGTGTTCGTTATCACACCGTTCGTGGTGCGTTGGACTGTGCCGGTGTTAAAGACCGTAAGCAGGCTCGCTCCAAGTATGGCGTGAAGCGTCCTAAAGCTTAATGGTTCTCCGTTAAGTAAGGCCAAACGTTAATTCGTTTCTAGTTAGATAGCTTTCTAGTTTTGGGTAATCCCTGAAGTTACGGAGAATTTGAAATGCCAAGACGTCGTGTTGTTGGTCAGCGTAAAATCCTGCCAGATCCCAAGTTCGGATCAGAGCTGCTGGCTAAATTTGTCAACGTAGTAATGGTTGACGGTAAGAAATCTGTTGCAGAAGCCATTGTTTATGGCGCCCTGGACATCATTGCCACCAAATCTGGCAAAGAGCACCTGGCCGTATTCGAAGAAGCTCTGGATAACATTCGTCCGGCGGTCGAGGTTAAATCTCGTCGCGTCGGTGGTGCAACCTATCAGGTGCCGGTAGAAGTTCGTCCGGTACGTCGCAATGCCCTGGCAATGCGCTGGTTGGTTGATGCCGCTCGTAAACGTGGTGAAAAATCAATGGCTCAGCGTCTGGCTGGCGAGCTGCTGGATGCCGCTGACAATAAGGGTTCGTCTGTCAAGAAACGTGAAGACGTTCACCGTATGGCTGAAGCGAACAAAGCCTTCGCTCACTTCCGCTGGTAATCCGCTTGCGCAGGGTCTTTTGACTCTGCGCACCTTTAATTATCTAGGGACAAGCGCCTTAGTAAGAGGATGACAATGGCTCGTACAACCCCCATTGAGCGTTATCGTAACATCGGTATCTCCGCTCACATTGACGCCGGTAAGACTACTACTACCGAGCGCGTACTGTTTTACACCGGTGTAAGTCACAAGATCGGTGAAGTTCACGATGGCGCTGCCACCATGGACTGGATGGAACAGGAACAAGAGCGTGGTATCACCATCACCTCCGCCGCGACCACCGCTTTCTGGTCCGGTATGGGTAAACAGTTCCAACCGCACCGTATCAACATCATCGATACCCCGGGCCACGTTGACTTTACTATCGAAGTAGAGCGTTCAATGCGTGTTCTGGACGGTGCCGTGATGGTGTACTGTGCTGTAGGTGGCGTACAGCCACAGTCTGAAACCGTATGGCGTCAGGCTAACAAGTACAAGGTTCCCCGTATTGCGTTCGTCAACAAGATGGACCGTACCGGTGCCAACTTCCTGCGTTGTGTTGAGCACATCAAGACCCGTCTGAAAGGTACTCCGGTTCCCCTTCAGCTGAACATCGGCTCTGAAGAGAACTTCAAGGGCGTTGTTGACCTGGTCAAGATGAAGGCCATCAACTGGAACGAAGCTGACCAGGGCGTATCCTTCGATTACGAAGACGTCCCGGCCGAGTTGCTGGAACAGGCGCAAGAAATGCGCATGAATCTGGTTGAAGCCGCTGCTGAAGCGTCTGAAGACCTGATGGAAAAATACCTGGGCGGCGAAGAGCTGACCGAGGAAGAGATCAAAGGTGCTCTGCGTCAGCGCGTGCTGAACAACGAAATCATCCTGGTAACCTGTGGCTCCGCGTTCAAGAACAAGGGCGTACAGGCCATGCTGGATGCCGTGATCGAGTACCTGCCGGCTCCGACCGACGTTGCTGCTATCGACGGCCTGAAAATGGACGGCGAGACCAAAGACGAGCGTCACGCTTCCGATGACGAGCCGTTCTCTGCTCTGGCGTTCAAGATCGCTACCGACCCGTTCGTTGGTAACCTGACCTTCTTCCGTGTCTACTCTGGCGTGATCAACTCCGGTGACACCGTGCTGAACTCCGTCAAGGACAAGCGCGAGCGTTTTGGCCGTATCGTTCAGATGCATGCCAACAAGCGTGAAGAGATCAAAGAAGTACGCGCTGGTGACATCGCTGCTGCCATCGGTCTGAAAGACGTGACCACTGGTGACACCCTGTGTGACCCGAACGCACCGATCATCCTCGAGCGTATGGAATTCCCGGAGCCGGTAATTTCTATCGCGGTTGAGCCGAAAACCAAGGCTGACCAGGAGAAGATGGGTCTGGCTCTGGGCCGTCTGGCTCAGGAAGATCCGTCCTTCCGCGTATGGACTGACGAAGAGTCAGGTCAAACCATCATCGCTGGTATGGGTGAGCTGCACCTGGACATCATCGTTGACCGTATGCGTCGCGAGTTCAAGGTTGAAGCCAACGTAGGTAAGCCGCAGGTTGCCTACCGTGAAACCATCCGTACCACAGTTAAAGACATCGAAGGCAAGCATGCCAAGCAGTCTGGTGGTCGCGGTCAGTACGGTCATGTTGTTATCGACATGTACCCGCTGGAAGAAGGCAAAGCATACGAATTCGTCAACGACATCAAAGGTGGTGTCATTCCTGGTGAATTCATCCCGGGTGTTGATAAAGGTATCCGTGAGCAGCTCAAATCTGGTCCGCTGGCTGGTTACCCGGTTATGGATCTGGGTGTGCGTCTGCACTTCGGTTCTTACCACGATGTCGACTCTTCCGAACTGGCGTTCAAGATCGCTGCTTCCATGGCCTTTAAGGCTGGCTTCATGAAGGCCAACCCGGTTCTGCTCGAACCGATCATGAAAGTAGAAGTTGAAACTCCGGAAGATTACATGGGCGACGTTATCGGTGACCTGAACCGTCGTCGTGGCCTGATCGAAGGTATGGAAGATGGCCCGTCCGGCAAGATCGTACGTGCTCTGGTGCCGCTGGCCGAAATGTTCGGTTATGCAACTGCACTGCGTTCCGCTACCCAGGGTCGCGCTTCCTACGCCATGGAATTCGCCAAGTATCACGATGCACCGACCAACGTTGCACAAGCCGTGATCGAAGAGCGCAAATCCAAGTAATTTAAGATTCCCCGCCTACGACGGTAGGCGGGTTTAACCTAGAAGGACTACGTCGTGTCTAAAGAAAAATTTGAGCGTAATAAACCGCACGTAAACGTCGGCACCATCGGCCACGTTGACCACGGTAAAACCACCCTGACTGCAGCTATCACCAACGTGCTGGCCAAGCACTTCGGTGGTAAAGCTTTCGCCTTCGACCAGATCGACAAGGCACCGGAAGAGCGTGAGCGTGGTATCACCATCAACACCTCCCACGTAGAATACGACACCGCTACCCGTCACTACGCCCACGTAGATTGCCCGGGTCACGCCGACTACGTTAAAAACATGATCACCGGTGCTGCCCAGATGGACGGCGCGATCCTGGTAGTAGCAGCGACTGACGGCCCGATGCCGCAGACTCGTGAGCACATCCTGCTGGGTCGTCAGGTAGGCGTTCCGTACATCATCGTGTTCATGAACAAGTGTGACATGGTAGATGACGAAGAGCTGCTGGAACTGGTCGAGATGGAAGTTCGCGAACTGCTGTCCGAGTACGACTTCCCGGGTGATGACCTGCCGGTAGTCCGTGGTTCCGCACTGAAAGCGCTGGAAGGCGAAGCTCAGTGGGAAGAGAAGATCCTGGAACTGGCTGGCCACCTGGACAGCTACATTCCGGAGCCGGAGCGTGCGATTGACCAGCCGTTCCTGATGCCGATCGAAGACGTATTCTCTATCGCTGGCCGTGGTACCGTAGTAACCGGTCGTGTAGAGCGCGGTATCGTTAAAGTTGGTGAAGAAGTGGAAATCGTGGGTATCAAAGATACCACCAAGACCACCTGTACCGGCGTTGAAATGTTCCGTAAGCTGCTGGACGAAGGTCGTGCAGGCGAGAACATCGGTGCACTGCTGCGTGGCGTGAAGCGTGAAGACGTAGAGCGTGGTCAGGTACTGGCCAAGCCGGGCACCATCAAGCCGCACACCAAGTTCGAATCTGAAGTGTACGTACTGTCCAAAGAAGAAGGTGGTCGTCATACCCCGTTCTTCAAAGGCTACCGTCCGCAGTTCTACTTCCGTACTACCGACGTGACCGGTACCATCGAACTGCCGGAAGGCGTAGAGATGGTAATGCCGGGCGACAACATCAAGATGGTTGTTACCCTGATTGCGCCGATCGCGATGGATGACGGCCTGCGTTTCGCTATCCGTGAAGGTGGCCGTACCGTAGGTGCTGGTGTTGTAGCTAAAGTTATCGCTTAATCGATACTTTAAATGCACACATGAAAGGGGTGGCTTCGGCTGCCCCTTTTGTTTTTGGGCTTTATCTGCCCTGTGAGATACTGGGCAAAACCATTGATTGAGGTAGTTTCCGTGAGCAAACCCGCCATTTTTCTGGATCGTGACGGTGTCATCAATGAAGACACTGGCTATGTCAGCCAGGTTGATGACTTCCATTTTCTGCCCGGAGTCATAGACGCCCTGCTGCTCCTCAAAAAGAAAGGCTATCTGCTGGTTGTAGTGACCAACCAGTCAGGGATTGCCCGCGGTTATTTCACCGAAGATGATTTCATGAACCTGACCGAGTGGATGGATTGGTCGCTGGCCGATCGCGATGTGGACCTCGATGGTATCTACTTCTGCCCACACCATCCGGATCACGGTGCTCCCTGTGACTGCCGCAAGCCGGAACCGGGAATGCTGTTGCTCGCCAAGCAGGAACTGAACATCGACATGAGCCGTTCCTATATGGTGGGTGACAAGCCTTCCGATCTGAAAGCAGCGAGCAATGCCGGGGTCGGTCACAAGATCATGGTCAGAACCGGTAAGCCGGTTACCGAAACGGGTAGCGCACTGGCAGATGCCATCTATGACAACCTGCATGATTTTGCCATCGCGGTGCCTGCAGCAAGCTGATTTCGCCGGTTTAATATGCCAATTGGTGGCTTTGTGAGCGAACGAACAACGAAAGCCATCTTTTTGCAATTATCCGCTTGCCAGAACGAATTCACTCCCTATAATGCGCCTCCATCGACAGGGCAAGCGGCAACGCAAACAACCTCGTCGGTAACCTCGAAAAGCCTTTGAAAATAAGGCTTGACTCGAGAAGGCGGTTGAGTAGAATTCCACTCCCGCAGCAGCACATTGTTGCGTCGCTCTTTAACAATTTGAATCAAGCAATCTGTGTGGGCACTCACAGCATCGAGCATCAAAAACAATTTTTGATTTTCAATGTCTGATGAAGTGACCAAAGCAACTTTATGTTGCAGCAGTTAATTCAGCAATTCATTGAGCCGCTTTTCGAAGCAACCAAACTTAAATTGAAGAGTTTGATCATGGCTCAGATTGAACGC